>CACXLY010000100.1 GCA_902768605.1 uncultured Bacteroidales bacterium
TTTCAAAGAGCATGCTCTCAGGGAGAGCGCATCAAAGGTCTGCCACCCCGTCAGAGAGGCGGTCATCTCTCATTTGCGGGTGCAAAGGTACGCTTTTTCCTGGAACTGGCAAAACTTTTCGAGACTTTTTTCAAAAAAAGATGCATTTTCATATTGTATACATTATATATATTATTATACGCGCGCGAGGAATTCCTTGCGGAAAAGAGCAAGGAACGGAGGCAGGGGGAATGGGGAAGAATGAGGCTAATGAGCCTAATAGGGCTAATGGGGCTGATGGGAAGGATGGGAAGAAATGGGACGTTTACAAACGACACATTAGTGATTAATCAAGATGCTTTTTTTGCGGCGGAATTGTGTATGTGAGAAAAAAGTCGTATCTTTGCCCTGAAATATCTTACAAAACAATAGAAATATGATGCATTTACTTGAAGCGACGCCTTTGGAGGCGGGAAAAAGTGTGATTGAGGCTGCGAAGAACGGCGAGGTGGACCAGTTGATTCATCAAGCCATCTCTATGGGTATGGAGGCCGGGAAGAGTCTGCTGCTGGCGATTGTCATTTTCATAGTGGGCCGCTATGCCATCAAGTTCATCAACAAGTTCGTTGCCAGGATGCTGGAACGCCGTAATGTGGAGCCGACGGTGCAGTCGTTCCTGAAGAGTTTTGTCAACATCACCCTCATCATTCTGCTTGTCATCATGGTGGTGGGGACGCTTGGCGTGAACACGACGAGCCTTGCTGCCCTGCTGGCATCTGCCGGCCTGGCGGTAGGCATGGCGCTGAGTGGCAACTTGCAGAACCTGGCGGGGGGCATCATCCTGCTCTTTCTGAAGCCTTTCAAAGTAGGTGATTTCATCGAGGCTCAAGGCGTGAGCGGCGTCGTAAAAGCCATCCAAATCTTCCACACGATACTGACCACGACCGACAACAAAGAGCTTTTCGTCCCGAATGGTGCGCTCTCGAGCGGCAACATCACGAATTTCAGCAAGAACGAGTTGCGTCGAGTCGATTTCACGATAAGTGTGGAGTACGGTAGTGAGGTTGATAAGGTGAAGCGAGTCACGCTGGAGCTCGTGCAGCAGGATAAGCGCATCGTGGCTGACCCAGCGCCTTTCATCGCCGTCAAGGAGCTGGCAGACAGCAGCGTGGACTTCGTGCTTCGTGTCTGGACGACTGCTCCCGAGTACTGGAACGTCTTCTTCGACATGAACGAGCGTATCTATACGGAGTTCAACAAGCAAGGCATCGGGTTCCCGTTCCCGCAGTTGCAGATACACCAGACCCACCCCCAAACCCCTCCCTCTATGGAGGGGAGCAGTTACCAATAGCGTCTAACTCTCCAGTATTCCCGCTTTGGGGAGGGAAAATGGTAAATGGTAAATGATTAAATGGTTAAATGTTTTTATGGACGGTTACTTACAGAAGCAGCATCAAGGCAGGACGAAGCGGTTCGTGCAGACGCTGACGCTCCGTTCCGACGAAGAGGCCAGGCGCGAGTACATCAAGTGGCATTCGCAGGAATATAACTGGAAAGAGGTTCGCGACGGCATTCGCGAGGTCGGCATCCTCGAGATGGAAATCTACATCCTGGGCAACACGCTTGTCATGATAGTGGATGCCCCGGCCGATTTCGACTGGGACCAGGCGATGGCGCGACTCGCCACCCTACCCCGCCAGGCTGAATGGGAAGCCTTCGTCAGCCAGTTCCAAGGGTGCAGCCCTGATGCCACAAGCGACGAGAAATGGCAGATGATGGAGCGGATGTTCTATTTATATTAGACCCCCTCTAACTCCCCCTCTAAGGGGAGAATCAATTATGAATTATGAATTAAGCATTATGAATTGAACATGAAAACTCTTGAAAGACGATACCTCTTGCCGTTTGCGCTGGTCTCTATACTCTTCCTGCTGTGGGGATTGGCGAATAACATGACCGACACCCTGCTGGCGGCCTTCAAGAAAGTGATGCAGATGAGCGATGCCGAGACGTCACTCATCCAGTTTGCCTTCTATGGCTCCTACTTCTGCTTTGCTTTGCCGGCAGCCCTTTTCATACGGAAAGTTTCCTACAAAGCCGGCATCATCCTGGGTCTTCTGCTCTATGCGGGAGGCGCGATGCTGTTCTATCCCGCCGCCCTCGCCGAGAGCTATCCGTTCTATCTTGTTGCCATCTACATCCTTGCAGGCGGATGCTCCGTGCTGGAGACGACGGCAAATCCCTACATCCTCTCTATGGGAGCGCCCGAAACGGCGACCCGCAGGCTCAACATCGCGCAGTCGTTCAATCCGATAGGCAGCATCACGGGCATCATGCTCAGCAAGCAATTCATCCTGAAAGACATATCGCTGGGCAGCATCTCAGAGACGTACATGGGCCTCGGCTTTGTACTCATCGCCATCATGGTCGTGATGATGTTCTCGAAGATGCCTGCCGGAAAGGACTCGGGACAAGGTAGCGTGAGCGCTTCCTTCGGACGGCTCCTGCGCAACAGACGCTATGTCTGGGGCGTCGTGGCACAATTCTTCTACGTCGGCGCGCAGATATGCGTCTGGTCGTTCACTATCAGACTGGTAATGCAGGAGTTAGGCATCGTGGAGAAAGACGCGGCGACCTACTACCTGGCCAGCATCATCTGCTTCTGCGTGGCGCGTTTCTTCTTCACTTGGCTGATGAAGTTCTTCCGCCCGGCAAAGCTGATGGCCTGGGCCGCAGCATTCGACATCGTGCTCTGTCTCATCGTGATAGTGATGAGCGGAAGCGGCATGTTGGCCGTCGTGGCACTTGTCCTCATCAGTTTCTTCATGTCCCTGCAGTTCCCCACCATCTATGGCATTGCCCTCGAAGGCGTAGGGGACGACGCGAAGATTGGTGCCTCGGGCCTCATCATGGCGATACTCGGAGGCGCCCTCCTCACGCCGCTCCAGGGCATGGTTAGTGATGCGTTCGGCATCTCGGTGTCGTACGTCGTGCCACTCGTCTGCTTCGTCGTGGTACTCATTTACAGTATATTCTCAATTCACAATTCATAATTCATAATAGGCTACGCCTTAGACACCCTCTTACATTATGAATGATGAATTAATAATTATGAATTAAATGAAAAAGGTCTTTGTCAGCGGCTGCTATGATTTATTGCATAGCGGGCACATAGAATTCTTCAGGCAGGCCGCCCAGTATGGTGACCTGTACGTCGGCATCGGGTCGGATGCGACGATACTGAAGTATAAGAACCACAAGACGCTCTATCCCGAGCGGGAACGCCTCTTCATGGTGCAGAGCATACGTTATGTCAAGGAGGCCTTCATCAACAAGGGCAGCGGCGTGATGGACTTCGTGCCGACGGTGGAGATGCTCAAGCCGGACCGCTTCGTGGTGAATGCCGACGGCTCGAGCGAAGAGAAGCGTCGGTTCTGCGAGGAGCACGGGATAGAGTACATCGTGCTTGAGCGGACACCGGCCGACGGGCTCGATGCGCGCTCGAGTACAGGGCTGAAGGCGCAGATATGCGAAATACCGACCCGCCTCGACCTGGCGGGGACGTGGATTGACCAGCCCTACGTCAGCTGTTTCTCACCAGGCTGGGCCCTTACCATCTCGCTCGTGCCGGACTTTGAGGTCAGGGAGCGGTGCGGCCTCTCGACCTCCACGCGCAAGCAGATACAGAGGATATGGCCCGTGAAGCTGCCCGACATGGACCCCGAGATGCTGGCCAAGCTCGTCTTCTGCTTCGAGAACGACCCCGAGCGAAGCGACGGCATCATCTCCGGAGCACAGGACGCCATCGGTATCTGCGTGCCGGGCCTTTGCCGACATCATTACGACGCGCGCTATTGGCCTGATAAGATTGAGCAATGCAACGAGGAGAAAGTGCTCAGCTGGCTGGAGAGCCACCTCTGCCTCGTGCCGATGTTTCCCCGCAGGCCAGGTTGTTCGGTGGTCGAAGGCAAGGATATCACGGAGCCGAAGGTCAAGGCGCTGGCCAAGGCGGCCGACGACTGCTGGGACGCCATCATGCGATGCGACCTGCAAGCCTTCGCCTCGGCCTACAAAGCTTCATTCGAGGCGCAGGTCGCCATGTTCCCAGCCATGATACAGCCCGGCGTCGAGGACTACATCGACCGCTATTCTGCCATGGACGACGTCTTTGCCTGGAAGATGCCGGGCGCAGGCGGCGGAGGCTACCTGGCACTCGTCATCGCCGACGCCGCCACGTTCTGCCAATCCCACACGGAAGCCATCCCACTCACTATTCGAAGAATATAAAACGACAACACTTATGCTACACATCAAGGAAGAGGCTGCACGTTGCCTCCTGTGCGAAGATGCTCCCTGCACGATAGCCTGCATCAAAGGCGACCCTGCCCGTGCCATTCGGGCCATACGTTTTGATAACATCAAGAATGCCGGCAGGTGGATTGCGGACTGCTCTGATGCCGACCTCGAGCGCGCAGAACGGGCTTGCATCCATTACGACCAGCCCATCCGCATCCGTGAGCTGCTGCGTCCCGTCTGTTGCGATGCCATCGCAACAGACACGGCCTGCCCAACAGACGCCGCCGCCCCTTCCCTCGCCATCACTTTCTGCGGCATACGATGCGAGAACCCTTTCTTCCTCGCCTCGTCAGCCATTTGTACGAACTACGAAATGGTGGCGCGAGCCTTCGACATGGGTTGGGCTGGCGTCTTCTACAAGACCATCTGCAAGCAGGAAATCCGCGAGGTATCGCCGCGATTTGATGCCATGAAGGAGGGCACTTCGTTTGCCGGCTTCCGCAATATGGAGCAGCTGAGCGAGAACCCTTATGAGGTGGACTTCGACATTCTGAAACGTCTGAAGCAGAACTACCCGAAGAAGGTCGTCGTGGCCAGCATCATGGGGCAGTTCGAGGAAGAGTGGATCGAGCTCGCCCGGATGGCGGAGTTTGCCGGATGCGATGCCGTGGAGCTGAACTTCTCATGCCCCCAGATGCGACTGGCCGGCATGGGGAGCGACGTGGGACAGGACCACGAACTCGTCACGGCCTACACCGCCTACGTCAAGCAAAACGTGAAGATACCCGTCATCCCGAAGATGACGCCGAACATCACGCACATGAAGGAGCCTGCCCTGGGCGCGTACTTCGCGGGCGCCGACGCCATATCGGCCATCAACACTATCAAGAGCGTCACCTTCTCGCCCGAAGCCGAGGTCAACGACAAGAAGACGGTGTCGGGCTACTCAGGCCGTGCCGTGAAGCCCATCGCACAACGTTTCATCCTCGAACTGGCGCAGAACAGCATCATGAAGGGCTTGGAACTGAGCGGCATAGGCGGTATCGAGACGTGGCGCGACGCGTTGGAGTACATTCAGATAGGCTGTCGCAACGTGCAGGTCTGCACGGCGGTCATGGAGTATGGTTACCGCATCATCGACGACCTCATCCTTGGCATGCAGACCTACCTCACGGAGCGTTCGCTCGCGGCAGGCAAGACGCTGACCCTCGAAGACCTTGTCGGCGAACAACTGCCCTCGTTCGTCCAGCCCTCGGAGCTCGACAGAGACACGATGGTGTTGCCGAAGATTGACCGCGAGAAGTGCATGGGTTGCGGCCGCTGCCACATCTCGTGTACCGACGGCGGACATCAGGCCATCACCTTCGACCTGACAGAAAGGAAGCCGCACATCGTCGGCCAGAAGTGCGTCGGCTGTCACCTCTGCCGCCTCGTCTGCCCGACAGGCGCAATTGGACTCTCCAAACGATTCAAGAAACAATGATTTATGCAACCACGAATTACGCGAATTACGCGAATTGATATAATAAAAACCACAGATTTAACGGATTAAACGGATTATTTAATTCGTGTAATTCGTGCAATTCGTGGTCTAAAAAATAAAATCCAATCCGTTAAATCCGTATAATCCGTTGTATAAGAAAGAACTATGAAAGTCGTCATTTTAGATGGTTTCACTGCCAACCCGGGCGATTTGTCGTGGGACGGACTCAAACAGTTCGGCGAGCTCCGTGTCTATGAGCGCACGGCGCCGGAGGACTTGTTGAGCCGCGCCAAGGGAGCCGAAGTGCTGCTGACGAACAAGGTCGTCATCAACGCCGAGGCGATGGCTGCCCTACCCGACCTGCGCTACATAGGTGTTCTGGCGACGGGCTACAACGTGGTGGACATCGCGGAAGCCCATCGCCGCGGCATCGCCGTGACGAACATCCCCGCCTACAGCACGATGTCGGTCGCCCAGATGGTAATGGCGCACCTCCTGAACATCACGAACCAGGTCGCGCTCCACGCTGCAGCGGTCAGAAATGGCGAATGGGAGACAAGTCTTGACTTTTCGTTCTCTAAGTCTTCCCTCATCGAGCTCGACGGCCTCACATTTGGCATCGTCGGGCTCGGCAACATCGGGCGGCAAGTGGCGCGAATGGCTCAAGCCCTCGGCATGCAGGTCATGGCCGTCAGCAGCAAGTCGGAAGAGGAACTGAGCCGCATGGGGATACGCAAAGCCTCTGGTTATGAACAACTTTTCAGCGAGTCGGACGTCGTGAGTCTGCATTGTCCGCTGACCGACGAGACCCGCCACCTCGTCAATCGCGAGCGCCTGGACCTGATGAAGCCTACTGCCATCCTCATCAACACGGGCAGAGGCCCTCTGCTCGATGAAGCGGCTGTCAGCGAGGCACTTACCGTCGGAAAGCTCTATGCCGTAGGTGTCGATGTCCTGACCGACGAGCCGCCCCGAAACGGGAGTCCGCTCATTTCGGCTCCCCGATGCTTTATCACGCCCCACATCGCCTGGGCAAGTGGGGCCGCGCGGCGTCGCCTCATCGACATCGCGACCAGCAACGTCGCCGCCTTCCTGCAAGGGAAAGAGCAGAACCGAATCTGAAGAGGAACACCGTTTAAACTTTTGAAACGGCCATCACGACGTGTCTCGTTGCAAAACCCGACACGTCTTTTTCGTTGCTGCATCGCCATGCAGCAATTGCTGCATCGCGACAAAGCAATTGCTGCATGGCGACGAAGCAATCAACAAAGCACGCAAACCTGAGTGAATGTTAACGTATATCCTAACATTTTAACTTGCAAAAATTGCCTACACACCCTTGTTAATCCGATATTTCTTCGTATCTTTGTGGACTGAAACCAAGCAAAAACTACTTAACTACAAAAGGAATATCACTTGCGAAACATAAATTAATTATATAATGTATTCAACTTTCGGGAGTTAATGAAGTTAAAGAAGTTAAAGAAGTTAAAGGACGATACCTTGGGATGCGGTTTGCATTCAGCCCCGTATTCGGCTACAAAAGCTATTGTCCTTTCTCCGCGCATTAAAAGCGCGCCTTACTGCTAGAGCATGTGAGAACTTCCCCAAGCGAGCATAGCGAGCTAACTTCTTCGGAAAGCTTCTTTCTGTCTTACTGCTGCTGGCATTGATGCCTCAGGCAGCGCTTGCCGAGTACTACGGCATCAAGGTCGGCGGCGTCAGCGTCACGTCCGACAACTGCAACAACATCACTGGCAGCAGCATCAAACGATACGATTTGCTTGGCGACCCCAATTGGGTACGCTACGACCCCTCAACGAAGACACTCACCTTGCACAGTTGTAGGATTGAGCGCACAGGCAACGGCAACCTTGCCATCCTGAACGAGAGTTGCGACGGCTTGACCATCGTGTTTGAAAAAGAGAATTACCTCTCCGCACAATCAGCCTCTCCCGTTCGCCTCAATGCCAACACCACAATCAAATGTGCGAGTGGCAGGTTCGGCCACGAACAGGAAATCGAGAGCGGCTATGAAGATGCAATCACTGTCAGCAACGGTGCAACGCTGCTGATAGAAGACATTAGCATCCATGTTACTACAAAACAAGCCAATGCTGAAAGCAGTGTCTTTGTGGGCACCACGAAAACAGAAAGGCTTGTCATAGAAGATGCTTCCGTATGGGCACGAGGGGAGCATTGTATAAAGGACTTTGCATTGCTTGGTGTGCAGAACAGCTATTTGAGCCTTACAGGCTTCACTGCCGCCGCCAAGGACTTGATGGACTTCAGAATGGTCGGAAAGACAATGTACGCAACCGACACATACTACAACAATGGCACACAGAACTTCCTTACCGGCAACACCACAGCGAAACAAGTCACGATAACCGACTACGTTGAAATCAACGAGACAAACTTCCCCGATGACATCTTCCGCAGCTATGTCAGCGAGGAGTTCGACAAGAACAATGACGGACTACTCGCATACCAAGTGGAAGCAGACACAGATCAATTTGACGTGAGCGACAAAGGCCTCTCGTCGCTCAAAGGCATCGAGCACTTCCCTTTGCTGCTGATACTCAAATGCACCGACAACAATCTCACGTCATTGGATGTCTCGAAGCTCTCCCGGCTTGTAAGACTTGAATGCGACCGCAACCAACTGACAAGCCTCAACGTTACAAAAGAGAAGGAGTGCAATAGACTGATGAGGCTTTTCTGCTCACAGAACCAACTGACTCGGCTTGACCTTCCCCAAGGCGTCCATACCTGTCTGGATTGCTGCGACAATCTGCTCACCTACATCGACTTCTCCCATTGCAGCGATGATCTGGAAGTGGTAAGGCTCGTTAGGAATCGCATTGACGCGTTTATGACCGAGACATTGGAAAGCCTGCCCGACGTAACAGGCAGAACAGGCTCCACCCACAGCATCGACATCAGCGGTAGTCCAACAAACGACAACGTCTGCACACAAGAGCAGGCAGACATTGCAAGGAACAAAGGCTGGAAAGCCTATGTGGCTGGTCTCGACGATGAGGGCAACATCATCTGCGACATAGAACTTGGCGGCACGATGGTTACTTCTGCCAATGCCGGCGACCTGACCGTTCTGCCAGGCGTAACAAAGAACTGCGAGGACGGCTATGCAAGGTTCGACATCACGACAGGCAAGCTGTGCCTAAACGGTGTGGATATTGTGAACGAGGACGGCATGGGCATTAAGTTCGGCAGCAACAACGCAACCCGCATCATTGAACTTGGACAAGAGCCTGTCAACATCATCTCTAAGGATAAAGGCATTTACTTTGCCGCCTATTCCACCAGTGGTTCTGGTGGTTCTCTTACCATCACGACAAAGGAAAGCAACTGGTACAGCGAGAAGCTAAACATCGTCAGCACAGAAGGCAAGGCTATTTATATGGAAAGAGGAAGCCTCAGCATAGAAGGTGCTGCACGAGTTGTGGCAAAGAGTGCCGACCCAGATTATGACATCCGTATCGCCACCGGCACACTCTATATCAAGAATGATGCAGAGCTTCGCATCAAGGCAAACGAGAAAGCCTACGCTCCTCTCTATGCAGGCAACCTCGTCCTTGAAGACGACAACATCATCGTTACACCCGAAAGAGCTTCCTTCCCGGAAGGTGCCCATTCGTTGATAAATGCAAGCCACTATACCATCAGAAACGTTGAAGTCGTCATCGGCAAGCTGCGCGAGTATAACTATTATGTGGCAGACACAAGGATAAGCAATGCCAACCAGCATGCTGTGCTTGGCGACACGACCGTTGTCTTCCAAGAGCCTGCGTACAATGGCGGCCCTGGCACGCTCGTCCTCACGAATGCCAACATCGAGGCTGGCTCGGCAAGCGGCATCAGTGCAAGCAAGACCCTCTACCTTAAACTCTTGGGCGACAACACTATCAACAGCACGACACGGGGTCTTGAGTTCTCCAAGCCCGCCTTCATACAAGGGCCCGGCTCGCTCTATGCGAAAGGACAATACGGCATCGATGCTCACATGTCGAAGCTCTTCATCAGCGACGAAGCTCAGGTAACGGCCGAGGGCACAACGCGCTATGCCATCGACGGACAGGAGACAACCATCAGCGGCGAGAATACTG
The DNA here is from genome assembly GCA_902768605.1 of uncultured Bacteroidales bacterium. The sequence continues at coordinate 9,889 of CACXLY010000100.1, forward strand.
TCGTAAGGATGAAGTGCGAACCTGAAGCCCGTGGCACCTTCCGCGCATCAACAAGCCTCACACTCAATGATGGCCTCAAGATTGAATCACCCGAAGGCGCTCAGTATGTCGATGGCGAGATAAAGGATGCCGACGGCAACGTCATCAAGGACGAATGGGTAACCATTCAGTACACCGAGGACTATGGCATTAAGGTTGCAGGCATAAAGGTCACCAACCACAACATGGCTGACGTTCTGGGCGACGGCACCGTAAGCTACGACCCTGAGACACTGACCTTGACACTCACCGATGCCAGCATCGACGGCGGTGACGGCAGCGGCATCGAGGCTGAGCAGGAACTCCACATCAAACTCGAGGGCAGCAACACCATCACCTGCACAAGGTCGCTGAATGGCACAAGCCATGGCATCTGGTTCAAGGACAAAGGCTACATCGAAGGCCCCGGCTCGCTCTCCATCACTGCAATGTACGGCATCTTTGCTATAGGGAACAATAAGCCTAAAGCATTGCAGATTCTTGATGGTGCACAGATATCGGCCGAGGGAGACTTGATTGGCATCATAGCAGGCATCACAACCATCAGCGGCGAAGAGACTGTCGTGAACGCCAAGGGCGACGATGGTTCGTTCGGATGCACAACTCTTAACCTGAACGACCAGCTCGAGATAACTCAGCCCGCAGGCGCTTCGTTCAACCTGACCAAACTCGCCATCTGCGTAGGCCGCCGCAATGACATCGTAACATCTTGGGTAACAATCCAGAAGGTCAACAAGTACAACATCTATGTGGCAGGCACACAAGTGACGAGCCTCAATCAGGCGGACGTCCTT
>CACXLY010000101.1 GCA_902768605.1 uncultured Bacteroidales bacterium
TTACCGCTCGTACTGGTTACGGGGGTTCCACCCCCGCCTGTAGTCTTTCCAGCCTTTCAGGCTTCCATCATGCCAACTGCTATAATATTCCCTTAAAAATCCACCTCTGCCTAAAAAGGGAATCCTGACACGTCAAAGTGGCCAATTTGACAAGTCATAATGCTCAATATAGGCAGACGAGAGAAAAGGGAAAAAGTGAAAAAATAAAAATCAGTTGCTATGAATAACAGAAAAATCTGGGAAATAAACCTGAAGGTCATCGCGGTCGCAATCACGGCAGCACAGACCGCCATCACAACCACGAGTTGCATGAGCGAATTGGGGCTAATAACGTGGTGACCATAAGTCCCTACGGCATCAAGGAACAGATGTCTGCTGCTCGCCGCAACTTACATGAAAAGCATGGCATGGGATACCTTAATGAAATGAGTGGGAGAAATGAGAATAAAAATGATGAACCTACACTTCAATCAAAGTCAACCGTTTTCAAGAAAAGACTTTATCAGCCGTAACAACCGCAACAACCGCAACAAGCATTTTCAAGAGATATTATTCATGGCCATTCGCAGGCACTCACGTGATAATTACATGTTAACGATTAAACACGAATTGCCATGTAATATCCATATAATTCAAGTTTCGGAAGTTATGTTTCGCCGGGCAGCTTGTACCAAAGGTCAACGGCCGAAGAGAAAGCGGATTTTCTCAAATAAATTTGGAAAATCGCTCACTTATTTGTACCTTGACTTCTTGTCGAGCTACTTCTTCGTTCGGATTTTCTCAAATAAATTTGGAAAATCGCTCACTTATTTGTACCTTTGCACCTCAAAGAGGTGACCGAAATGAATTACAAACTGATAGCTGAGCGAACGGGGCTCAAGGAGAAGTATGTGCAGCAGGTCGTGGATTTGCTGCAGGATGGGGCTACAGTGCCCTTCATCAGCCGCTACCGCAAAGAGGCGACGGGCGGCATGACGGATATCGAGGTGGCTCAAGTGGCTGCAGAACTCGACAGCGTGAACGAGCTGGAACACCGCAAAGAGTTCATTCTCACGACTATCGAGGCGCAGGGAAAGCTCACGCCCGAACTGCGAAGCCGTATTGAGGAATGCTGGGACGCGACCACTCTGGAAGACATCTACCTTCCATACAAGCAGAAACGCAGGACGCGTGCTCAGGTTGCCCGAGAAGCGGGACTGGAGCCGCTTGCCGACGCCATCCTTCGACAACCCTCAATGCCATTAAAGGCGTTAATTAAAAATGAACAATTAAAAATTGGAAATGACAAGGTGGGAGCCAAACTCAGCGAGGAAGAGGCTCTTCAGGGGGCAAAGGACATCATAGCCGAACGCGTGAGCGAGGACGAACGTGCCCGCCAGACTCTGCGAACGACCTTCTCGATTCATGCTCAGATTCAGAGCAAAGTCGTCAAGGGCAAAGATGCAGAAGGGCAGAATTATCGCGACTACTTCGACTGGCAAGAACCCTTGAAGCGCTGCTCCAGCCACCGCCTCCTGGCTATGCGGCGAGGTGAGGCAGAAGGCATCCTGCGTGTCTCGATTTGTGTTGACGATGAGCCGGCTATGGAACGAATCGCCCGTCAGTTCGTCAGAGGCAATAACGAGTGCAGTCAGGCTGTCAGGGAAGCCGTCGAGGACGGTTACAAGCGACTCCTCGAACCCAGCATCTCGAATGAGTTTGGTGCTTCGTCCAAGCAGAAAGCCGACGAGGAAGCCATCCGAGTCTTCGTTAGCAATCTGGAGCAACTGCTCATGGCTTCTCCCCTCGGACAAAAGCGTGTCATGGCGATTGACCCGGGTTTTCGGACAGGTTGCAAGGTGGTCTGCCTCGATGCGGAAGGCAACCTCCTGCATCATGATGTCATCTTCCCCCACCCTCCTCGTGCTGAGCGCGTTAAGGCGATGCTGACCATCCAGAACCTTGTCGAGAAGTATGGCGTGCAAGCCATCAGTATCGGCAACGGAACGGCTGGCCGTGAGACGGAGGATTTCGTGCGCCACCTCGACCTGCCTGAGGGTGTGGAGGTTTATAGCGTGAGTGAGGACGGCGCCAGCATCTACAGTGCCAGCGAGATTGCTCGCGAGGAGTTTCCTGGCGAGGATGTGACCGTCCGCGGAGCCGTCAGCATAGGGCGTCGCCTGATGGACCCTCTGGCGGAACTCGTCAAGATAGACCCCTCGAGCATCGGCGTGGGTCAGTATCAGAAAGATGTCAATCAGACGGCCCTAAGGAAGAGTCTTGAGGAGACCGTCGTCAACTGCGTGAACAGAGTCGGCGTGAACCTCAATACGGCTTCGCAGTGGCTGCTGACTTATGTGAGCGGCCTCGGGCCTTCTCTTGCCCAGAATATCGTTCGCTATCGACGTGAAAACGGGCCTTTCCGCTCTCGAAAGGAGTTGATGAAAGTGCCACGACTCGGTGCAAAAGCTTTCGAGCAATCAGCAGGTTTCCTTCGCATAAAAGGCGGAACAGAGCCGCTCGACAACAGCGCGGTTCACCCCGAGAGATACGAGTTGGTGGAGCGAATGGCGCGCGACCAAAAGTGTTCCGTGGCAGAACTGATGTCTGATAAAGCATTGAGAGACAAGATAAACATCGAACAATATGTAAGTAATGATGTAGGACTGCCTACGTTGAAAGACATCATGACCGAGCTCGACAAGCCAGGTCTCGACCCTCGCCAGCCCTTGCAAGCCTTTGCCTTCGACCCGACGGTTCATGAGATAGGCGACCTTCGCGAGGGAATGGTGTTGCCAGGCATCGTGACGAACATCACGAACTTTGGCGCTTTCGTCGATATCGGCGTGCATGTCAAGGGCTTGGTGCATGTCTCGCAACTTGCCGACCACTATGTGAAAGACCCTACAACCGTGGTGAAAGTGCAGCAGCAAGTCATGGTTCGGGTCGTCGGAGTGGACTTGCAGAGGGAAAGGATATCGTTGAGCATGAAAGCCCCCTCCCCGACCCTCCCCCGAGGAGGAGGGAGATAAATAGTAAATGGTAAATGATTAAATCGTAAATAGTCAAGGTGGCAAAAGATAAGACGGTATATGTCTGCGACTATTGCGGGCAAGAGAGCGTGAAGTGGATGGGCAAATGCCCTGCTTGCAATCGCTGGGGCACGATGAAAGAGATGAAGGTTGCGGCCCCATCTGCAAAGTCTGCAGCATCGAAAGCACTCCCCAAAAGAGGGAGCGGAGAGGGGGTTGTCCCTCTACACGAGATTGAAGCCGGTGCTGAGCCTCGCATCGACATGAACGATGGCGAACTGAACCGCGTGCTTGGCGGAGGCCTCGTGCCGGGAAGCCTCGTTCTGCTTGGCGGTGAACCGGGCATCGGAAAGAGTACACTCACCCTGCAAACAGTCCTTCAACTGCAAGGACGGCGCATTCTCTATGTGAGTGGCGAGGAAAGTGCCAGGCAGATTAAGCTGAGAGCAGACAGATTAGGACCAAAGAACGAGGGGCTCTACGTCCTTTGCGAGACCTCGCTCGAAACCATCTTCCAGCATATCGAGGAGATGCAGCCCGACCTCGTCGTCATCGACTCCATACAAACCATACAGACAGAAACCGTAGAGTCATCGGCTGGCTCGCTCTCCCAGATTAGGGAATGTGCGGCGGCTCTGCTCAGATATGCCAAGGCAGGCGGCACTTCCATCCTGCTCATCGGTCATATTAATAAGGAAGGCTCGCTGGCAGGACCGAAGGTCTTGGAGCATATCGTGGATGTCGTCTTGCAGTTCGAAGGCGACCAGCACCACCTCTATCGCATCTTGCGAAGCATGAAGAATCGCTTCGGAAGCACAAGTGAGTTAGGCATTTATGAAATGCGACACGACGGGCTTCGGCAGGTAAGCAACCCAAGCGAACTGCTCCTCACAGACAATCGCGAAGGGCTCTCGGGCGTGGCCATCTCCTGCTCCATTGAAGGTGTGCGGCCTTTCCTGATAGAGACGCAGGCTTTGGTCAGCACGGCAGCCTACGGAACCGCTCAGAGAAGCACGACTGGCTTCGATGGCCGTCGCTTGAACATGCTCTTGGCAGTACTGGAAAAGCGGGTCGGCTTCAAGTTGGCGCAGAAGGATGTCTTCCTGAACATAGCCGGCGGACTGCGCGTCACCGACCCCGCCATCGACCTCAGCGTGATAGCGGCTGTGCTTTCCAGCAACGGCGACATGCCTATCGAGGGTGATGTCTGCATGGCTGGCGAGGTTGGATTGAGCGGCGAGATAAGGCCTGTCTCACGAATAGAACAGAGAATTACGGAGGCCCAGAAGCTCGGCTTCAAACGCATCCTCATCCCCTCGCACAACATGAACGGGCTCAACCCGAAGCAGTATGACATCGAACTCGTGCCAGTCCGCAGAGTGGTAGAGGCTGTAAGAGAGTTGTTTGGGTAATAATAATTCATAATTCACAATTCATAATTCATAATTCTTAATTCTTAATTCATAATTCAAAATTCGCAATTGCTGCCGCGCTGTAAATAATTAAATTACTAAATTGTAAATCAATTGTACATTGTAAATTGTTAAATTGTAAATTAGAAATAACAGCCTCCCCTAACCCCTCCAAAGGAGGGGAAACAGGAGGGGGGAAAGTAAATAGTTAAATAGTTAAATCGTAAATAAATCGTAAATAGTAAATTACTTTAATCGTAAATTACTTTAATCGTAAATTACTTTAATCGTAAATAAAAGTGTCTTTTAGTGTAATTTTTGTAGCCCTTTGCTTGGTGTTCATGATTTGGGCACTTATTGCAGACCGATTGAAGCCGGGACTGATTCTGTTCACATGCGTCGTCATGATGCTTTGTGCAGGCATCCTTCAGCCAAAGGAGTGCCTTGAAGGCTTCTCGAACAAGGGCATGATAACCGTTGCCTTGCTCTTCCTCGTCAGCGAGGGTGTGCGTAGGAGCGGCATCCTGGAGCGCATCATACTCGGTCTTCTGCCCAACAAACAGACGACAGCCACCAAAGCCAATGCTCGCCTCCTGCCCACGATAGCAGCACTCTCGGCATTCCTCAACAACACCCCTGTCGTGGTCATCTTCGCCCCCATCATCAAGAACTGGGCAAGGAAGGTCGGCCTGTCGCACACGAAGTTCCTCATCCCCTTGAGCTACGCCACCGTGCTTGGCGGCATCTGCACCTTGATAGGTACAAGCACGAACCTTGTGGTGGACGGCCTGATTCAAGACTCCGGCAGAGAAGGCATGTCGATGTTCGAGCTGGGCAAGGTGGGCGTCATCATCTGCATCGTCGGCCTCGCGTACCTTATATTTTATAGTCACTACCTCTTGCCCGATGTTCGCGAGACGGAGCACGACGAAGAAGAATACAAGGCTGCCGGAGTGCATCTGGTCGAGATTGTGCTCAGAAGCCGTTTCCCCGGTTTGGGGCAGAGCTTAAGAGATTTCGACTTCTATCGCCACTATGGAGCACACGTCCATTCCATTCACCGCGGAGGCGTCCTGCTTAGCGGCGACTGGCAGAACATGCCTCTGCAGAACCACGACACCCTGCTGCTCGCCACCGACGAGAAGTTCGTCGACACCTATCGCGAGACCACATCTTTCCTCATTTCCAGCTACGATGCCGACAATCAGCCGCTCGACCACAGGAAGCGCTACCTCGCCCTCATCCTGCTTCTTTTCATGATAGTGGGAGCGACGGTTGGCGAACTGCCATTCGTCCGCGAAGCTGTGCCGGGCTTCAAGTTCGACATGTTCTTCTTCGTCTGCCTGACCACCGTCATCATGGCATGGGCAAAGATATTCAATCCGAAGAGGTACAGCAAGTACATCAGTTGGGACGTGCTGGTGACGATAGCCTGCGCCTTTGCCATCTCGAAGGGGATGCAGAACTCGGGCTTTGCCGACCAGATAGCCGACGGCATCATCGCCTGTGCAGAAGTCATCGGGCAGACGGAGCACGGTCCCTATGCCATGCTTGCCATCCTGTTCCTCATCACAAACCTCTTCACGGAGCTCATCACAAACAACGCCGCAGCAGCCCTCGCCTTCCCATTGGCATTGGCTGTGGCAGAGAAGCTTGGCGTCGACCCGATGCCCTTCTTCATCTGCATTTGCATAGCAGCCAGCGCCGCCTTCTCGACTCCCATCGGTTACCAGACCAACCTCCTCGTGCAAAGCATCGGTGGCTATCGATTCACAGATTATGTGAAAGTCGGACTGCCCCTCAACATCATCGTATTCATCATAAGCGTATTCGTAATTCCAATAATATGGCCGATAAGATGAATTATAGTTAAAAGTTGATAGTTTAGAGTTGAAAGACAGTTGAACAAGTTAATAGTACCGCCTTAGCGGAGTTCTCCATAACTTATAAACTCTAAACTATTTGCGAAGCATACTGACTCTAAACCCTAAACTATGAACTCTGAACTTAATACTATCTACCCTATTTTCGACAAGATGCTCTCCCGTGAGGACAAAGAACAGTTGCTCCGTCAGCGAGGCATCATGATATGGATGACAGGCCTCAGCGGCAGCGGCAAGAGTACCGTAGCCATCGGCGTGGAGCGAGAACTTCATAAGCAGGGCATCCTTTGCCGCATCCTCGATGGCGACAACATCCGAGCCGGCATCAACAGCAATCTCGGCTTCTCCGAAGAGGACCGACGCGAGAACATCCGTCGCATTGCAGAGATAGGCAAGCTCTTCGTCGATACTGGCATCGTCACGATAGCCTGCTTTGTCTCCCCCACCCTCGAACTTCGCCAGATGGCTCGCGAGATAATCGGCGAGAAGGACTTCCGCGAGGTCTATATAGCCACACCCTTAGAGGAATGCGAGCGCCGCGATGTGAAAGGCCTCTATGCACGTGCCCGCCGAGGAGAAGTGAAGGAC
>CACXLY010000102.1 GCA_902768605.1 uncultured Bacteroidales bacterium
CGCTTTTCGGATGGGTGAAAGAGCTTAGTCGGGGGAAGATGAAGGCTGAACCGAAGGTCGACGGCCGAAGGGAAAGTCAAAGCCTGATAAGAACATAGGGTCAACATGTTTAGAATAGGCATGTCCGTTGTCATCTTCGAATAATTCAACAAAACGATAAACAAAGTTTTTATTAACCATCGTAATGTAACCATATTTGCCATTACTCCAACCTCTATAATGAATGTTTATCCCTGCAAACAAATAGCAATAAAATACATATCAAATTTGCAATGTCTTGCTTTTTAGGTTAATATTACATGCAAATCCTTTTGCTGCATCGATAATTCTTCCTGCTTTTGCACTCAGGCCCTCGAAATCGCTTCGGTCTTTTCTCTATTCCTACGTCACTTTGTTCAGAAAAAAAAACATGTTTCGCTTTGCGGTTCTCGAAAAAAGCATTATCTTTGCAGAGTTTTTAAAACATATTCCAACAAACAACAACCAATAACTAATAAAATCAACAAGCATTATGAAGATTTCACGCATCGAACATCTGGGCATCGCCGTGCAGAGCATCGACGAGGTTCTGCCCTATTTCCAAGACGTACTCGGACTGGAAGTGTACAAAACAGAAGTTGTAGAAGACCAGAAGGTGAAGACTGCCTTCCTGAAGGTCGGCGAGGTGAAGCTTGAGCTGCTGGAGCCCACGTGCCCCGAGAGCACCGTGCAGAAGTACCTCGACAATGGTGGCCGCGGCGTTCACCACGTTGCCTTCAAGGTGGAAGACGGTGTGAGCGAAGCACTCGCCATGTGCGACAGCAAGGGCATCCGCCTCATCGACAAGGCTCCCAGAAAGGGCGCCGACGGCCTGCACATCGCTTTCCTGCACCCGAAGAGCACTTGCGGCATCCTGACCGAGCTGTGCGAGGAATAGACAGCGATTCAATTCAAAATTCAAAATTAAGAAATTCTAATCTGTTTCCTTCGCCAAGGCTCTAGGCGCAGTTTAGTTTTGTATTTTGAATCTATACAATTTTAATTAGGAATTATATTTATCACGACTGCGAATTCCTCGAATTGCACTTATTCTTATTTGCCTGGAAACAGGATGGGGAGACCAGTGTGATTCGCGGAATTCGTGGTTTTATCTAAAGCTTAAGACTATGAAATTCAAACATATCATACCAGTTCTCCTGCTCCTTGCCATGCCTTTCAGAGGTGAAGCGAGCGGGTACCTCACTCCCGAGAATCAAGTCATCTATCTGCGTCACATCGTCGAGCAGACCAACGACATGGGCGAGCGCAACGCTGCCCTGAAGCTGATGGCTAAGACGGGGACCTACCAGGCGCTGACGTTCGCCACTTCTCAGCTCCAGTACGAAGAGACGGCCTATACCGCCGCTCAGACCATCTGGACGATTCTCTCTGCTCATCCCGAATATAACGGTACCGAGACGCGCCAGACGCTCTCTGCCATCATGCCCATGCTCAGCCTGAGGCAGCGTAACGAGGCTAAGGCTTGGCTCAAAGCTGCCAACCAGAACGAGAAGGGCTTCGTCTGTCTCTTCAACGGCAAAGACCTCGAAGGCTGGAAGGGCCTCGTGGAGAACCCGATTAAACGTGCCAAGATGAGCAGCGAAGAGCTCGCATCGGCTCAAGCAAAGGCCGACGAGCTGATGAAGAAGGACTGGATTGTGGAGAACGGCGAACTCGTCTATATCGGTCACGGCTGGGACAACATCTGCACGGTGAACGACTATGCCGACTTCGAACTGCTCGTCGACTGGCGTCTCGACCCGAACGGCAAAGAGCCCGATGCAGGCGTTTATCTGCGCGGCGCGCCACAAGTTCAGATTTGGGACATCCGTCGCACTAACGTGGGCGCTCAGGTGGGCTCCGGCGGTCTCTACAACAATCAGAAGAACCCCTCGACGCCGACAAGCGTGGAGGACAACAAGCTGGGCGAATGGAACACCTTCCGCATCATCATGAAGGGCGAGAAGGTGACGGTTTGGCTCAACGGCGTCAAGGTGGTGGACGACGTCGTCCTCGAGAACTACTGGGACCGCAAACTGCCCATCTTCCCCCGGGAACAGATTGAGATGCAGGCCCACGGCAGCCGCTGCTACTTCAGGAACATCTACGTGAAAGAACTGTAATATAAGTGAAGAGTGAAGAACGAAGAGTGAAGAATTAAAGCAACATTTGTTGCACAAGGAGGATGGTAAATCTTATTCTTCACTCTTCACTTAAAAAGATAAAGAGAAATGAGAATAGTCTTCATGGGTACGCCCGACTTCGCGGTGCAGTCGCTCAAGCGGCTCATCGAGGAGGGCTGCAACGTGGTGGGTGTCGTCACGATGCCCGACAAAGCAATCGGCAGGCATCACGATGTGCTGCAAAGCAGTCCTGTCAAGAAGTTTGCCCTCGAGAGAGGCATCCCCGTCCTGCAGCCCGAGAAGCTTCGCGACGAGGCTTTCCTCGCAGAGCTCAAGGCCTTGAAGCCCGACCTGCAGATAGTCGTCGCCTTCCGTATGCTGCCCGAAGTGGTGTGGAGCCTGCCGCCCCTCGGCACCTTCAACCTCCACGCCGCCCTTCTTCCTCAGTATCGCGGCGCAGCCCCCATCAACTGGGCCATCATCAACGGCGACAAGGAGACGGGCATCACGACGTTCTTCCTCGACGAACAGATCGACACGGGGCGCATCATCCTGCAGGAACGCACACCTATTGCCGAGGACGACTGCGCTGAGGACGTGCACGACAAGCTCATGATGCAAGGTGCCGAGCTGGTCATCAAGACGGTACGGCTCATCGAAAACGGAGAGGCGAAAGCCACCGACCAAAGCCAGTTCATGACGGACGAGCCGCTCCGACCCGCTCCGAAGATATTCAAGGACACGTGCCAAATCCATTGGCAGGAGCACACGCTCGAGAGCGCCTACAACTTCATCCGCGGCCTCAGTCCTTACCCAGCCGCCTGGACGCCAGTCATCGCCAACGGCAAAGAGACGGAGATGAAGGTCTTTAAGGCCTCACCCGTCCCCTCCAAAGGAACAGCCTCACCCGTCCCATCCAAAGGAGGGGGGAATGGCGGAGACAAGCTGCTCATTCCTCTGCCCGGAGGCGCACTCAGCCTCGACGAAGTGCAGCTCGCTGGCAAGAAACGCATGCCCATCGCAGACCTCTTAAGAGGCACAAAGATTGAGATAATTAGAGAATAAGACATTAAGAAAACAAAAAGATGAAGTACTTAACCTCTTACCTATTACTTCTTACATCTATCCTCCTTCGGGCACAAACGCCCATTTACCTTGACCCCTCGAAAGACATCGAGGCGCGCGTGGAAGATGCGCTCAGCCGCATGACGCTGGCCGAGAAGATTGACGTCATCCATGCGCAAAGCAAGTTCTCGAGTGCCGGCGTGAAGCGTCTCGGCATGCCCGACTTCTGGACCGACGACGGACCTCATGGCGTTCGGCCTGACGTGCTTTGGGACGAATGGGAACAGGCCGGCCAGACCAACGACTCCTGCGTGGCTTTCCCTGCCCTCACCTGCCTCGCAGCATCGTGGAACCCCGAGGCTGCCAGAGCATACGGACACGCCTTGGGCGAGGAGGCTCTGTATCGGGGCAAAGGCATGATACTGGGCCCGGGCGTGAACATCTACCGTACGCCTCTCGGAGGGCGCAACTTCGAGTACATGGGCGAAGACCCTTATCTGACCTCTCAAATGGTGGCGCCATACGTTCAGGGTCTGCAGAGCTGTGGCGTGGCAAGCTGCGTGAAGCACTATTGCCTCAATAACGACGAAGAATATCGCCATCAGGTGAACGTGATTGTCAGCGACAGAGCCCTCCACGAAATCTATCTGCCCGGCTTCGAGGCTGCCGTGAAGGAAGGCAAGGCGTGGGGCGTGATGGGTGCCTACAACCTCTACAAGGACGAGCATAACTGCCACAACCAGTACACGCTCAATAAGATACTGAAGAAGGACTGGGGCTTCGACGGCGTGCTTGTCAGCGACTGGGGCGGCGTGCACGACTTCGACCAAGCCGTCAGGAACGGCCTCGACATGGAGTTCGGCACCTGGACGGACGGACTGACCATGGGCGCTACGAATGCCTACGACCAGTACTACCTCTCGAAGCGTTACCAGAAAGCCATCGTGGAAGGCAAGTACACGACAAAGGAGCTCGACGAAAAGGTGCGCCGGGTGCTTCGTCTCTTCTTCCGCACCACGATGAACAAGCAGAAGCCCTACGGATTCCTATGCAGCGAAAGCCATTACGAGGTGGCGCAACAGGTAGCGGCAGAGGGCATCGTGCTCCTGAAGAATGACGGAAACGTCCTGCCCATCAAGCCCGAAGGCAAGAAGATTCTTGTCGTGGGCGAGAACGCCATCAAGATGATGACGGTGGGCGGCGGCTCAAGCTCGCTCAAGGCACAGCACGAAATCAGTCCGCTCGAAGGCCTGAAGATGAGAATCGGAGCCTCCCCCGACCCATCCAAAGGAGGGGGGGACGGCAGCGACAAAGCGATGGCTGGGGTGAGGCTTGACTATGCCCGAGGCTATGTGGGTGACGTGAGCGGCAACTACAATGGCGTCACGACAGGCCAGGACCTCAAGGACGACCGCGCACCGGAGGTTCTTATCACAGAGGCAGTCGAGAAGGCAAAGACGGCAGATTACGTCATCATCTTTGGCGGTCTGAACAAGAGCGACTATCAGGACTGCGAGGGGCACGACCGCAAGACGATGGACCTGCCCTACAATCAGGACAAGCTCATCACAGCCCTTGCTGCCGTCAACAAGAACACCATCTACGTCAACATCAGCGGCAACGCCGTCAGCATGCCTTGGCGAGGACAAGTGCCCGCCATCGTGCAGGGTTGGTTCCTCGGAAGCGAAGCAGGCATCGGGCTGGCCGACGTGCTACTCGGAAGGACGAACCCAAGCGGACATCTGCCCTTCACGTGGTACGAGAACCTCGGCCAGGTTGGCGCTCACAGCTTTGGCGAGGCAGCCTTCCCCGGCATTTGGCGCGAGGACAAGAAGATTATCGACGAGGAATACAAGGAAGGCATTTATGTCGGCTATCGCTGGACGGACAAGCAGAAACTCAAGCCCGCCTTTGCCTTTGGCCACGGACTGAGCTACACGACGTTCAAGGTCAGCAACCTGAAGGTTCAGACATTCAACACCCTCCCCTCTGGCAAAGGTTTGGAGAAGCCTATGACCTTTACCGTCGACGTCACGAACACAGGAAACGTCGAGGGAAGCGATGTCGTTCAGCTCTACATCAGCGATACGAAGTGCAGCGTGGACCGTCCGGTCAAGGAACTGAAAGCCTTCCAGAAAGTCAGTCTGAAGCCAGGCGAGACGAAGACCGTCACCCTGACGACCGACAAGCGAGCCCTCTCCTTCTGGGACGAAGCAAGCGATGACTGGAAAGCCGAACCGGGCGAGTTCGTAGCTCAAGCAGGCGATGCCAGCGACCGCCTGACATGTAAGGTAAAGTTCGTGCTTAAGTGAGCGAAGAGACAAGTTCAGCTTGAGCCATTCCGGACATGAACGAACTCGCCAAAGTCACGCCCGTGCTTAAGAATATATCGTGATGCATTCGCGTTTCCCACGTGTAGGAAGAGCCATTCCCACGTGTAGGAAGAGCCGTTCCCACGTGTAGGAGGAGCCGTTCCCACGTGTAGGAGGAGCCGTTCCCTCGTGTAGGAAATTCTGGACAGACTTTATAAACACAATAAGAGAGGCCTTCACAGGACTCTCTTAAAGCACTTATTTCATTATGAAAAATGGATTGGCCGGAGCCTATCCTTCTGCTTAAAAGCGGATTGACTTCGTCTATCCTTTTGCTTAAAAGCGGATTGACTTCGTCTATCCTTGAGCCTCTTGTCGGATTCGAACCAACGACCCCGAGATTACAAATCACGTGCTCTGGCCAACTGAGCTAAAGAGGCGGGTGGGAAAGCTTGCTATATCGCGCCGCTACAACCTACTGCCCTTGCTGCGGTCAAGCCCTGGGGGATTCATAGGGAGCATGCCGTATAGGACTTTCCCATGTTTTGCGGCTGCAAAGGTACAACATTTATGTGAAAAGTGAAAAGTGAAAAGTGAAAAATTATTTCCTTTTGTGTTTTTTTTATCTCTTCATACATTATTTATATTAATATTTCGTACCTTTGCCTGCTAAATATAGTCATAAAGTAATGAATGAGAAGCCAACCTTGATGGATGCTGCCGGCTGGATGGCTCTGCCAATCGGGCTGATGTGGTCGGCAAGTTTCCTCTGCACGATGTACGGAGCCGAGCGTCCGATGCTCTCGATGCTCGGTACGGCGCTGGGCATCATCAGCATCTACACGCTCTACAAGCAGCTGACGAACTACCGCAAGCTCTATCCCTCGGTCAGCTGGCTGCACACCTTTCGCCTCTCGCTGGTCACGTGCCTGCTGGCGGGTCTGCTGACTGATGCCGTACAATACCTCTATTTCCTCTTTCTCGACAACGGGCGTCTGCTCTCCGTGATGGGCAATGCCTTCCAAAGCGAGGAATATCGCGAGGCGTGGAAGCAGATGATGCCGGATGTGAACCTGGACGAGATGCAGAAGATGATACAGTCCCTGAGCGTGCGAGACATCATGCTGCAACTCGTATTCTCGAACATCGTGCTGGCTCTGCCCATCTCCCTGCTTGCTGCCCTGCCTGTAAGGGCGCCTCAACCGCAAAAGGGAGAGAAAGACAAATCGTAAACAAACAAATAGTAAATCGTAAACAGTTAAATATTGAAGTTTCGGGAGTTAATGAAGTTAATGAAGTTAAAGAAGTTAAAGGACGATACCTTGGGATGCGGTGTACATTCAGCCCAGATTTGGCAACAAAATGTCGCCTCAGGCGCAGGCGGAACTTTAACTTCTTTAACTCCCATAAAATCACAACATCCGAAACTTAAATTAAATAGTAAATGAGCAAGGTGGATATAAGTGTTGTCGTTCCTCTTTACAACGAAGACGAGTCGCTGCCCGAGCTGTTCAGCTGGATTAAGCGAGTGATGGAGAGTCACGGCTTCAGCTACGAAGTCATTTTCGTCAGCGACGGCAGTACGGACCGCTCGTGGGACGTCATCGAAGAGCTCAAGGCCGAGAATCCCGAGACGGTCCACGGCATCAAGTTCCGTCGCAACTATGGCAAGAGCCCTGCCCTCTATTGCGGCTTCGGGGCAGCACAAGGCGATGTGGTCATCACGATGGATGCCGACCTGCAGGACTCGCCCGACGAGATTCCTGAGCTTTACCGCATGATTACGCAGGAGGGCTATGACCTCGTGAGCGGCTACAAGATGAACCGCAGCAAGGGCGACCCGCTCTCGAAGACCATTCCGACAAAGCTGTTCAACGCGACGGCAAGACAAGTGAGCGGCATACACAACCTGCACGACTTCAATTGCGGCCTGAAGGCGTATCGCAAAGACGTGGTGAAGAACATCGAGGTCTATGGCGAGATGCATCGCTACATTCCCTATCTGGCCAAGAATGCAGGCTTCGACAAGATTGGCGAGAAGAGGGTGCACCATCAGGCACGCAAGTTCGGCAAATCGAAGTTCATGGGGCTCAACCGCTTCGTCAACGGCTACCTCGACCTCCTGTCGCTCTGGTTCCTGAACAACTTCGGGCTCAAGCCGATGCATGTCTTCGGCTTCATCGGCACCCTGATGTTCCTGATAGGTTTCCTCGCAGTCTGTGTGGTGGGCGGCACGAAGCTCTACTGCCTCATGAAGGGCATCCCCCACCCGCTCGTGACACGAAGCCCGTACTTCTATATCGCGCTCACCATGATGATACTGGGCACGCAGCTCTTCGTGGCAGGCTTCCTCGGAGAGCTCATCAGCCGTAACGCTCCCGAACGCAACAACTATCAGATTGAGAAAGAAATATGAGTCGAAGGCTTCTGCTCATAGCGACAAGTGTCCTGCTGCTCGCAGCCTGCGAGTCGTACGACTGCACGCTCAACAACCATGTGGGGATGTATGGCGCGTTCGACCGCGATGGAGTGGCTGTGCAGATTAAAGACACGCTGACCATCACCTCCGGCAAGAACGGCCCCACCCTGCTCAACAGGTCTGTGAATACCGCAAGCCTCAACCTTCCCTTGAGCTATTGGCAGGCTGAAGACACGCTTGTGTTCACAGTAGAAGGCGCGGACTACATCCTGGAGGATACCGTCTGGATAACGAAGACCAACCAGGTGCATTACGAGTCGCCGGACTGTCCGACGACACTCTTCCACGAGATACAAAGCGTACGCTCCACTAACGAATTCATCAAATCCATTACCGTCACACGCTCCTCGGTAAACTATGAACTCACCAACAACCTGCAGATACATTTGCTCTCTGCTGATTAGCTTGCTTTGCCTCTCTTTGCAAGCTCAAGAGCCTCAGCAGAGTCAAGGGCCGACCCCTACTGCCACGCCTGCTTCCGACCAAAAGGACGCCGGGAAAGGCAAGAAGGAGAAGGCGCCCCTGCTGAGCGGTGTTGCGGTCAGCGCCGACCTTGTCGGATTTGCCATGAAGGCTGTGGGCGCTAAGTTCGCGAACATGGAGGTGGGAGCGCGCATCAACATCCTCGACAAGTACTTCCCCGTTGCCGAGCTGGGCATCGGCGACTGCCATCGGGAAGGGGCAGAGACGGGCAACACGTTCTCCACCACCTCGCCCTACATGCGCTTCGGCCTGGACTACAACTTCAACAAGAAGCACAACGGCAACCGCCTCTTCGGCCTCGTGCGCTATGGCTTCAGCAGCTTCAAGTACGACATCGGAAACGAGTCATTTACCGACCCCTACTATCACACGACGGGGCCTCTCAAGCTAAATGGCGAGAAAGCCACGGCACAATGGCTGGAGTTTGGTGTCGCCGTCGAGACAAAGATATGGAGCTTCATCCGTCTTGGCTGGAGCATGCGCTACAAGTTCCGGCTCGCCCTAAGTCATCCCGACGAAGGAGAGCCCTATTTCCTTCCCGGCTATGGCAAGAACGACGGTAACGCTTGGGGCGGAACGGTAAACGTCATCTTCGACGTCGGCCAGAAACCAGGCTCGAAGATAGCCAACATCTTCAAGAAGAAGCAAAAGAAGGAGGACAACAAATGACACGCCGTAAGCTCCTCATAACCATTCTTGCAGCGATTGCCATCGTATGCCTGCTCTTGTCGCGACATTCAATGAGCAAGGCGGAATGCTCAATGATTCATAACGAAGGTACCGTCTTCGGCACCCTCTATCATGCCAAGTATCTCTACGATAAGGACCTCAAATCAGAGCTTGAAGCAGAACTTCAGAAGGTTGACGCCTCGCTCTCGATGTTCAATCCGCAGAGCACTATCAGCAAAATCAACCGAAACGAGACGGACGAAGTGGATGAGATGCTGAGCGAAGTGCTGAACTTGTCATTCACCATCTACAAGGCCACCGATGGCGCCTTCGACCCGACAGTAGCGCCGCTGGTCAATGCCTGGGGGTTCGGCTTCAAGAACGGACAACTGCCTGACAGCACACAGGTGGACAGCCTTCTCGCTCTCGTCGGCCTTGCCCACATACACCTCGAAGGGAACAAGCTCAAGAAGGACAATCCGCTCTCCATCCTCGACTTCAGCGCCATAGCGAAAGGGTATGGAGTGGACAGGGCCGCACAAGTCCTGCGGAGCCACGACATCAGGAACTTCATGGTAGAGATTGGAGGCGAGATAGTTACGGAGGGCGTCAACGAGAAAGGCGAGCCCTGGCGCATCGGCATCAACAAGCCCGACGACGACTCCACCTCGACCAACACCGAGCTGCAGGACGTCATAGAGCTTTCAGGCAAGGCCATAGCCACGAGCGGCAACTATCGCAACTACTACATCAAGGACGGACGGAAGATAGCCCACACCATCAATCCCAAGACGGGCTATCCCGCTCAGCAGGACATCCTTTCGAGCACGGTCATCGCTCCCACTTGTGCAGAAGCAGATGCCTTCGCTACAGCTTTCATGGTATTGGGAACAGAAGGAGCAAACAGGGTGCTCGAGAAGCAGCCGCAACTGGAGACCTATTTCATCACAAACAATGAATAGTAAATGAGAGATGGTAAATGACTACGCTCTCCTAACCCGCCTGCCCCTGCTACAAGGTATCGGCAGCACGGAACTGCTCCACCTCGAGGATGTCCTGCGGCTCGACATCGACGAGCTGCCAGCTTCCAAGTTGCCCATCATCCGTCAAGGCGACACATGCACCCAGTTGCTTTGGCTTGTAGAAGGAGAGCTGACGAGAGAGCATCAGTCAGCCCATGGTATTTATGTTACACGCTCAGCCCTCCAGGCACCGGCAGTCATCGAACTGGACAGGCTTTTTGGCCTTCACACCACCTACGAGTACACCTATCGGGCAAAGACCGACGTCAAGATGCTGAGCATAAGGAAGAGCCTCATGGGCAGCCACCTGATGAAGAGCGAAGTGTTCCGCCTCAACCTGCTTAATGCCCTTTCTGCCATCAGCCAAAAGCGGGCGATAGCACTCCTTCCGCGCCAATTCGACACAGCAGAAGAAAGATTGCGGCACTTCATAGCCACGCTCTTTCCCGAATGCAAAGGCGAGGTCGAGCTCGTCATCAAGATGAGAGAGCTTGCCCACTATATTGGCGAACGGCGTCTCACCATTTCCGACATCCTCAACAAATGGGACGAAGCCGGCAGCATCCGCCTCGGCAGAGGACACTTCACCATTCCCGACATCAGAGCACTCCTGACTACTTAACTACTAACTACTTAACCACTTACTACTCAACTACACCCGAAACTTGGATATTCAGAAAGTCGGTGGCGCGAGCCAATTCGACACGTTGAAGTGACTAAAAAGACAACGGACAACAGACCTCCGCGACTATAATCGCGCCTCGGTGCTAGAGCATCCGAGAACGGACAACAGACAACGGACAACAGTAAAATGACCCCTCTGACTTTTGCCCTCCGTCGGGCGAAGCCCTCCCCAATTGCTCCGCTACCAACGGGCAATTGCCCTCTAGGGGAGAAAAAATGGTCAATGGTCAATGGTCAATGGTCAATTTATTAAACAAGTTATTCAAGTTTCGGGAGTTAATGAAGTTAAAGAAGTTAAAGAAGTTAAAGGACGATACCTTGGGATGCGGTTTGCATTCAGCTCCGTATTCGGCTGCAAAAGCTATTTTCCTTTCTCCGCGCATTAAAAGCGCGCCTTACTGCTAGAGCATGTGAGAACTTCCCCATGCGAGCAAAGCTCGCTAACTTCTTTAACTCCCATAAAAACATAACATCCGAAACTTAAACAAGTTATATATTCTGTCGCCCCTTGACTATCGTCGACCTTTGGTTCGGGGCTTATTATTGTCAGGCTAACCTATCCCGGGGGGTCTTCACTTCTTGCGCTCCGTAGGTGCTCAGGCGGCAAAGCCGGAACGGTCAGGCGCAGGCGGAGAACACCCCCGTCTGTGGTCTTTCGCCCCTTGACTATCGTCGTCCTCGCAACTGGCAGCATGTTCCTTGGCGACCTTTGGTTCGGTGCTTTTCCCCGACAGCAATGATATCACTGCCTTTTTCATTCGCTCTGTTGCCCGATTTCTACCAGGTAATTCGTTGCTGCATCGCGACTCAGCAATTGCTGCATGGCGACAAAGCAATTGCTGCATCGCCATGCAGAAGCAATTGCTGCATCGCCATGCAGCAATCAACTATGCAGTATATCTTTGGCAAAAAGGCAAATGAAACGAGACGATGAAGAAGGTAATGTCAATAATTCAATAATTCCAAAATGTTTGGTAATGATATTATTGGTGTTCGGGGAAAATTTCTCTCTCTTCCTTTTAGTCCCTTTTCCATCGGTCTTTCTGACGAATAGCAGTTCATGGAGGCTTGCCAAAAGTCTCGAAGAGACGACAGACAATAGACGGGGGTGTTTTCCGCCTGCGCCTGACCGTTCCGGCTTTGCCGCCTGAGCACCTACGGAGCGCAAGAAGGGAAGAACCCCCGGTAATATTGCGACGACAGAGAAAGCCCCGAAGGGGCGACAGAGACATAAGCAAGTTGTTATTAAACAAGTTACATATTCTGTCGCCCCTTGACTATCGTCGACCTTTGGTTCGGGGCTTATTATTGTC
>CACXLY010000103.1 GCA_902768605.1 uncultured Bacteroidales bacterium
GCTCCCGAACTCGTCAAAGAGCCCCTCAACTACGAGATAATCAAGGTACAGACACGTAACTATAAGAATTAACAATCATGGCTAAGAATATAAGTGTTACGATAAAGTTCTGGAAGCAGAACGGTCCTAAGGACAAGGGTCACTTCGACACGCATGAGTTGAAGAACATTCCCGACGACACCTCGTTCCTCGAGGCGCTCGACATCATGAACGAGGAGCTTATCAACGAGGGCAAGGAGCCTTTCGTGTTCGACCACGACTGCCGCGAAGGCATCTGCGGCATGTGCTCGCTCTACATCAACGGCACACCGCACGGCAAGACAGAGCGCGGCGCCACTACCTGCCAGCTCTATATGCGTAAGTTCAAGGACGGCGAGACCATCACCGTAGAGCCTTGGCGCTCGGCCGGCTTCCCCGTCATCAAGGACTGCATGGTGGACCGCAATGCCTTCGACAAGATTATGCAGGCAGGCGGCTACACGACCGTCCGCACAGGTCAGGCTCAGGATGCCAACGCCATCCTCATTCCTAAGGAAGACGCCGACGAGGCGATGGACTGCGCCAGCTGCATCGGTTGCGGCGCCTGCGTGGCAGCCTGCAAGAACGGCTCTGCCATGCTCTTCGTCAGCTCGAAGGTGAGCCAGCTCGCCCTGCTGCCTCAGGGTAGGGTAGAGGCCGCAAAGCGCGCGAAGGCAATGGTGGCGAAGATGGACGAACTGGGCTTCGGCAACTGCACTAACACCCGTGCCTGCGAAGCCGTCTGCCCGAAGTGCGAGACCATCTCGAACATCGCCCGCCTGAACCGCGAGTTCATCTGCGCAAAGCTCGCAGACTAATTCTATAGGATGGGGCTATGGGGCAAGTTGGCCTCATAGCCCCATTATATTTAAAGAAGAAGGCTTTGTAGACGTAAAGGGAACTGCTATGGGTGTAACTTTTGACAGCAAAGAGGAGCATTTCGTGTTCGACTTCGAGCACGATGGCACTGAAGATATTGTCAGGTTGACCGGCAATGGCTATCAGGTAGAGGCGTTCGGCAGATGCTTCTATTATGGCTATGAGTTTGCCGAACAGGTTGATGGTAATGTGCGCTCGGCCTTTATCAAGCATGTCAAGTTCTCAGAGGATTTGCAGAACAATCCCGACCTTACGCAGTTTATCAAGAAAGCGATTGACCAACTGAGTCATCGTATCAATCTTTACAATTACAACCTTGTTGTCATGCCAGAGTCGTCGAGCAAAGTCAACCAGTACATGCTCCGCTACATCTACCGCTTTGCCCAGCCGATGCTGCGTAAGATGGAACTGGTGAAGGCTCTTCCTGCAAGCATTTCCTTCGATATGGATGCCTACGAGAAGCAATACCTCGATGATGTGCTGGAGAATGGACGCCCACGATATACAGAGGCTCAGAAGGATGAGGTGAAGCAATCCATAGCGAAGATGCTCGACCTGATTCATCAGAAAGACTATTTCACGATAGCCAAGGATGTTCGAAAGAGTCGCTTGCGTCCATATATAATGAACTTTCTCCGCTTTGCCACAGAGGAGGACAAGGAACTTTGTGCCACAATCAGGAAGCAGAACATCCTGGTGATGGACGATGTCACGACCAGCGGTTCCACGCTGAACGAGATACTCCGCACCCTTCGCATCCTCAACGAGGACAACGAGATAACCGTCTTCAGCCTCATAGGACGCAAAGACCTGATGGCGGAAACGATGTAAATCATCCTCGCTTACGGTCACGATGACGAATATATATATAATGTATAACGTTAAGAAAAAGATTGAGAAGATAAACAGAAAGAGATGAGGCAGTTCTCGAGCGAGACTCCCCTTATTCTGTAATTAAACAAAATAGGGAATTCCTACGGAAGTATAGGGATTCCCTTTTTCTTTAGTGCGCAGGAAGCCGTACCTTTGCAGTCAGATAAACCTTTTAAAGTTTACGACTATGAAAAGGAATGCTTTACTCAAATCTCTCCTGCTGGCAGCGATGATAGGCTGGGCAGCAGTGAGTCACGCTCAGCGCTACGAGATGGAGCGCGGCAGGGTGTATTTCGGAAATGAACTCATGATGCATGCCGATGCGCGGAGCTTCGTCGACCTGGGCATGGGCTATGCCAAGGACCAGAACAATGTCTATGTGAACGGCCGTGTGCTGGAGAATGTTGACCCCTCGGGGTTCCGCCTGAAGGTGCGCAGCGGCAGGCGCGGGCATGGCAGGAGCGAGGAGGAGCCTGTCGCTATGAGAGGCTACTTCAAGACGAACATGAACGTCTATTACGGCAACCGCAAGCTGGGTGCCATGGCCAGTTCGTTCGAGGAGTTGGGCGGCGGCTATGCCCGCGATGCCTTCGACGTGTACTACTGCGGCGAGAAGGTGAAAGGTGCGATGGCGTCGTCCTTCAAATACATGGGCGGCGGCTACGGGCAGGACGCCTTCGACGCCTATTACAGAGGCAAGAAGATAGAGTAGGGGTGCGCCCCCTGCCCTTGGCTTTCCAATGAAGTGCTGCAGAGAAAAATGCGGCACTTCTTTGTTTGTTTCGGAAAAAGTCGTATCTTTGCAGCAGATAAGAGAAAAGAAAGCAGACGTAGTCGAGCAATGAGTCAGACATCATTTTATAGCGAGGAGGAACTTCGGGCACTGGGTTTCAAGTCCATCGGCAAGGGATGCCGCATCAGCCGTAAGGCTTGTTTCTATGGCATAGAGAGCATGAGCGTGGGCGACAATGTCCGCATTGACGATTTCTGCATCCTCTCGGGCAGCATAACGCTCGGTTCGCACATCCATATCTCGGCCTACGTTGCCCTGTACGGCTCGAAGGGAATCGTCATGGAGGACTACACGGGCATTTCGTCGCGGACAACGGTCTATTCGGCGATGGACGACTTCTCGGGCGAGTATCTGGTCGGTCCCATTCATCCTGAGGAGAAGACGAGAGTGACGGGCGGTCCGGTCATCGTAAAGCAGTTCACTCAAGTAGGGGCGCATTGTGTCGTGATGCCTTCTCTCACGCTGGCCGAAGGTACCGTCGTAGGCGCGATGTCGCTTGTCAGGCACTCTACGGAGCCTTGGAGCATCTACTATGGCACCCCAGCCCGATATGTCAGCCCTCGGAAGCAGGAGATGAAGGAGTTGGCGAGGAAGCCTTGACCAAGGGGGAACGAACCATACACGTGTGAAAATGCCCGGCCTCACAAAGGAAGTCGGGCATTTTCTTATTCTCTTATTCTATAAATATCATATTCTCTTATTATCTAAATCCCTTATTTCTTATTCAGTCTTGAAGAGGTCTTTGATGCCGCCGATGGAGCCCAGCAGGTTGGTGGCTTCGTAGGGCAGATAGACGGTCTTCGTCTTGTCGCCTTCGGCCAGCTCCTGCATCATCTGGATGTACTTCTGAGCCAGCAGGTAGTTGGCGGGGTTGGTGGATTTGCCGACTGCCTCGGTGATGAGTTCGATGGCCTTTGCCTCTGCCTCTGCCACGCGGATGCGAGCCTGTGCCTCACCCTCGGCCTGCAGGATGGCTTCCTGCTTGGCTGCCTCCGCTTTGTTGACGATGGCTGTGCGCTCACCCTCGGAAGCAAGGATTTCGGCTGCCTTCTGACCCTCTGAGGTGAGAATCTGGGCACGCTTGTTACGCTCGGCCTGCATCTGCTTCTCCATGGCTGTGAGGACGCTGTCGGGAGGCGTGATGTCCTGCAGCTCAACGCGATTCACCTTGACGCCCCACTTGTCCGTAGCATCGTCGAGCACGGCGGAGAGCTTCTTGTTGATGGTGTCGCGCGAGGTCAGCGTCTCGTCCAGCTCCAGCTCGCCGATGATGTTACGCAGCGTCGTCTGCGTCAGCTTCTCGATGGCGTTGGGCAGGTTGTTGATTTCGTAGGTCGCCTTGAAGGGGTCAACAATCTGGAAGTAGAGCAGCGCGTTGATTTCCGTCTGCACGTTGTCCTTCGTGATGACGTTCTGCTTGGGGAAGTCATAGACCTGTTCGCGCAGGTCGATGGTCGTGGAGTACTGGTAGCGCCCGTGGTTGAGCACTACGATAGATTTGGGTCGGTCGATGAAGGGGATGATGATGTTGATGCCCGGCTGCAGCGTTGCGTAGTAGCGTCCGAGGCGCTCCACAATCTTCGTTTCCGACTGAGGGATAATCACCAGTGCCATCTTGGCAAAGAGTACCACCAGAACTACGATGGCGATGAGAAAGTAAGTCATAATGGACATGATTTAATTTACGATTTAAAGATTTACTATTTACTATTTATTTACGATTTAACCATTTGGTAATTTACAGAGGTCTTTATTCCCCCTAAAGGGATAAGGGGGTCTGTTCTTAGGTTGTTCTCTCCACCGTGATGATGGTGCTTTCTCGTGAGATGACGCGGACGTTGGAGTCGGCTGGGATGTCGTCCGGCTCGTTGGTGACAGCCTTCCAGATGTCGCCGTCGATTTGTACGCGTCCGAAGCTATCGGCCTTGACAGTCTCCACCACACGGCCTTTCCTGCCAAGCAAGGCATCGGCGTTGCTGACGCGGTTCGGCTCTCCCTTGTGCAGGAAGCGCACGGCAAAGGGCCGCACGAAGAACAGGCTGGCCAGCGTGAAGACAGTGAAGACCGCGAGTTGCAGCACGATGCCGCCGCCAAGGGCGTCCGTCAGGCACGCAAAAGCCGCTCCGATAGAGAAGCAGATGATGAAGAAGTCACCTGCCATGAGTTCAAGAATCAGGCAGACTACAGACAAGATGGCCCATACCTGCCACAGATGTGATGTTAAGTACTCAAGCATGATAATTTACTATTTTAAGGATTTACTATGTATTATTCACCTTTTCACCCTTTCACCTTTTCACCTTTTCTCATAAGGTAAGAATGAAGTCGTCCCACTCCTTCGACGAGCCTTTCCTCCCGAACACCTTCGAGTAGAGGCGGCTGCGGGTCGTGGCGATGCTTTCCTTCGAGTGAGCCGTCAGCATGGCGATGTCCTTGGGCTGCAGGCGCATCTTGATGAGCAGGCTGACGTGCAGTTCCTGTTCGCTCATCGGGAAGAGGCTGTAGAGCTTCTCTGTGAAGCCCGTGTAGATGCTGTTCAGCAGCTTGGTCAGCTCGCCCCAGTCCTCGTAGCTCAGGCTCTTGCCCGCATTCAGGCACTCCTGCAGGCGGCGATACACTTCCGAAGAGAAGATGACCGTTTCGGCCTGTTCGCGCTTGGCGTTCTCGATGATGGCTACCTTATTATTATAGTCGAGCGCCAGCTTCTTCTCCTCCAACTCCAGGCGGAGCATCGAGTTCTCGTCGCCCAGCTTCTTGATGAGGCTCTCCAACTCAGCCATCTTCTGCTCATTTGCCTCGATGTCGTACTGCTCCTGCATCGCGCGTACCTTGTCCAGTCGTGTCTGCAAGGCCAGTATCTTTCGGCGGCTGTTTTGCACCGTCACGATGAAGAGCACGATGTAGATGGCCGTTCCCAGGATGATGAGGAACCACTCTCTCGAAGTCATTATGGTCAACAGTTCGTTCATTTTTTTGAGCTTTCGAGTGCAAAGGTACGGTAAAATGCTGAATGCTGCAAGCTTTTTTGTTTGCAATAATTTGCAGTTACGTTTCCAGTTTGCAAATGTTTGCAAGGAGGTTTTGTTTGTAGGTGTTGTTTAATGGAACATTTCATAATCCCGCACGAAAAAGAAAGAATACAATGCAAAAAAAGAAGTGTTTCTTTGTCGGCATTGAAACTTTTTGTACCTTTGCAGAGGTAAAACGCTATAGATATTAGTACGCAAGCATTGGCAGGACTGACGCATCATACGTGACAGGCACCGTTGCTGCCGATTGTAGCTCCGCTGATGGTTTTCGGCTTGGCGGCAAAGGCATTGGAACTTGTCCCGATGCTCATTTGGGGTGTGCTTATAGCTGTCGGGCTCTTCGTCCTCTGCAAAGCGGCTCGGTATCTGACAAAACAGGAAATAGGATGACAAAGAAAAAAAACTGACCAGCAATGACAAAGATTATTATCACTGTTATAGTGCTTCTCCTCATCTTTACAGGATGCCGTTATGCCAAAGCCAGAAGACAGTCCCGGGTAACGACCATGAACCAGCTCCTTGCAGATGCTGTGCCGACGGGAAAGCGCATTATAAGGCTCACCAAAATGAGCGAAGAGGAAATAAAAACAACCGTTGATGGTTTTATAGCCACCTATTCGCAAGGAGGAGGCACTATAGAGCGCCCGGCTATCGAAAAGGCTGACAGTTGCTGTACTTTGACCTTCAAGGAAGGACTTGCTTACGACCTGTTCTGCTATTGGGTCAACTATCTGACCTATTCAGACAGGAACAAACGCCATAATGAAGACGTAACAGGCTGGTTTGAAGTCCCTGTCCAGGCCAAAGGTGCATGGGAATCTTTTGCAGGCCAGCAACTGATGTTCTTCGTGCCAGCCACAGACACAGAATTTGACAACGTTTCCATCATGAAAGCCGACGGAACCTGTTTTAAGCAGGTGTTCTCTGGTAATGCTCCCCTAATCCCCCAAGAAGACAAACAGAGAAAGTACACAGCTTGTCCCTTTTGATAACCGCCAACCATACACGAGTAGTTAGCCGACCTTCGGTTCAGCCTTCATCTTCCCCCGACTAAGCTCTTTCACCCATCCGAAAAGCGTGCCAACTGCTATATCATTACCAAACATTTTGGAATTAT
>CACXLY010000104.1 GCA_902768605.1 uncultured Bacteroidales bacterium
AGTACATCATGGAACTCATTTATCTTCTCTATCTCATCATCGGCATCGCTTTGGGAGCACTGGCTGTCTTCTTTGCCATGCGGTCGCAAGTGCAGGCTGCCAGGGAGCGCAGCACTTCGACGGAGCAGCAGATGCGCGACCAGCAGGAGACGTTCCGGCAGCAGATGCAGGCGATGCAGGAGGCGCAACAGCAACAGATGCGCGACGGGCGCGAATCCCTTCAGCAGCAGTTGCGTTCGCAGCAAGAGTCGCAACAACAGCAGATGGCGCAGCAGATGGCACTCCTGCGCGAGCAGATGAGCACCACCTCCGAGCGCGTACTCAAGGAACGTGCGGCAGAGCTTTCGGCCGTCAACAGCGAACAGCTCTCCAAGATACTCGACCCGTTGCAGGACGACCTCCGGCAAATGCGCTCTCAGACGGAGAAGATGCAGAAGGACCACAATGACTCGCTGCTCCAGCTTAAGGCTGCCATACAAGTCAACATGGAGCGAGAGCGGGCAATGGGCGAGCAGACGGAACGCCTGGCTCAGGCTCTGACAGGTCAGAACAAGATACAGGGCAACTTCGGCGAACTCAAACTGACGCAAATCTTGGAGCAGATGGAGCTGGAGCGCGGCCTGCAGTACGACACGCAGGAGACGATGCGCGACGAGCAGGGACGCACCATCACAAGCGACGAAGGCCGACGCATGGTGCCCGATGCCGTGCTGCATTTCCCCGACGGGCGCGACGTCATCATCGACAGCAAGATGTCCTTCACAGCCTTCGTCGATTACATGAATGCTGAGACAGAAGCCGAGCGCGAGGCTGCCCTCCGTCGCCACCTTGCCAGCATGAGGCAGCACGTCCGCGAACTCGCTCAGAAGCAGTACTTCCGCTATGCCAAGAGCGACAAAGGCCGACTCGACTTCGTCCTGATGTATGTCTTTCAGGAGAGCGCCCTTCAACTTGCCCTGCAAAGCGACACGACACTCTGGAAGGAAGCCTACGACCAGGGCGTCGTCATCTCAGGCAGCCAGTCACTCTACATGACCCTTCGTGTGCTCGAACTCACTTGGAAGCAGACGCGGCAAGTGGAGAACCAGGAGAAGATGATGCAATGCGCCAACACCCTCGTGGAGCGCGTGCAGCTCTTTGCTGAACGCTTCGCAAGAGTCGGTGAAATGCTCGACAAGACACGTCGCAGCTTCGACGACCTCAACACCGTCACCGCTCCCTCCGGTCCAAGCATCACCACCGCAGCCCGCAACCTCCTCAAGTTCGGCGCCCAAGAAAACAAGAAGAAGAAATCTCTCGCCTCGCCCTCGCTCTTGGAGGACAAAGAGGACAGCCAAAAAGAAGGAAAAGAAACCACGGACTGAACGTACCTTACAGAACAACTGCCAGAAAATATCTATTATGAACATGAAAAGAATAACCTTCTTTATGGGTATGGTGATGTCTGTCATTGCCTGCTTTGCTCAAACGAAAAGGAACTACGACGTTGCGGCTTACCTCTATCCCGCCTATGCTTCCGACGATCCTCGTCTGCGACCCTTCTGGCCAACGGGCATGGGCGAATGGGAGACGGTGATGACCATGCAGCAACGCAATCCCGGGCATTACTGGAACCGTCGTCCGCTGTGGGGATACGTCAATGAGGCCGACCCTGCCGTCATGGAAATGGAGATTGAGCAGGCCACCAGTCACGGTGTGAACGTCTTCATCTTCGACTGGTATTGGTTCGACGAGCGTCCCTTCATGGAGACAACGCTTACCAATGGCTTCCTGAAAGCCAGCAATTCCGACAAGATGCGGTTCTACCTCATGTGGGCAAACCATAACGTGGAGAACTACTGGGACACGCGCATCGCCCATCTCGGCGAGAGTAACATCATCTGGCGGGGCGGCGTGAGTCGCGAAGCCTTCGAGAAGATGTGCCGACGCAACATCGAGCTTTTCTTCCGTCAGCCAAACTATTATAAGATAGACGGCAAACCCGTGTTCATGATCTACGAACTCTCTACCTTCATCGAGGGCATCGGAGGCGTTGAGCAGGCACGCGATGCCCTGAAATGGTTCCGAAAGGAAGTGAAGAAGGCTGGCTTTCCCGACCTCGAACTGCAGTTCACGATGTGGGCTCCGCAGTTCAACTACAGCGGATTCGATGCGGCAAAGACCGACAAACCGCGCGACGAGTTCGTCAGGAAGCTTGGCTTCAACAGCATGTCGCACTACCAGTTCTGCCACTTCATCAACGTAGATGACGACTATGCCAACATCCTCGAGCAGGCTTACCGGGAATGGGATAAGCTCGAACAGGAGTTCACCATCCCCTATTACCCGCATGTCAGCATCGGATGGGACAACAGTCCGCGCACGGGCAGGAGCGCCGTTGCTCGTGACAACACGCCGGAGCGCTTCGAGCAGGCCTTGCGGAAGGCAAAAGCCTACCTCGATGCCAGACCTCATCTCCATCCGCTCATCACCATCAATTCCTGGAACGAATGGACAGAGACAAGCTATCTTCAGCCCGACAATGTGTATGGCTATGGCTACCTCGATGCGGTGAAGAAAATCTTCGTGGAGGATGGAAAATAATCAGGAGGACAAAGAGGAAGAGGAAAAGGACGATGCCAACCAAGTTGACTAAGTGGGCGTGGCACGTTTCGCACCAAGCAATAACAATTTTTCTTTAATTTGCTTGCGTAGTTCGTTATTTAATACTATCTTTGCAACGGAAGTACACGATTTTCAATATAATCAGGCAATTAAATACTATTAAATAACGATGAAACGACAGGGATTCTTTTGCACATTTCTGCTTATGGCAATGTGCGCAATGACTTATCAAGACGTACGGGCTGACGAGGCTCAGGGCACAGTGAAGGATGTTGACATCTGCATCTATGGCAGCACGCCGGCAGGCATCATGGCGGCTTATACGGCCAAGTTGAAAGGGAAGAGCGTGCTGCTTGTGTCGCCGACGAAGCGCATCGGTGGCTTGACTGCAGGCGGATTGGGCTGGACAGACATTGGTGACAGCACAAGCCATCGCCGCATCATCAAAGGCTTTGCCCGCGAGTTCTACCGTCGCATCGGTCAGCATTACGGCATGGCCTCGCCAACGTTCTACTTCGAACCGAAGGTTGCCCTCGCCACCTTCAAGGGATTCCTCTCGGAAGTCGGTTTGCAGGACTCGACAGACATCTGGTACGAGTGGCGCATCGAGAGTGCAGAGAAGGAAGGCAACGAGGTGAAGAGCATCACGCTGGAAGACGGCACGAACCCCAAGGTGACGCCTCAAAGGACAGTCCGTGCCAAGATCTTCATGGATTGCAGCTACGAGGGCGACCTCATGGCCCGGGCAGGCATCACCTATACCGTCGGACGTGAAGCAGCGTCGAAGTATGGCGAGCCTGAGAACGGAGCGCAATGCCTCAACAAGCATCAGTTCTGCGACGGCGTGGACCCCTACGTTGTGCCGGGCGACCCGTCGAGCGGCTTGCTGTGGGGCATTATGAGCGACCCAATGCCCGCCAAAGGAACGGGCGACAACCACATCCAAGCCTACAACTACCGCCTGACGTTGACGAAGACGAAGCCCTTCCGTTCCATCACAGCGAAGGTGCCCGACAACTACGACCCTTCGAAGTACGAACTGCTGTTCCGCTGGATGGCGAAGAAAGGATGGAGCGGCTACGGTGACTGCATCAAGTGGACATATATGAAGGACTCTTCTGGCCCTAATTCTTGGAACGCCGTGAAGACGGACAACAATAATAACGGCGCCTTCTCGACCGACATGATTGGCTACAGTTGGGACTATCCCGAGGCAACCTACGAGCAGCGCGACTCCATCGCCAAGCTCCACGAGGACTACACCAAGGGCCTCCTCTACATCCTTTGGACCGACCCGCGCGTGCCGCAGAACATCAGGGACGAGTACAACCAGTGGGGCTATCCGCTCGACGAGTATGAGGATAACGAGAACTTCACGCCGCAACTCTACATACGCGAGGCACGCCGAATGATTGGGCGAATGGTGATGACGGAGGACTACTGCCTGAAGAACAAGGTTGCCGAAGACCCGATTGCATGGGGCGCCTACACGATGGACTCGCACAACTGCGGACGCTACGTCGTGAACGGCCAGGTGAAGAACGAGGGCGATGTGCAGCGACACCTGACGAAAGGGCCGTACAACATCTCCTACCGAGCCGTGACGCCACAGGAGAGCGAGGCGCGCAACGTCATCGTGCCCGTCTGCCTCTCCGCCTCGCATATTGCTTATGGCAGCATCCGCATGGAGCCCGTCTATATGGTCTTGGGCGAAACAACAGCCCTTGCTGCCATTCAAGCCATCGACGAGCACAATGGTTGCGTGCAGGAGGTTGACGCCTCTCGATGCATCGCCCAATTGGAGAACGGCCTCGACATCGAACGCTGCGAAACTTTGCCTGAGGTGATGAACAGCGTTGCAGTCGATATCACGAGCCGCGTCCTGACGAATCCCTCGTTCGAGGAGAACTTCACGAAGACCACATTGCCGCCGACGGGTTGGCAGGAGTTGCCTGCAGGCACGACCTTGCAGCGCAGTATGAACAAGACGGCAAAGAACAAGGACGGACAGCAAGCCTACGTCTGCAAGCCTGCCGCAAACAGCACCATCACCAAGCCGCTCCGCCTCTATCAGCAGATACCCGCCGAGAAGTTGGGCGCAGGCATCTACAAAGTCAGTTGCCGCATGTGGGTGGAGAAGGACTTCTATGGCACCGCTTGCCTCTTTGCCGACAATGAGCGAGGCGACAATTGCAACGTGCAATATTGGACCAACGAGCCTTACTACCGCAACGGGACGTCGGGCTACGACAACATTACTTATACCGACTACCGCACGACCTTTGCCCGTCACGCTGGCGGCTTCAACTCATCCACCGCGCAGAACATGCAGCGCATGGTGGTCTATATCACCCTGCAGGAAGGCGACGACCTCGTGCTCGGCATCCGTACGAACAGTGCCAACCAAGGCAGCGACAAGAATGGCGCAGGCTACTTCATGGTGGATGACTTCCATGTAGAGAAGGTCACGGAGCAGCCTCTCTCGCAAGATG
Organism: uncultured Bacteroidales bacterium; assembly: GCA_902768605.1. Next base: position 5,097 of record CACXLY010000104.1, read on the forward strand.
AGTTCTGCGACGAGGTGCTCACCAACTACGACTTCGAGAAGAACCCCAAGGGCGTGACCTACGATTGGAACCTGAAGACCACCATCAACGAGGCAGGCAACGGTCCCATCCTTGGATGGCAGAGCAATGCTTGGACAGACAACTATGGCGGTGTCTCTGACGGCACGAACCTCGAGTGGAAGTGGGCAGGCTATGTGGCAAGCACGTCGAGCGTCATCCCCAACGACTTCCGACTCTACCAGACGATACCTGCCGAGAAACTCACCCCGGGTATCTACGAAGTGAACGCCCGTATGTGGCAATATGCATCGAAGCTCGGCATCACGCGCCTCTATGGACAAGCGGGCGACAAGTGCAGCGTGCAGTACTACGGTGTGGAGAGCAAGTACCCCGCCAGCGTGCTGATCGAAGGCGAGACGGCAACCTTCGCAGGTCTCTCTGCCAACACCACAACGGGGCGCGTCAACGATATGGCGCTCGACATCGAGGTGGGCGAAGGCGAAGACCTCGAGATTGGTGTGAAGAGCGGCTACGGCTTGGAGAGCAACAACACTGCCGGCGCCAATCACGGCAAGTTCTACGTTGACCTCGTCCGCACATGGAAGGTCAGCGACCTGCCTGTCTCCTACGATGAGAACTCCGCAGAGAACGAGATTGTCCCGCGTTCATATAATAATAAGGTAGTGCTCAACAAGACGTTCCGCAACGGCGAGTGGCAATACGTCTGCCTGCCCTTCTCGCTGAATGCCAACGACATCGAGACCATCTTCGGCAAGGGAACAGAGGTGGAGGAGTTAGAACCGTTGGAGATAGATTTCGCAAACAACAATGAAGCAGATGGCGAAGAGACACCATTCGAGCTTTGGTACAATCCCGTCAGCGAGATGGAAGCCGGCTGTCCCTATCGCATTCGCCCCACAGACGCTTTGGCTTCGCCCATCACGCTGCAGCATGTCCGCGTGACGAGGAAAGAGCCGTGGTCGTACCACCAAGGGGGCATTCTCATCACCGGCACGTTCCAACGGACAGGCGACACCCCAGCCTTCTCTGCCACCATTACTGACGACCCCGTCGGCATAGGAGAGGTTAAAAATGAAAACTCAAAAGGGAAAAATGAGACCTCATGGTACGACTTGGGAGGTAGTCCCGTCCCTTTTCCCGCTAAGGGTGGCATCTATGTCACCAAAGGCAAAAAGGTGCGTCAATAAATCCCCTAGGGAGGAATTGTCACTCCCCTATAGAGGAATCATCACTCCCCTATAGGGCGTTGGCTCTTCCTCCGTCGCGAGTGGAAACTCGCTCCCCTTTGTGGGGCCGAAGCCACATTCAGTGGCTTCTCCGGAGCATAGTCTCCTGGAAGAACGAGAAGTGACAGACCTGCAAAGGCTCCCTGAGTAACTGAAAAACATGGCGTGATTGATTCGCAAATTAGGCGTGCTTAGTTGGCAAACTAGGCACGTCTAGTTTCATTATGACCCTTGCTTAAAATCTAAAATAAATATAATTTATTTTGAATTTAGCTTTCATTTTTGTATCTTTGCACCCGCAATAAAAGAACTGACAAACATTAAAACATACAAAACTATGAACAAGAAAGCTCTTTTGATGATTCTCGACGGCTGGGGCATCGGTGCTCATGGCAAGGGAGACGTCATCTTCAACACTCCGACTCCGAATCTTGACAAACTGAACGCTACCTACCCTCACAGCCAGCTCCTCGCCAGCGGTGAGAACGTCGGATTGCCCGACGGACAGATGGGCAACTCGGAGGTCGGTCACCTCAACATCGGCGCGGGTCGCATCGTCTATCAGGACCTCGTGAAGATTAACCGCGCTTGTGCCGACGGCAGCATCATGAAGAACCCCGAAATCGTCAGCGCCTACGAGTACGCTAAGGCTAATGGCAAGAACGTTCACCTGATGGGTCTGACCTCGAACGGCGGCGTACACAGCTCGCTCGACCACCTCTTCAAACTCGTCGAGATTGGTAAGGAATACGGCGTAAAGCAGACGTTCGTGCACTGCTTCATGGATGGTCGCGACACCGACCCCAAGAGCGGCATCGGCTTCATCCAGCAGCTCATCGACAAGTGCGACGAGGCAGGCAACGCTGTGATTGCCAGCATCATCGGCCGCTTCTATGCGATGGACCGCGACAAGCGTTGGGAACGCGTGAAGATTGCCTACGACTTGCTCGTCTCAGGCGAGGGCAAACAGGCAAAGGACCTCATCGAGGCTATGCAGGAAAGCTATGACGAAGGCGTCACCGACGAGTTCATCAAGCCCATCAACAACTGCAACGTGGACGGCACCATCAAGGAGGGCGACGTCGTCATCTTCTTCAACTACCGCAACGACCGCGCGAAGGAACTCACCATCGTGCTGACTCAGCAGGACATGATTGAGCAGGGAATGAAGACCATCCCCGGCTTGCAGTACTACTGCATGACGCCGTACGATGCAAGCTTCACAGGCGTGCACATTCTCTTCCCGAAAGAGAACGTCGAGAACACCCTCGGCGAATACATCAGCAGCAAGGGCTTGAAGCAACTCCACACAGCCGAGACGGAGAAGTACGCACACGTGACATTCTTCTTCAACGGCGGCAGAGAGGCTCCCTACGAAGGCGAAGAGCGCATCCTCGTGGCAAGTCCTAAGGTTGCAACCTACGACCTCAAGCCCGAGATGAGCGCCTACGAAGTGAAGGACAAGCTGGTGGAAGCCATCAAGCAGGACAAGTACGACTTCATCGTGGTGAACTTCGCAAATGGCGATATGGTGGGACATACGGGCGTTTACGAAGCCATCGAGGCTGCCGTGAAAGCCGTCGATAAGTGCGTCGGTGAGGTCATCGAGGCAGCGAAGGCAACCGGTTACGAGGCTATCATCATCGCCGACCACGGCAACGCCGATAATGCCATCAACCCCGACGGCACTCCCAACACCGCTCACTCACTCAACCCCGTGCCCTTCATCTACGTTACCGACCGCAAGGACGTCACCGTAGAGAACGGCGTACTGGCCGACGTGGCTCCCAGCATCCTGCACATCATGGGACTCGAGCAGCCGAAGGAAATGACAGGCAAGTGCCTCATCAATTCATAATTCATAATTCACAATTCACAATTAACTGCGAACATCAAGAGCGTAGCTAATTCGTGCAATTCGTGTAATTTGTGGTTTAAGACATAACATCGTAATGGACGTTCGCATTGAAGAGAGTTGGAAGCAGCAACTTGCCGAAGAGTTCAGCAAGCCTTACTTCGAGCAACTGACGCAGTTCGTGCGGCAGGAGTACGCGGCGGGGACTTGCTACCCTCCCGGTCGGCTCATCTTCAACGCCTTCGATACGACGCCATTCAATCAGGTTCGTGTCGTCATCCTCGGTCAAGACCCCTATCACGGCCCCGGGCAAGCGCACGGACTCTGCTTCAGCGTTAACGACGGCATACAGTTCCCGCCTTCGCTCCAAAACATCTTCAAGGAGATAAAGGCCGAGACGGGAGCACCCATCCCACAGAGCGGTAACCTGACACGTTGGGCACAGCAGGGCGTCTTCCTGCTCAACACCTGCCTCACCGTCAGGGAACATCAGGCTTTCAGCCATAGTGGCAAGGGTTGGGAGACCTTCACGGACGCTGCCATTGCTGCCCTGAATCGTGGACGCGACAACCTCGTCTTCATGCTTTGGGGCGCTCCGGCAGGACGAAAAGCCTCCCTCATCGACCAAAGTCGCCACCTCGTCCTGATGAGTGCACACCCAAGCCCCTTGAGTGCCATGCGAGGCTTCATGGGCAACGGACATTTCCTCAAGTGCAACGAATACCTCACGCAGCATGGGCAAAGGCCAATCGTTTGGTAACCTCATTGAGGTGGGCGACGTCATCCTGCACTCGGATATCCTGACGGAACGGTGTTGCGAAGAGGGAGACGCAGGAGCACCCGTCACGTTGGACGAGATAGCAGATATCGAGCAGCAACTCGACGACCTGTGGCCAAGGCTCTCGGCAGGTGCTCAGGCAGTCATTGACAAGCAAGGCGTTGCTTATCCTGACCCTGAAGGCGAACTCGTGACGAGCATCGTGTGCGGCGGCAACTGCGCCTTCAGAGGTTCACAAGGCTGCCTGCTGAAACAAAAGCCCATCAGCTGCCACCTCTATCCTATACGAGAGAAGAAGTTGGGGCCGCTGACGGGACTGAACTATCACCGTTGGAACATCTGCGAGGATGCCATCCGCCTCGGCACAGAACGCGGCATCCGTCTTTATGAGTTCCTGCGCGAGCCACTCATCCGACGCTTCGGCCGAGAATGGTACGACGAGCTATGCAAAGTAGCAAGCCTCATACAAACCTCCCTCTAAAGGGAAGACATAACAACTAACAAACTATGAAGAACTTCATTTTAGCCCATTTCATCGCTCTATTTAGCCTGACCATCAGTGCTCAGGTCAATGATATGGAGTTGCCTGACCCTAAGCCGGGGCCGCAGGAAGCATGGCAACAACTGGCACAACCAACACTCGGTTGGGGCAGCATAGATGTGCGCTACTCGCGCTCTCAAGTTCCAGAGACAACGAAGACGTCGCCTCTGCTTCGTGCATGGCGCGGCGAAAGGGTTTCAGCACAGGCAATCCTTGCTACACCAAGAGAGTTGCAGGATGTCTCGTTCACCGTCAGCGACCTCAAGAGCGGGCGCAACATCATCCCTGCTTCTGCCGTGAAGAAGTACTTCGTCCGCTATGTCTTGACCGATATCTTCAAGAACCGCAAGGACTCCTTCCTGCTTGCCGACCGCCTCGACCCTGTCGAGACGCTGAAGGTGGAAGCCAACACGGCACGTCCCATCTGGCTCGACATACATGTGCCGGCTGATGCGAAGGCAGGAACTTATAAAGGCACCGTTTCCCTGAACTGCGATGGCAAGAAACTCTCCCTGCCCATCGTGCTGCAGGTTGCTGACCGCGTGCTGCCCGAACCAAGCCAGTGGAGCTTCCACCTCGACCTCTGGCAGAACCCTTATGCCGTTGCCCGATACTATGACGTGCCGCTGTGGAGCCAGCAGCACTTCGACAAGATGCGTCCCATCATGCAAATGTTAGCAGCTGCAGGACAGAAGGTCATCACCTGCTCCGTCATCAGCCGACCGTGGAACGGACAGACGTTCGACCCCTTCGAGAGCATGATTGCCAAGATGAAGCAGCTTGACGGAACGTGGAAGTACGACTACACCGTCTTCGACCGCTGGGTGGAGTTCATGATGTCGTGCGGCATCACAGAGCAGATAGACTGCTACACCCTCGTACCTTGGCACTACCGTTTCGACTACTACGACTGTGCCACAAATAGCGTGAAGCAACTTGCCTGCAAACCCGGCGAACAGAAATACCACGATTTCATCGTTCCTTTCCTAAAGGACTTCAGCCGTCATCTTCGAGAGAAAGGTTGGTTCAGCCGCACCTTTATCGCGATGGACGAACGGCCTAAAGACCAGATGGAGGCAGCCTGGCAGACTATTCAGGATGCCGATCCAGAGTTCAAGATAGAAGGAGCAGCCAATTACAGCGTGGAGAGCGAAGCAGCCGACCGCATTGACGACATCAGTGTCGGCTTCCAATACAACCTGATTAAGGGCGAGGCCCTGGCTCGTCGCGCTGCTAAGGGACAGAAGATAACCTTCTACACCTGCTGCAATCCCGATCGCCCCAACACCTTCACCTTCTCGCCCCCAGCCGAGTCGGCTTATCTCGGTGTACATGCTAAGGCTTGTGGTTACGATGGCTATCTGCGCTGGGCTTACAACAGTTGGCCTAAGCAACCCAATCAGGACAGCCGCTTCAACTCGAGGAGCTGGTACTCAGGGGACTGTTACCTGGTTTATCCAGATGGCAGCAGCATCCGATTCGAGCGCCTCATAGAGGGCATTCAGGCTTATGAGAAGATACGTCTGCTCCGTCCGACACTCAACCTGAAAGGAGCCAAAGACCTCGACGAGATGCTTCGTTACTTCGGCTCCAACACTTATAAAGACGATACCGATGCTGTCGGTCTGCTTCGGCAGATGAACGACCTGCTTTGGAAACTATCTAAATAATACCCACATGAAGAACGAAAAACATCCTCTTGAAACAATTAACGACTGGCTTGACGAGCGCGGGCTGGCTGTCCTGGATAATGTGACAGGCACGCCCGTCTATGACGAACCCTATGTGTCGCAGAATCTTATCATCGCCCTGAGCCATCGGGGCTGGCTGAAAGCGGACTACGACATGCACCCCATCACTTTCCAGGAACATGATCATGCTGCCATCTATCCAGGCCACATACTGACGGCTCACGAGGCTAGCAAAGACTATCTCTGCTCGCTGCTCGTCATCTCGCCCAAGTTCCTGAAGATCCTGAGCCAGCTCCACCCGAAGCATTATCTCTTTGAGTACCATTACAACACCTCGTTCCAGCTGACAGACAGCCAGTTCGAAGTAATGCTGACCTGCTTCAAAATGCTGAAAAACATCAGTCTGCTGGATATCCCTGAGCGTGACGAAATGCTGACCATACAAATGGATATCACGGCTCGAATCGTGCGAACCTATTTGCGAGCCAATGGAAAGGAGATTATTCACAACGACACCGCCGTCCAGCAACTGCTCACCCAATTCCACGAAGCCATTACCCTGCATTATCGCGAGAACCGCGAAGTGAATTTCTACGCCGGTCTGCTCAATCTGACACCCAAATACTTCGGCACCGTCATCCGTAAGGCCACAGGCATCGGCGTCGGCGAGTGGATAGCGAAGTACGTCATCATACAGGCAAAAACCATGCTCCGCCGCCATCCTGAACTCACCATTCAGCAAATCAGCAACCAGCTTGGCTTCTCCGAGCAGACATCCTTCTCGCGCTACTTCAAGGCGCATGCAGGCATGTCACCAAAGCAATACAGAGAGGAATAAACAAACTATTATACCATTTACAAGGTATTTTGCGTTTCCTGTATTAACGTGGTATTACATTTTCCTTATCTTTGCAACGGATTTATTAACCTTTTCATCATTACTAACAACTATGACATTCATTTCTTTTAAACGATTGTTTATGGGCTTGTGCTTGCTGGCACCTGCATGGCTCGCAGCCCAAGAGTTCGACGACGAATTGCAGTTGAGCTCCGACGTCGTCTATTGGTACCGCATCAGCAACGCCGCCCCGGGTTTGGACGGACTGGCCATGACGGACGTGAACGGCTCGACAGGCTCGGAGGAATATCAGAACATGATATTCATGCTGCCCACGGAAGCCGACGACCTCCGCTCGCAATGGAAACTGACGGCTGGCGAAGAAGGTAAAGTCATTATCACCAACCGCGCCACAGGCTCACAGATTGCAGGCACTTCCCTCTGGGAGGACGACCACAACATCACGGCACTCACTACTTCTGGCGCCACAGGTTTCACCTTCACCTCCCTCGGCGAAGGCACCTATAGGCTGGAGAGCGTGGAGGATGATGGCGTGAGCCGTTGTCTCGCTTTGGCCGACAAGGATGGTGAAGCCGTCGCCTATCCCGAATCGGGTGAAAGCACATCAGCCATCGCCTGGAAGTTCTTCCCCGTAGAGATTGAAACAGGCATCGGCTCGATGGAAGCAGGTCGTCAGGTCATCAGCGTGAAGAACGGACGCATCTCCGTAGCAGGCAACGCCGAGTGGCAACTATTCGATGCCTCTGGCGAAGAGATGCCTCGCACTGTATCGCTGCCCGCAGGCGTCTATCTGGTAAAGATTGGGCAGAAGGCAATTAAGGTCCTGATGCCGTAAACACAATTATAAATATGTAAACATGAAAGCTATGAAAAGATATATCCTCCCGCTCTTGCTCCTTGCTCCTTGCTTCATGCTCCAGCTTCGAGCACAGAATTATGTCGTCACATCGCTGGCAACACCTGGTGCCGCAACCTTTGCGTCGGACAGGATTAAGGACGGCGTCATTACCCTTCCCTTCACGGCAGCTACAGAGACCCTACAAATAGAGACCAATCAGAATGCGGCAACCGTCAGCAGCAATGCTGACTGGTGCGAGGCAACCTATGCAAATGGGACACTCACCATCACCGTCAGCGAGAACACAGGCGAAGATGCCCGCACCGCTGAACTCTCCGTTCGCAGCAAGGACTTCCACCCGCTCATCATCACCGTCAAGCAGGAGTCGCGTCTGGTCTTTGCAGTCATCTCCGATGTCCACGTCGGTAACAATTCTGGGGCAGGCTACAACGTGAAGATTCCGCAAGCACTTCAGCACTTGACGGGACATGGGAAGCTCGATGCAATGGCCGTGGTGGGCGACCTTACAGATAATGGCAGAACGGGTCAGTATAAGGAGTTCGTGCAGTACTTCGGCAGCGAACAGAACATCCTGAACCCCATCGACAACTTTCTCTTCATGATGGGCAACCACGATAACTACGACAGCAACGGACAGTCAAACTACAAGAGCGGCCTCAAGAGTTTCAACGGGAACCGCAGCTATCCACTCGACCAATATGTCCTCATCAAGGGCTATCCCTTCATCACCATCAGCCAACGCGGCAGCGCTAACAACGATGATAACGTCAGCAATGGCACAACATCCTATCCCAGCACGGTAGTGAACACCCTGAAGCGCTACCTTAAGCAAGCCGTCGCAGATGCTCCTGGCAAGCCCATCTTCATCTTCACACATGTCGCTCCCCGCTGGACTTGCTATAGCTCTTGGGGCGAACTTGAGGGTGCCGCCTGGGCTATGAAGGTGCTGAACCCTGTCCTGAACGATTACCCGCAAGCCGTTGTCTTCTGCGGCCACAGCCACTATCCACTTGGCGACCCGCGAAGCATCCACCAGGGAGCTAACCCCAATAGCACACGCAATAACTACTATACCGTCATCAATACCGCCAGCACTACCTACTCGGAGATTAATCCCGGTGCTGTAAACGCAGGCATTCACCCCGAGGGCTTTGCCTACGTGACTGAGGGAATGATTCTCGTGGAGCAACCTAATGGCGACATCGAGATACGTCGCTACGACACCTATCGCAACGTAGAGATTGACCCCGAACATCGCTGGGTGCTGAAGGCTCCCTTCGATGGCAGCCAGTTCCAATATGCCGACATCCGCGATAAGGACGACAATCCGAACAATGTTCCCCTTCGCGACGGTCTGCCTGCTCCAGCATTCACCAAGAGCGCAAAGCTGACGCTGGATGTTTATCCTGAGGACGTGAAGATAACCTTCCCACAAGCCACCGACAACGAGTGCGTCTTCCGCTATAAGGTTCGCATCCTTAACGGCGAGACAGAAGTTCAAAGTGCTTTCGTCTTCTCGCAGTTCTACCTTACAACAGACATGCCTCAGACGCTC
>CACXLY010000105.1 GCA_902768605.1 uncultured Bacteroidales bacterium
ATACCTGTAAAAGTAGTCGATATTGGACGTATGGTGCAACAGGAAACCTTGGATGCACACTAAACGACTGCGATTGGAAAATTTAAACGACAATCCCTACTATATCATTACCAAATTTTTCTCCCGCAGAGGGGGTGTCGAGCTCATCTTTTCGTTTTTTAGGAAAAAGAATGAGGCAAACGCGTGTTCCTATGTAAAAAAAGTGTAACTTTGTGGGGACGAAAACCATTAATCATCCCCAGATGTCCGGGCATCCAGGCGCACGGAAAGGCGGCGCGCAGGAGCGGCGGGCATCGGGCCTCGACATGCATGAATAGGTTGAAGCACTTTATCCGGTCGCTCAGGAACCGACGCGCGCTGCTGGTTGTCATCTTGGCGGTCCTGATGCTCGAACTGCTGTCCGGTGCGCAGTACTATTTTACGCACCATCTGATGGAGGACGAGCTGGAGAAGTATGCCGAGATGGAGCTGACGACGAAGGCCATCATCATGAAGCGCATCATCGAGGACTCGGAGCACACACTGAAGGGCCACATCATGGAGGTGAAACGCAACCTGGCCTTCCCCGACTCGATGCCCGGCATCCTGAAGCAAATCACCAAGTACTCCCCGTATCTGCAGGGCTGCGGCATCGCCTTCATCCCCGATTATTATCCCGACAAGGGGAGGCTCTTCGAGCCATACGCCCTGAAGACCGACAGCGGCATCCAGTGCCTGCAAGTGGCCGACGGCGCGTTCGACTATACGAAGGACGGCTTCTTCTGCGACATCATGAAGAAGAAGAACAACAGCTGGGTGGGGCCGTACGACGACATGTACCTCGGGCAGCGACTCATCAGCTATGCCGTGCCCATCTATGAGTTCACGGGCGACACGGTGGCGGTGTTCGGCATCGATATCGACACGGAAAACCTCGGCGACACACTCAACTACCGCCACATCTACCCGTCCTCGTTCGACCTCCTGCTCACCGAGGATGGCGAGTTCATATCCGGCCCCAACGACCCCGGCCTGCACCAGGAAGTGCAGTTCGTCACCTCGCTCATCAACGACAGTACCGTCCAGCGCCGCCCAAGCAGCAAAGGGCGAAGCAAAATCATCGACTTCGACGGGCGAGAGCGCGACGGCTCCGTCTTCTATGTCAACATGAAAGGCACGCCGCACTGGCAGATAGCCGTCGTCTGCTACGACGACGAGGTCTATAGCTCCCTGCTGCGGCTGAGGTATCGCCTGCTGCTGCTCTCGCTCCTCGCATTCGGCATCCTGCTCTACGTGATATGGCGCTTTGCCGAAGGCGAAAAGGAACTGAGGCAGAAGACTTTGGAGCAGGAACGCCTGGCGGGCGAGCTGCGCATCGCAAGCAACATACAGCAGACCCTGCTGCCCGAGGAGGACGTGCTCCTGAAGGGCATCAGCGACGTCCAGGTCGAGGGGCGGCTCATCCCGGCAAAGGCCGTGGGCGGCGACCTCTACAACGCCTTCGTGCGCGACGGCAAGCTCTTCTTCTGCATTGGCGACGTGAGCGGCAAGGGCATTCCCTCCGCACTCATCATGGCCATCACGCAGGCAATCTTCCGCAACATCGCATCGCGCGAGGACAACCCTGCCCACATCATGCGGCTGCTCAACGAGACGGCCTGCCGCAACAATAAGGCCAACATCTTCGTCACGCTCTTCGTCGGCGTCCTCGACCTCCCGACGGGCCACCTCCGCTATTGCAACGCCGGACACGAGCTGCCGCTGATTGGTCAATCAGAAGTGAAAAGTGAAAAGAGAAAAGTGAAAAATAAAAGCAACAACGCTGTGGACAATGCTAATCCTGATTATTCACTTTTCACTTTTCACTATTCACTTATCGAAGCCAAGCCCAACCTGCCCATCGGCCTCTTCGACGACTTCAACTACGAGATGCAATCCATGCAGATGCGTCCTGGCTCGACGCTCTTCCTCTATACCGACGGCCTGACCGAGGCCCGCAATGCCGACGGCAAGCTCTTCGGCAGGGATAGGGTAGTGCAGATGATGGAGGCGTGCGGCCCGAAAGAACCCAAGCAGCTCGTCGAGACGGTAATTGGGCAGTGGCATCAGTTCGTAGGCGCGACCGAACAGAGCGACGACCTGACGCTCCTGGCGCTGCGCTACACGCCGTCTCAGGAGCAAAACATCCTGGACGAAGCCATCACGCTCAGGAACGACATCAGGGAAGTGGAGGCGCTCGGTGCCTTCGTGAAGCAGGTGGCTGGGCAGCTGTCGCTCGACAAGTCGATGGTCGGCAAGCTCCGTCTCGCCGTCGAGGAGGCCGTCGTCAATGTCATGGAGTACGCCTACCCGAAGGGCACGACGGGCGATGTGAACATCCGCGCCACCTCCAACGGACGCCGCCTGAAGTTCATCATCACCGACGCGGGCGTCTCCTTCAACCCGACGGAAGTGGCCGCTGCCGACACGACGCTCTCCGCTGAGGAGCGACCCGTGGGCGGACTCGGCATATTGCTCGTGCGAGAGCTTATGGACTCCATCAACTACGAACGCATCGACGGCAAGAACGTCCTGACGCTGACGAAGTCAATACTTAATTCATAATACTTAACTCATAATTTAGGCAATGAAGACTACAATCGAACAACTGGAAGACAAGTACCTCGTGACGCTCGAAGGCGAACTCGATACCGCTGCGGCTGCCGAGGTGGAGAAGACATTGCAGCCGCTCTACACGACCGGCGGCAAGGACGTCGTCATCGACTGCAAAGGGCTGGAGTACATCGCGTCGAGCGGACTGCGCATCCTCATCAGCATCCTCAAGGGCGCTAAGGCAGGCGGCAGCAAGGTCTTATTGAAGAATATGAACGACGATATCAAGAGCGTCTTCAAGCTCACCGGATTCATCAACATCTTCGACGTGGAATGAGAAGCGGAGCTATTCTTGTGCTGCTGTTGGCAGCGGTGATGGCCTCGGCTCAGGATGATACGATGGCCTCGGCTCTCTTTGGCAACAAGAAGGAGGGCCAGAGCCAGGGCGTGAACCAGCTCGACATAGACCTGAACATCCTGGGCCGCGGCGAGATGCGATTCGGCGGCTTCACTGAAGGCGCGGAAGAGAACCGCGCGCAGTTCCTGATGGAAAGGACGCGTCTGTCGATCGACTACAAGCGCCCCTACATCGAGGCGAAGGTGTCTGCCCAGCACAGTGGGGTGTGGGGACAGGCCGGCAAGGGCAGCTTCAACCTCTATGAGGCTTGGGCGCAGCTGACGGCAAAGAACGGCCTCTTCATTAAGATGGGACGCCAGGTGCTTTCCTACGACGACGAGCGCATCATCGGTGCCAACGACTGGGCAATGGCCGCTAACTCCCACGACGTCATCAGGCTCGGCTATGAGGGTCACGGACACAAGGTGCACGGCATCTTCGGCTTCAACCAGAACGCCGAGAGCATCAGCGGCGGCTCCCTATATACGGGCGACTCGTACAAGATGATGCACACCCTCTGGTATCATTACGACGTACCCAAGATTCCGATTGGCGCCTCCCTGCTTTTCATGAACATTGGCATGCAGGGAGACAAGTACAGCAGTGATGAATTCACTGACCCCTGCAACAGGTACCAGCAACTGGTGGGCGGCTATCTCTCTTACAAGCCGGACAAGCTGACGGCAGAGGCTTCGTACTATCATCAGCTGGGACGTAACGAGAAGGATTGCAAGATGGACGCCTGGATGGCGAGCGTCAAAGCGCAATACCAAATATCCCCCAAGGTGGGCGTCCTTACGGGCTACGACTACCTGAGCGGCGACGACTACTTCGTCGTGCGCAAGAGCGGCGGCTTGGGTCTCGTCCAGCACAAAGTCTTCAAGTTCTTCAACCCGGTTTACGGTTCTCACCACAAGTTCTACGGCCTGATGGACTTCTTCTATGTGCAGGCCTTCAGCGACACTTTCTCACCCGGCTTGCAAAACCTCTACTTCGGGGCAAGCTACAGTCCTGTCAAGGGACTGAACCTGAGCGCTTCCTACCACTATCTGGCTACGGCAACAAAACTGAAGGACTTGAAAAAGACGTTGGGACACGACTTCGACTTCGAGGCTTCCTATCGGATTCTGAAGGACGCCCACGTAGCCCTCGGCTTCTCGTACATGGCAGGCGGGGACACGATGGAAAGGCTGAAGCGGTCCGAGGGCAACAACGACCTGAAGTGGGCCTGGTTCTCGCTCATCGTCTCGCCACGCATCATATCAAAGAAGTGGTAAGGACAATTCATAATTCATAATTCATTATTTTTAATTCATAATTCATAATTCATAGTTCATAGTCCATTCGCGATTCCTAATTCTTAATTCTTAATTTTTAATTCTTCATTTATAATGACCAGCCCTTTAAGTAAAACCCAATATGGCATCTACGCAGAGTGCGTCGGCCGCAACGGCGAGATTTGCTACAATCTGCCTTATCTCCACACGCTCGACCCGAGTATCGACGCGGACAGGTTCTGCAGGGCAATTGAGACGGCGGTAAAGGCGCATCCGGTGCTCTTCACCCGCATCACGCTCAACGACGAGGGCGAGCCGATGCAGACCATCGTGGACGAGGCATTCTCCGTCGCCGTGGAGGACATCGACGACATCGAGGCCGTGAAGCCCTCGCTCGTCAAGCCCTTCGACATCTACGCCGACCGCCTCTTCCGCATCCGACTGCTGCGCGACGCACACCACCTCTATCTCTACACCGAATACCATCATATCATTGTCGATGGCACATCATTACAACTGATGCTAAACGACATAGAAAAGGCTTACGAAGGACTCGAGTTGGAAAAGGAGGACATGACGCAGGCGGAGGCAGCAGAGGCAGAAGTCGCCGAGCGACAGACGCCGGCATTCGACGAAGCGAAAGCATGGTTTGCCCAGCACTTCGACTGCGGGGATGTCTATTCGCCGCTGATGCCGGATGTGGATACAGGTCAGACCGTCACTCCACAGCTCGACACGGAGACATGCCTTGCAAGGACGCTTGGCACAAGCATGGAGCGCATCGACGCATTCTGTCGGGAAAACGGCATCTTCAAGAGCACCCTGTTCACCTCGGTTTTCGCATTCCTGCTCGCGAAGTACAACAACGAACAGGAATCCCTGTTCACAAACATCTACAGCGGCAGGCAGGACAAGCGCCTGAAGCATACCGTCGGCATGCTCGTCAAGACGCTGCCCTCCTATGCTAAGTTCACAAGCGACACCTCGGTGCTCGACTTCCTCAAGGCCGGGCAGGAGCAGATGACGGGTTGCCGTCAGCACGAGGCATACGCCTACAGCGACCTCGTGAACGACCTCGGCCTGCAGTCGGCCACGGCATTTGCCTGGCATGGGGAGATATTCAACAATCCCACCTTCGCCGGCAAGCCGATGTCGACACTCCTCCTGGTGAACAACACACGCGACGTGCCCATCTACATTAAGACATACGTGAGCAATGGGCAATGCTGCATAGAGGCGGAATACAATTCCCTGCAGTATTCCGAGGCATTCGTGGGGCAGCTCTTGGAGAGCTATGAGGTCGTTATGGAGGGCTTCCTTGCCAAGGAATATCTGCGCGACATATCCCTTGTCGATGCGGAGCAGGCGCAGTTGCTGGACAGCTTCAACGAAACGGACGAACCGTATGACGACAGTCAGACCATCGTCTCGCTGTTCCGACGTCAAGCGCAAAGCGTGCCCGACAAGATTGCCGTGACGTTCCGCGAGAATCGCTACACTTACAGCGAGGTGGACGCACTCAGCGACCGCATCGCTGGCTATATTGCCGGCAAGGGCTTGGGCTTGGAGGATGTGGTTGCGATACTGATTCCCCGATGCGAATGGATGGCGATAGCATCCCTCGGCGTGCTGAAAGCCGGCTGTGCTTTCCAGCCGCTCGACCCAAGTTACCCGAAGGAGCGACTGAACTTCATGGTGCAGGACACCAAGGCGCGCTTGCTGATTGCCGACGAAGCCCTGCTGCCGATAATGGACGAGTACAAGGGCGACGTCCTGCTCACGAAAGACCTTAAGGACCTTAAAGACCTTAAAGACTTTAAGGACCTTAAAGTCACACCCAAGCCCTCCTCCCTCTTTACCTTAATATATACCAGCGGCTCGACCGGCGTGCCCAAAGGTGGCATGTCGGAGCACAGGAATTGGGTAGCGTTCTGCCACATGCATCAACAGGGCCTCCACATCAACGCCCAGAGCCGCGTAGCGGCTTATGCCAGCTTTGGCTTCGACGCCTCGCCAACTCTACATCATACCCGAGGAGATGCGACTCGACCTGATTGCTCTCAGCGATTACTTCGAGGCGAATGGCATCACTCATACGTTCATGACGACACAGGTGGCCTACCAGTTTGCCACCGGCATCGAGAACCACTCCCTGCAGGTGCTGATGACGGGAGGCGAGAAGCTGCCTTCCCTCGCACCGCCCACGACATTCAGCCTCACCAACGGCTATGGTCCGTCGGAAACGATTTGCTACGTCACCAACTATTGGGTAAAGGAGCAGAAGAAGAACATCCCCATTGGAAAAGCCGTCCAAAACTGCAAGCTCTATATCGTGGACAAGGAAGGCTTCCGCTTGCCTGTGGGTGCCTGCGGCGAGCTGTGGGTGGCAGGCCCGCAAGTGACGCGTGGCTATCTGAACCGTCCCGAGAAGACGGCCGAGGTGTATGTCAGCAACCCGTTTACCGACGAACCCAAGT
>CACXLY010000106.1 GCA_902768605.1 uncultured Bacteroidales bacterium
GTCTTTTGCTATGTGGACAAAGCGCTTGTTGGTTGGCGACATGAACATGTTCCGCGATTACATGACATACAATGAGTACGTCCATCCCTACCATGAGCCTGCTCCAGGTTTCGATTGGCCGAGCTCCTCTGGTGGTGGCGGATTTGGCGGCTCTGGTTGGAGCGGAGGACGTGGGAGAGGCAGTTCCATAGACAATTACCACGGAGCAGGACGCTTTGGCGGAACCGTGCTCGACAATGAACAGTATCTTTCTCTTAAACCCGATTACTCGTGGTCTGCGCGTAACAGATGGTCAGACCCTGCCGACATTACATGGCCTTCCTTAGGTGGCTATTCCCTTCGCGGTGGCGGTTGGAGCACTTCAAACAGGGTAGCGTTCTCTTATACAGGTCTCGATGGCATGACGCAGTCGCTTGATTACCTGCGCTCGCTCCGCTCTATCAGTCTCATCACGGATTATGCTCCGCGCATGGAGGGCAGCCGTCGCTATTGGGGAGCCAACCAGCCGACCGTTGACATTGGTTACGAGCCGCTTACCGAAGGCGTTCGTCCCACCTATCGCGACCGCCACTTCGTCCTGCATGGCTACGATGTCAGCGAGGAGTTCTACAGCCCCTGCTACCGCCAGCGCCCGCTTCCGTCGCTCAAAGACTATCGCCGCACCCTCTACTGGAATCCGAATCTGGAGCTCGACGAGAAAGGTCGCGCCGACGTTACGCTTTGGAACAACAGCCTCACAACAAGCATTACGGTCAGCGCGGAAGGCATCACGCCGACAGGAAAGGTGCTGACAGGCATCAGCTACCCGGAGGACAGATGATGGGAAAAGGTGAAAAATTAAAAAGTTGAAAAAGTAAAAAGATGAAGACAAAAGAACATAGAAGTATGAAGGTGACAAGAATATGCTTGCTCTTTCTTTTTGCCTTTTCACCTTTTCACCTTTTCACCTTTGCTCAGGACTCGGTCAGCGCTGTCGTCATTGATGCCGAGACGGGAGAACCTGTGCCGTACGCCAGCATCTACGTCTCTTCATCGTGCGGTACCATCAGCAACTACGACGGCGAGTTCTCGCTCGAGTGCCTTCCTTCCGACGTGCTCCGCATCTCGAGCATCGGCTATCAGCGCGTCAGTCATCAAGCATCGCATCTGCCCGACACCATCCTCATGAAGCCCATCTCCTCCACTCTGCGCGAGCTGACCGTCTTGGGAACAGACGACCTCCTGTACCGGCTGGTGCGCAAGATGCAGAAGGAGACCAAGAAGTACAAGAAGACGGTGAGCAACTACTTCTTCCGCCTCACCACGCAGTACCCGGGGACCGACGAGCTGGCCGAGGCTTTCCTGAGTGCCAAGTCGTGTGTTCAGCTGCGCGACATGACCTTCCACAGCGGCAATCGCGGCGTGCTGAAGGAGCCCGGCGTGTTCGACAGTCCCGACCTCAAGGGCTTGGGACGCACCAACCTGCACGTCTTCCTCCGTCTCGCTCCTATTATCACTTACTACAACGAGTGGGACTTCGCCATCGTCCCGGCCGACATCGTGCTGAGCAGGCGCGGCAAGCTTTACGACGTCTCGTGTACGGCATTCACGGAAGAAGACGGCACGGAGATACGCAAGATTCACGTCACGGGTAAGCCTGCCAGTGACGGCTACGTTATCCTCGAGGGGACGCTCTATGTCGATTACGCGAAGTGCCGGTTGCTGCGCTTCGACGGACAGATGCGAGGGCTGTATCTCAGGATGTACGATCATGCTCGGAGACGCACCTCCATCGATACCCTCAGCTACGAGATGCACGTCGATTACCGCCACGACCACGGCTTCACCGAGATAGCCAACATGTCGGGCACCCTCGTCAGGGACAAGGTGATGCTCAGGTACCTCCTCTTCAACCTCGGCGACAAGGAGGTGACGTTCGCGAAGTCGAAGCGCATAAGTGGGAACATGCTGCAGGCCATCGACGAGGTGGGGTACGACTCCCTGCTTTGGGCCATGACGGACATCGTGAAGCGCACCACGCTGGAGGAACGCATCGCTTTCGGAGACGCTGCTTTCCACAAACCTGAAGAGTCGAAATACGACGTGGCGCCTTCTCAGCAAGAGACCGATGCCAACGCTTTCCTGCGTGATGCCATCCACCGACTCAAAGCAGGCGCCATGCAACTGCACCGCGGCCTGCCGCAGAAATAGTTGAGAGATAATCCCCGCAAATTTTCATGGAAGCCTTTGAAATGTTTTCTTTCCAGTCAACTGCTCGTCCACAAAGAATGTGGATTCTTTCTGTTTTACTACAAGCACTCCGCCGACCTCTTCGAAATCACACTGAACTCGGCGACAAGTTGAGTGGGAGAGTAGTCCTTTCTTGTCCTGCCTTCCCATAATGTCAAAAGAAGAGGGGGTAATCAAATCTGCCTTGACTTGTATCAGGCGGAGCGTCTTTTTGTTGAAATATGCTGTGCCAGTATATTTAGCGGCGTTAAAGCCGTATTTAGGATATTTCCTCGGAGAGAAATCCACTCGGTATACGCCTCTGCCCTTTTCGTCGCTGATGCAGTATACTTTTACATAATGTGCACTCATCCATGCCTGAAATTCCTGATATTCTGGAACCGTATTAAATAAGTTGTCTTCCTGAAAATTTGTCAACAAGTTACCTTCAAGGCAATCCCTCAAGGCATAGTATATCGTGGCGGTGTCGCGGAGGTTCCTCAGGCGGGGTGGCCCCTCATAGTGGAACTCTTCTGCTTCTCCCAACGGTTTCCTCTTTATGTTTGCAATAGCATGATGAATACAGCTGGAAGTGGTCGGACGGGAAGTATGCAAGCCTGTGGTGTTAATTGTCTGATACTTGCAGCGGATAGGCTTTTGCTGCGCATCACGTATGACTTGTACTATAATGCTGTCCAACAGCGCCTTAGGCTTCTTGATAGGGACGATGGACATACCGCTGATAGAATCTTCCATCTCCGCCACCGGCTTTACAGAGTCTGGAAGTTCTTGGCTGGAAGCGGAAAGCAGCCAAGGCAAGAAGCAGAGAAGAAGAAATATGCGTTTCATAAAATAGAGGTTTCCGTTTGCAAAGTTAGTGATAAGAAGTATAGCATCCAAATGTTTCCCTGTCTTTTTGAGTTGCATAGCATAAAAACCTCTGCGAATTCTAAAGCCAATAATTCATAATTCTTCATTTTTGTACCTTCTTGAGCACCTACGGAGCGCAAGAAAGTACTTCCGCTCGGAAATACTCAAATAAATTTGGTATTTCGCTCGGTAATTCGTAATTTTGCAGTCGAATTGCAACAAAGCGCTCGATGAACAGCAAGAAAAAGAAGAAACAAAGATGGTTCGTCCCGGCCGGACTGGAGCCGACGGAAATGGACCTCAAAATCATGGAATGGGAGGCAAAGGGCAAGCTTGTGCCTACGCCGAACCTCATAAAGACGAAGGAACAGATAGAGGGTATCCGCAAGGCTGGCGTGCTCAATACGGCCGTCCTCGATGCTGTGGCTGCCCAGATTCGCGAGGGAATGAGCACCGCAGAGATTGACCGCATCGTCTATGACTACACGACGAAGCACGGCGGCATCCCCGCTCCGCTCAACTTCGAGGGCTTCCCCAACAGTTGCTGCACGAGCATCAACGACGTGGTCTGTCACGGCATCCCCAGCGAGGACGACATACTGGAGGAGGGCGACATCGTGAACGTGGACTGCACGACCATCCTCGACGGCTACTACGCCGATGCCAGCCGCATGTTCATCATCGGGAGGACCAGTCCCGAGCGCCAGCGACTCGTCGATGTGGCGTGGGAGTGTCTCAAGATAGGCGAGCAGGTCTGCCATGAGCCTTACGTCTTCGTGGGCGACCTCGGCAACGCCATCGCCAAGCATGCTCACAAGAACGGCTACAGCGTGGTGCGCGACCTCTGCGGCCACGGCGTAGGACTTCAGTTCCACGAAGACCCCGATGTGGAGCACTACGGCAAGAAGGGCACAGGAATGCTGCTCGTCCCCGGCATGACGTTCACCATCGAACCCATGATAAACGGCGGCGACTGGTACGTCTGCGGCGACGAGGAAGACCCGACGGGGTGGATTGTCCTGACCGAAGACGGCGAGGACAGCGCCCAGTGGGAACATACGTACTTGATGACGGAGAACGGAGTGGAGGTGCTGACGCACTAGAAGCCCCCTCCCCGCTCCCCCTTTGGGGGAGTGCTGTTAAAGGCAATAAGTAAAATGAAAGAAAAATTAATACATGATGGTTCTGAGGCACTCCCCCAAAGGGGGAGCGGGGAGGGGGCTGGCCCTACCTTTATCCTCGGCATCGAATCCAGTTGCGACGACACCTCAGCGGCTGTCCTTCGCGACGGCTTTCTCTTGAGCAACGTGACGGCCAGCCAGGCTGTGCATGAGGCTTATGGTGGCGTGGTGCCCGAGTTGGCGAGCCGTGCCCATCAGCAGAACATTGTGCCCGTGGTGGACGCTGCCTTGAAGCAGGCTGGCATCGAACGCGAGCAGTTGAGCGCAATCGCCTTCACGCGAGGTCCCGGACTGCTGGGCTCCCTGCTTGTCGGCGTGTCTTTTGCCAAAGGACTGGCCGCCTCGCTCGGCATCCCCATGATTGACGTCAACCACCTTCACGGCCACGTCTTGGCACATTTCATAAGAGAGGAGACCCCCTCTGACTCCCCCTTAAAGGGGGAGGACACAGGGCAGAAAGTCTCCCCTTTAAGGGGAGATTTAGAGGGGTCTGCTCCCTCCTTCCCCTTCTCTGACTCTCCCTTAAAGGGGGAGGACACAGGGCAGAAAGTCTCCCCTTTAAGGGGAGATTTAGAGGGGTCTGTTCCCTCCTTCCCCTTCCTCTGCCTTTTGGTGAGCGGCGGCAACAGCCAGATTGTCCTCGTCAAGAGCTACAAGGACATGGAAATCATCGGGCAGACCATCGACGATGCTGCGGGCGAGGCCATCGACAAGTGCTCGAAAGTGATGGGGCTGGGCTATCCGGGAGGTCCGATTATCGACAAACTCGCGCGTCAAGGCAACCCCGATGCGTTCACCTTCTCCAAACCCAACATCCCGGGCTACGACTACAGCTTCAGCGGACTGAAGACGAGCTTCCTCTACAACCTTCGCGACTGGATAAAGGACGACCCCGACTTCATCGAACATCATAAAGAGGACCTTGCCGCCTCGCTCGAAAAGACCATCGTCGATATCCTGATGAAGAAGCTCCGGCTTGCTGCCCGCGACTTGAAGATACGGCAAGTGGCTGTGGCAGGAGGTGTCTCAGCCAATACGGGACTCCGTAACGCTTTCCACGACTATGCCCGTCGCTATGGCTGGAAGATTTTCATTCCGCGCTTCAGCTACACCACCGACAACGCCGCCATGATAGCCATCGCAGGCTACTTCAAGTACCTTGACAAGGACTTCTGCCCCATGTCAGCCCCCGCCTACAGCCGCATCGCTACATAATCTGGGGTTTTTTACATACAAAAGGGGGAGTGCCATTTCGTATTGACACTCCCCCCTTATTTATGTGTGGCGGTGAGTTATCCGCCGAAATTGTCGAAGCGAATCATGTCGTCCTCTACACCGAGAGAATGCAAGAGGTCGAGCACGGTCTTTGCCATCATTGGAGGTCCGCAGAGGTAGTACTCGCAATCCTCGGGTGCCTCGTGTGCCTTGAGGTAGGTGTCGCCCATGACGGGAGCCACGAAGCCCGGCGTGTACTTGATGCCTGCTGCATCGGCCTTCGGGTCGGGACGGTCGAGTGCAAGGTGGAAGTGGAAGTTGGGGAAGTCCTTCTCGAGCTGCAGGAAGTCGTCGAGGAAAGGAATCTCCTCCAAAGCACGTGCACCATAGAAGTAGTGCATGGGGCGCTGACGGTCTTCGTCCTTCACGCCATGACCCTTCAGCATGTGCATAATCTGAGCACGCAGAGGAGCCATACCGGCACCACCGCCAACCCAAATCATCTCACGACCTGTGCCGTACTGCGGACGGAACTCTCCGTAAGGACCGCTCATGATGACCTTGTCGCCGGGCTTCAGCGAGAAGATG
>CACXLY010000107.1 GCA_902768605.1 uncultured Bacteroidales bacterium
AGCGCTGTTTGAAACGGCGAGAGAGGACGATTTGAAACACGTCGCCACGCAGGCAATGCTGTATGCCGCGACGGATGTTCTCGCGATGCTCGTCGTCGGTCAACGTACTTGTGCATTCGCCGACGGGATGGAAGTCGAATGCCTGATAGTTGCGGCTGGCGAGGTCGCGCTCCAGCTGGTCGAGGTCGTCCTGTTCGCCGTCGGCAAGCAGCTCGATAAGCGTGAGCTCGTTGCGGAAGTGGTCGAACACGACTACATCTTTATATAATATATAGAGCATGTCGGGCGCGTCGTTTTCTGGCTGTGTCTCGTCCTTGACGGCAATGTTCTCGAAGTAACGGACCGCGTTGAACGTCGTGTAGCCATACAGTCCGCAGTAGCCCACATCGTTGCCCTCGATGCTGAAGCTGCTGAGGAATTCGCTGATGAGACGTGCGGTGTCGTAGTTCTTGTCAATTTTGTGATGCTTCTCCGTGCCGTCGGGAAAACGGCAGAAACCTATGCCGTGCTCGATGCTGACACTTGCGATGGGATGAAGCGCGATGAAGGATTTTGCGTTCTCGCCGCCGTGGTAGTCGCTGCTCTCCATAAGCGCGCTCTGCGGATAAGCGTCGCGCACCTTCAAATAAGCACTTACGGGTGTGATAAGGTCACCCAATACCTTCTTGCTTGCAGTGTGGAAGCGGAACTTATATGCGCTCATAGTCAATTTCGTCTTTATGGTTAAGATAGGTTGCCAAGTCTTTGTCGCCTCTTCCGCTGACGGTAAGCACGACCACATCTTCTGGCTTGAACTTCAGTCGTGGTAGCAGGGCGAGGGCGTGACTGCTCTCGAGGGCGGGGATGATGCCTTCGAGTCGTGTGAGTTCGAAGGCGGCTGCGAGTGCTTCATCGTCGTTGACTGCGAGGACTTTCGCCCTGCCTGTCTCGAAGAGGTTGCAGTGCATGGGGCCTGTGCCAGGGTAGTCCAAACCGGCGCTGATGCTGTAAGGCTCAATGATTTGGCCATCGTCGGTCTGCATCACCTTGATGCGGCTGCCGTGCAGGATGCCGACAGTGCCGATGTTGAGCGACGCGGCAGTCATCTCCGTCTCCATGCCTTTGCCGCCTGCCTCGCCGAGAACAATCTTCACGCGCTCGTCGTCGAGGTAGTGGTAGATGGTGCCTGCGGCATTACTTCCGCCGCCGACGCAGGCGATGAGGTAGTCCGGCCAGTCACGACCGACCTTTTCCTGAAGCTGAAACTTTATTTCCTTGCTGATGACGCTCTGCAGCTTGGCAACCATCTCGGGGTAGGGATGCGGCCCGACCGTGCTGCCTATTATATAAAAGGTATCGCTCGGATGGCAGCACCAGTCGCGAATCGCCTCGTTTGTTGCGTCTTTGAGTGTCTTGTTGCCGCTCTCCACGGGAAATACTTCGGCGCCCAGCATCTTCATCCGCTCTACGTTAATGTGCTGACGCTGAACGTCGAGGGCGCCCATATAGACGCGGCACGGCATCCCCATCAGGGCGCAGACAGTAGCTGTGGCGACGCCGTGCTGGCCAGCTCCCGTCTCGGCAATGATGCGCTTCTTGCCCATACGTTGGGCCAAGAGGATTTGTCCGATGGCATTGTTTATCTTGTGAGCGCCCGTATGGTTCAGGTCCTCGCGCTTCAGATAGAGCTGGCAGCCGTATTTTTCACTCATGCGGCGCGCATAGTAGAGCGGGCTCGGACGGCCCACATAATCGCGCAGCAGGCTGTAATACTCCTGCAGGAACTCCTCGCTGTCTATGATTTCTTGATACTGTTCGCGCAGCGCCTCGAGCGTACCATAGAGAATCTCAGGCACGTATGCCCCGCCGAACTCTCCGTAATAGCCTTTCTTGTCAACGTGATAGCTCATATACATTATTATATTTATAGTTTGACATTATATAAAGAAAAGAGGCCCGTCGCTATCGACGAGCCTCTTTCTTATGCTTTTGACAATATGCAACGGCTACGTGCTTCGCGACTAAACTAATCTCGAATCACGCCACCACCAATTGTTAATTGTCATCATGTTTATACTTTTTGTTGTTTTGCGATGCAAAGTTACGTTTTTATTTTTATTTGCAAAACATTTTCTTCTTTTTTTTCAAGGAAAATAGCTTTTTCTGTCATTTTGTTAGGGAAAAGGCTGAAAAGCGAGCATAGCTCAAGTAAATAACTAAATTACCAAATCGTAAATAAATCGTAAATAGTAAATCGTCAAATCGTAAATACTCAAGATAAATTCGTGCAATTCGTGGTTGCTAATCTCGTTCCGCCTTGGAAATAACTAAATTACTAAATCGTAAATAAATCGTAAATAGTAAATCGTCAAATCGTAAATTACTTAGTCTTTAAGGTAATACACGATTGTTGTGACGACGCGGACGTTCTTGAGCCAAGGCGTGTTCTGGTCGCGGTCATTGATGCTGAACTGTCCCTGGTCGGCCGTGCGAATCTTGCCGAGCTCGCTGTCGGAGTCCTTGGCAAACTGTTCCGCAGTCTTGCGCGCGTTCTTTGTGGCTTCGGCAATCATCTCGGGCTTGATCTCGTTGAGGCCAGTGAACTCATAGGTCACGGGCGACTCCTCGCCGTACTCGTTGCCGACGATAGTGACGCCTTCGCGCATCAGGCTGGCCTGTTTGCTCACCAGTTTGCGCACGAGGTCCACGTTCTTGCTCACTACTGTCACCACGCAGTTGGCTTTGTAGCGGTAGCGAACCGTCTCGCTCGAGTAGCTCATGTTGGCTTGCTGGTCCACCATGACAGGCGGCGCGAGCGATATCTCCTCGTCGGTGATGCCGTTCTTCTTGAGGAAGTCCACGATGACGCGGTTGTCTTTCTCGATGCAGTTGTAGATTTCCGACGGGTCGTTGCCCAGTTCCTTGAACTTGAGCGGCCATGTTGCCTTGTTGGCTTTCACCTCTTTTTCCGAGAGACCCTTGGCCGTCACGGTGCGGTCCATCTCCTTGAACTGCACGATACCTTTCTTGATGGCTCCTCCTGCCAGGAAGAGACCGATGGCGAGAATCAGCGCCTCGCCCACGTACTTGAATCTGTTCGACATGATGTGTGAAGTTTTTTCTGTTAATGTTTCATTTCTTGCATTTCGAGCGTAAAGTTAGCACTTTTTTCCCGATAAAACCTTTCGTTGTAGATAATAAAATAAGGAATATGATAAATTTTATGTATGATAAGCGGGAAATGATAAATCATTTGGCATTAATGATAAATGATAAATCAGGAAAAGGTTGTAAATTTGCAGCAGCATTTCCGATGAAATGACGCAAAAAAGACAAAAATCCATTAGCCGTTGAACAATCGAATGAAGCGAATTATACCATACATCATCCTGTTTGTCTGCCTCCTCCTGGCTGTGCCGATGCAGGCGCAGACGTCGGAGAGCGAGCAGATGAAGCGATATGCCGACGAATATGCCGAATGCGAGAACGTGAGCAGCCGCTTGCGCCTTGCCAACGACTTCTTCTCCTACCTCCTCAAGATACAGTACATCGACGAACCCATTGCCTTTCCCGAAGGGTCGCACATCGATTCCGTCGATGTCAATGTCTATTATTATATAGCAGAATACTGCTATGGCGAGGCCGACTATCAGTCTGCTGTGGACTATTGCATCCGTGCCACGCATTGTATGGGTGTGGTGGACGACGTGTCGAAGAGCGACGTCTATGCCCTCCTGGGAGCTGCCTACTTCCGTCAGAGCGCGTTCGACAAGGCTGTTGCCGCCCTGAATAAGTGCTACGAGCTGGACAAGAATATAGGCGACTTCGACCGCATGAGCTCCACCCTGAACAGCATCGCCAGCGTCTTTGTGGCAGCAGGCAAACCCGACGAGGCGGAGAAATACATTCAGGAGGCCATCGCAGCCAACAGCCTCACCGAGAACCTTTCGCGCCGCGCCGTGCTCTACGGCACAGCCTCCGAGCTGTACCGTTCGCTCGACGATGCGCAGCAGTCGCTGGAGTATGCCCAGAAGGCTTGCGACGTTGAGCGGCATTTGGGCGACAGCGCCCGCATCGGTGTGCGCCTGTCGCAGCTGGCCAGCGCGCAGTTGGCGCTCCAGAAGATAGCCGATGCCCGCCGCTCGCTCCGCGATGCCATCCCTCTCTTGCTTGGCAGCGGCAACCTCCACTCCTGGGGTATATGCCAGAACCAGCTGGGCGACATCCTGTCCAGCGAGGGCAAGAACGACGAGGCGGCCGAGTGCTACCTCGAGGCTGCCATGCTCTTCCTCAAGCAGGGAGATATGTATAATGAACTGCACGCGCGCGAGGGACTCTATAATGCCACGAAAGCCTCGTCGCCCAATGAGGCCATGATGCACCTGGAGCGTGCAAACCTTTTGCGCGACTCCATCTATCATCACGAGACGAGCGAGGCGATGAGCAAGTATAATGCCATCTACTACAACGACATCCTGCAGAAGGAGAAGGAGCGCGCGGAGCGCAGGCAGCGGACTGTCCTGATAAGTGTCGTCGTAGCAGGCGTAGTGCTGCTCTTCCTCATCGGCCTGGCGATACATGTCATTTACCGCCGCCACAGGAAAAAGGTGAGAGAATACGAACAGGATATCAGTTCGCTGCAAGACCAGTTCAGCGAGGTCAACCGTCAGTACCAGAACGTGGTGACGGACATAAAGCAGGGCTCCGACACGATGACCGACGACGACAAGGAGTTCCTCTCCAAGCTGGCCGACGCCATCTGTGCAGAGGCAGAGAGGGGCGTCACGGACATCGACTCAATAGCTGCGAAGATGCACACCAACTCGGTCACCCTCCACCGTCGCCTCTCGCAGATTCTCTCCGTCACCCTCAAGACCTATATCCTGCAGGTACGCATGGACAAGGCAAAATACCTCCTGCAGAACTACCGCGACATCACCATCACCGAGGTGGCCGAAAAATGCGGCTACTCGCAGCTGCCCAACTTCACCAGGGCATTCAAGAACTACTATGGCATGATGCCATCAGAGATGAGAACATAAACCTCAAAACGTGTAGTTTCCAGGCGACACACGGAAGCCTTGCAGACTATTCCTAACGAAACATCAATTAACATTATTTCAATAACTTAATTTATCATCATGAAAAAGAGATTATTTCTGCTTCTTTGCCTGATAGTGACGGCGGGAAGCGCAAGTGCCTTGAGAGTGCTCAAGAGCGGAGCATTCCCAAATGGAGCCGGCGGATGGCAAATCAACGTGGAAGATAATGGGGACAGATGGCTCTACATCGACGCGGAGGTCATTCCAGATTACAAGACGAAGGAATATAGTAGCGGCGGCTGGTGGACATCAGACATGACTACTGCTCCATGGAGAAACTATACCGTCGATGAGGAGTTCACGCTTAAACTTTCACCGAGGGTCAAAACAATTGGTGAATATGCCTTTGCGGGTACCAATGTAAAATGTGTAGTGTTTCAGCCGCGTACGGAGCCAGTCACCATTAAAAAAGGTGCATTCTTTTTAACAGAACTGAAAACTTTTGACTTTTCTTATGTTAAGTACATAGGTGAGGAAGCCTTCGCTTATTGCCATGATCTGTATAGCGGCGACTTCCCAATGTTAGAGAAATGTGAAGCCGACGCATTTTACAATTGTAAAGCACTGGCAAAAAAACGTGAAATCGTCCTCGGCAAGCATGTGTCCCTATCCAATCTTGTAGGCTTCAAATGGCTAGCAAAAACATGCAATGAAGGGCTAGAAGAACCCGTGAGTGAACATTTTTATAGCTCAAATGGAATGCATTACACACTGGATTATTATACTTACTATAAATGGGTTATTCCCAAGGGCAGCAAGCTGAGTATTATATGGCCTGTCGAAGGCTACGGCACGAAGCCCGACACCTTCGAAGGGTATTCCATCGAGAATAAAACAGGCGGCAGCGGCTGGTCCCTCAGCACCACAACGGGAGAATTTCATCTGAAACGCACAGTGACTGCATCACCCGTGTATGAAACCCCAGAGGCACGCCCCTGGCACAATATG
>CACXLY010000108.1 GCA_902768605.1 uncultured Bacteroidales bacterium
GGAGCCAGCGTATCCGTCAAAGGCACCAGCGAGAAAGCCATCACGGACCTCGACGGAAACTACACTATCATGACCGGCGAGGAGGCTCCCGTGCTGGTCTTCTCCTACATGGGATACCAGGCGAAGGAAGTACAGACCCCCCAACCCCCTTTAGGGGGAGAGAAGGATGTGGTGGTCAATGTCGTCCTCTCGGAGGACACGGCGCAACTCGACGAGGTCATCGTCACGGCCCTCGGCATCAAGCGTGAGAAGAAGATGCTCGGCTACGCCGTTCAGGACCTCAAGAGCGAGCATCTGAACCTGACGGGCGACCCGTCGGTGACGTCCGCCCTCTCTGGCAAAATCGCCGGCGTCGAGATGAATACGGCTCCCACGGGACTGGGCGGCTCCACGAAGATAACGATTCGCGGCAACTCGTCCCTCACGGACAACAACCAGCCGCTCTGGGTCGTGGACGGCGTGCCATTCTCCGACAACCAGACGAGCGACGTGACGGCCTACGGCGGCTACGACAGGGGCGGAACCGTTTTCGACCTTAACCCCGAGGACATCGAGTCGATATCCGTGCTGAAAGGACCTAATGCGGCAGCCCTCTACGGCGCACGCGCCGGCAACGGCGTCATCCTCGTCACCACGAAGAAAGGCGCGAAGAAGGACGGCTGGGGCATCAGCTACTCCGGCTCCTTCACTTGGAGCCAGGCCGCGGAAACCATCAAGTTGCAGAACAAATACGGTCAGGGCAGCAACGGCGAAAAGCAGTACATCTACGGCGAAGACGGAGAGAAGGTCCGCATGACGGGCGAGAACTCCTTCGGCCCCCTGCTCGACGGGGTCAGCGATTACACCTGGAACGGCACTCAGATACCCTACCAGGCCTACGGCAACAAGCTGACCGACTACTTCAAAACGGGCTTCTCGCACTTCCACTCAGTAAGCCTCGGCAAGCAGACCGAGTCGTCCCACTTCCGCCTCTCCTTCGGATACAACGACAATCGCGGCATGTTCAAGGACGAGAGGCTGAACAAGATGACCATCGACCTCAACGCGGGCCAGCAGATCAACAAATGGCTCTCGGTGGACGGCAAGATATCTCTGTCGAGGACAAAGGCCGACAACCGCCCGCAGACAGGACTCTGGGGCGAGGTCGGGCAGTTGCTCCTCATCCCGGCTAACGTCCGCCTCTGCGACCTGGCACAGTACAGCACCCCGCTCCGCCCGCACCAGAACTGGTTCGGACCTGACCAGCACTACAGCAACCCATATTACATCCGCCACCAGATGCAGAACAGCGACGAGCGCCTACGCGCCTTCGGCTACTTCGCAGGCAATCTCGACATCAAGCCCTGGCTGAAGTTCCAGACGAAATATGCCTTCGACTACTACCGCACACGCATTAAGGAGACCAACCTCGGCCTGGCGGACCAAGCCATCACTACGGGCGACGACACCTGGCAATCGAAACTCACCGAGGACGGCATGTACCGGGGCGAGACGAATCATTTCGAGCACAACATCTCCGCGATGTTTCTCGGCGACTATACCCTCAGCGACAATTGGCGCTTCGGTTACACCCTGGGCGGCAACATCATGTTCCAGAAGTACGAACTCCTCGGGGCGTCCGTGCAGAACATGCTCGTCAAGGACACTTGGCTCTTCAATACCGCCGAGCGCCTCAACAGCGCGACGGACGTCGGCAGCGACAGGGCAATGTACTCCATCTTTGCCTCCGCACAGGTCGCCTTCAGGGAGTATCTCTCGCTCGACCTCACCGCGAGGAACGACTGGTCGTCAACCCTGCCCTCCAGCAACCGCTCGTTCTTCTACCCGTCTGCTTCGCTGAGCTACATCTTCTCTGATTTCATGAGCTCCATCAACAAGCCGCTGCCGCGGTGGGTTACTTTCTCGAAGCTCCGCCTCTCGTGGGCCCAAGTCGGAAAAGACCCGGAGCCCTACAACCTCTATAACACGCAGCTGTACAGCTTCTCGAATGGCGTCCGCCAGTCCGCCGTGCAGACCATCAAGATGAACAACAATCTGAAGCCCGAGATCAAGTCCTCCTATGAGGTGGGCCTCGACATGAAGTTCCTGCAGAATCGTCTCGGCTTCGACTTCACATACTATTACAACACGACGAAGAACCAGGCGATGCTGGTCGACGCCTCGTCTCCGTGGAGCCAGCAATGGGTAAACGCCGGCAAGATCAGCAATAAGGGCATCGAGTTCACCCTCTACACGACGCCCGTCAAGACAAAGGACTTCACCTTCGACCTCAATTTGAACCTCGCTCACAACGTCAGCAAAGTTGATGAGCTGGCCGATGGCGTGAACCGCATCTACTTTGCCGGCGACTCGCACATGCCCGTCAAGGTCGGCGCCGTCAAGGGTGGCAAGCTCGGTGACATCTATGCGAACAAGCTCATGAAACGCGACGCGGCAGGCAACGTCATACTCGACGCCAACGGACTGCCTCAGCCCGAGACAGGCGGCGGCAACCAAGAGCAATGGCTTCTCGACCACCCAATCGGCAACATCCAACCCAAGCTCTTGATGTCCCTGATGCCTACGTTCAACTATCGCGGCATCATCCTCTCGGGCTTGATCGACGCGAAGATAGGCGGCGACATCGTAAGCGTGTCCGAGGGCATGGCGACGATGGTGGGCACGTCAGAGCGTACGCTCGACCGCGACTTCCCCAACGCCCAGCGATACTATCAGACGATAGGCCTCTATTCTTCAGAACAAGGCTACGCCGAAGAGTTTGTGCACGACGCCTCCTTCGTCAAGCTGAAGGAGCTTTCCATCGGTTACGACTTCCCGAAGAAGCTGTTCCTGAAGACGCCGCTTACTTCCCTGCGACTCTCTTTCGTAGCACGCAACCTCTGTTTCCTCATGAAGAACGCCCCCGGCAATCCCGAGGGAGGCTACGACACGACGATGTTCTCGCAGGCTCTCGACTTCCTTTCCGTGCCGTATGCACGCACTTATGGACTCACCGTTAACTTGGGATTTTGAATGATTGATAATAAGAAATAGATATTCGACATGAGACAACATATATATAATAAGGTAAGGCAGACCGTTCTGAAAGCCCTCGTCCTCGGGGGCGTAATGGGAGGCGGCCTCTCCTCCTGCTACGACCTGACCGAGATGAGCCACAATCCATACGCCCTGGAAGGCAGCACGGGAGCGGCAAGCGGTGAGGTGACGGATGTGGACGACAACTCAAAGTACGCCGACATCAACCTCAGCTATGCCGTCACGGCAGAGGACTCGGCCTATTGGAAAGAGTATATCAACGCCGTGCCCAACGACCTGCGCTCCTTCCTCTATCAGAGCTACTACTCCCAATACCAGCGAGCCACGAACCTCACCCACGACGTCTATTCCGGCTACGGTGCTTACAACCAGCCGAAGCACATGAATGGCTCGCCCCGCTACGGCTACACGGACGGATGGTCGGCATACCGATGGGAGGACTTCTACAACCAACGCTGCACGGAGTACCGCAACATCCTGCGCGCCCTGAAATTCAACGACACGCCCGAGCGCTACAGGAACATGTTCTACAAGGTGCGCATCTACATGGCCTTCGTGCTGCTGGCTCATACCGACACCTACGGCGACATGCCCTGCAAGGAGTACGTGCAGGCCAAGATTCCTGAGGAGAACAACGTGGCCTACAACACGCAGGAGGAGGTGTACGACTGCATGTTCCGCATGCTCGAACAGGCTGTCGATTCCATCAAGCCGAACGACGAGAGCCAATACAACATCACGGACGACGACATCTGCTACTTCGGCGACGACCTGAAATGGCTTCGCTTCGCCAATACCTTGCGCCTCCGCATGGCGCTCCGTATCTCAAACGTTGACCCCGAGCGCGCTAAGAAGGAGGGCGAGGCTGCCCTCTCGAACCAGTACGGCCTGCTTGAGTCGAACGACGACAACATGCAGACGGTCCCCAAGTATGCGCCCGTGAGCATCGGCGGCGAGGATGCCGGCGGCGACGAGAACGGCATGGCGATGTGCTCGGTGGCCTACGGCGGCGAGTTCGTCCTGTCGTGGGACATGGAGCAGTTCTACAGGAACCTCTCGACGGGCGGTGCCGAGTACACCATCAAGACGGGTCGCACGGGCTCTACGACGAAGGTCATCGACCCGCGCTGCCTGAAGTGCTGGTACAGGGCTAAGATGACGTCCGAGACCCTTGCCGCCGGCGAGGAGTCGCTCCGCGAGGACTATGTGGGCTGCCATCGTAATGCGCAGGACGATGCCGTGTCGATGTCGGTCCTCAACTACAGCTTGACCAAGACGCAGCCAAAGCCTCAGTCGAAGGACCTGAACCCCGACTTCTACTTCAACTACTGCCGTCCGCACGTCTGGCTCAGTTATGCCGAGAGCCTTTTCCTCAAGGCCGAGGCGGTGCTGCGCGGCTGGAGCGGCGAGGGCCTTACCATGAGCGTCGAGGAGTATATACGTGCCGGCATCCAGGCCTCGATGGACCACTACGAGGTGGATGCAGCCGAGGCGCAGTCGTATATTGAGGGCGTCGTCTGCTTCAACGACGGAACGTTCCAGAGTGGCGACAACGAGCGCATCCTCGAAGCACTTATCACCCACAAATGGATGGCCGTCTTCCCCAACGGCAATGAGGGGTGGGCCGACTTCCGACGCACGGACTATCCTGCCCTCGAAGGCATGTACAACCCCGAGACAGATGTTGTGACCAACACTTCCGGCGACCCGCTGCTCGACCATCACCTCATCAAGCGAATCCTCTACCCCAATAGCGAGAGCCAGAACCAGTACTATCAGAACAACGCCGAACTGCAGGAAAAGAACCGGCAAAGCACTCGCCTCTGGTGGGACGTAGACGACACGATGGACGATTCCGGCAATCGAAAAGCCCACAATAACTTCAGATAACGGCAGACGCCACACGTCAGGTTCGTTGCTGCATGGCGATGCAGCAATTGCAACATCATGATAATTCAATTGCTGCATCGCCATGCAGCAACGAACTACACTCGCAACATTTAGCAAAAAGGAACGATAACTCCCGGCGAGGAACACTATAAGAATACCTTTTATATTAACCAAATAATCATCATCATGACATTAAAACGACTAACCCTCTCGGCAGCATTGCTGCTGACGGCTGCAATGGGCTTCGCTCAGCAGCCTTTCAACGTTTGTTGCCACCCGCAAGACATCAAGAACTGGACGCCCGGCTCCAATCCCAACGATGCCTTCAACGTGGCCAAAGTACCTTTGCAGGCCCGATTCAAAGAGCCTACCCTCATGAAGGCCAACGAGAACCAGCACTACGAGGGACAGATTTGCAACTCCACCATCCTGTATCCCACGTGTTCGCTCTGCCCGTCGCAAGGCGAGCTGGGCAACTTCCTCGGCTATCAGCCCACGTACTGGCAGTACATGGACAAGCTGGTCTATTGGGCCGGCGCTGCCAG
>CACXLY010000109.1 GCA_902768605.1 uncultured Bacteroidales bacterium
TCGGGCAACAGAGCGAATAAAAAAGGCTGTGATATCATTGCTGTCGGGGAAAAGCACCGAACCAAAGGTCGACGATAGTCAAGGTGCGAAAGACCACAGACGGGGTGTTCTCCGCCTGCGCTTACTTTTTCAAAAATAAGTCCGTTGCGCCTATTTATCGGCACTGCGGACACATGATTGATAGCTTTTAACTTTTACCGGACAGCAATAAATCTGAAAATACTCTTCGCTTAATTTGTGAATTAGCAAAAGAAACATTACCTTTGCAGGCAAATGAGTGCAAGATGCTAATAGAATACGAAAAGAACTATCTTGAGGGGCTGAATAATGATGGGAAATGCGAGCAAGGCAGTAAGGTGCCAATCACTGAGCAGTCGTCGCACTACGACCATCTGGAGGCAATGTCGGTGGGTGAGCTGTTACGGCACATCAACGACGAAGATGCGCTGGTGGCGGAGGCTGTCCGCAAGGTTCTGCCTGAGATACAGGCCTTTGTGGAAGCCGTAGAGCCAAGGATGAAGCGAGGGGGCAGGCTGTTTTATGTGGGCGCCGGCACAAGCGGACGCCTTGGGGTGCTCGATGCAAGCGAACTGCCGCCGACGTTTGGTCTTTCTCCAGACATTGTGATTGGCATTATTGCTGGCGGCGACAGAGCACTTCGCCATGCTGTCGAGAAGGCTGAGGACTTCCCGGAAAGAGGCTGGCAGGACCTGCAGGCGTTTTCTCCCACAACGGATGACACCGTGCTTGGCATCGCGGCTTCTGGCACAACACCATACGTCATCGGAGCTGTCGGCGAAGCAAGAAAGCGAGGTCTGCTGACGGGTTGCATCACGAGCAATCCCGGCACACCTCTGGCTGCGGCCTGCGAGCATCCTATCGAGACGATTGTCGGTCCCGAGTTTGTCACGGGCTCCAGCCGGATGAAGAGCGGCACGGCTCAGAAGATGGTCCTGAACATGATTTCCACCTCGCTGATGGTTCGCATGGGGCGCGTCGAAGGCAATCGAATGGTGAAGATGCAACTCACCAACGCCAAGCTCGTGGACCGCGGCACACGCATGATTCAGGAGTCGCTCGGCCTCAGTTACGAAGAGGCGCAGGAACGTCTGCTCGAAAGCGGCAGCGTGGACAAAGCGCTGAAGGAATAGTCTAAACGCCCGAAACTATTTGCTCGTCCCCTTTTCTGGGAAGTCCACCAGATAGGTTCTGTTGTCGCGATGAGTGTTGTAGGTGCTCTTGACGAGTCCGTTCACCACAAAGCCGAAGCCCTTGCCGGGCTGATTGGATAGGCAGTTGTTGCAGATGTTGTGCAGCCGGATGCCTGCGTTGCTCGGCACCTCCATGCTGCTCTCGATGCGTATGTCGTTGTGGAGCACGTCATAGATGCCGAATGCCGTGGCGAAGTGGTTCTGCACATGGTCGGCAACTTTGTAGGCCGCGTAGCCGTCGCGAGTGCCGTTCTCGCTCATATAGGCCGCCTGATTTGGGGCGTCGTAGGGCGTCTCGCACTGGAAGAAGTAGGTGCGCCCGTGCTCGCCGTTCCATAGCGTCTGGTATTGCTGGAAGTGTTCGTTGAAGAGGCCGTACATGGTCACGTGGTCGCCGTTCACTACCAGGCCGTTAGCCGAAGTGTTCACGTCCCATCCCACGCTGCCTCTTACGCCGTGGTCTGCTCGCCATATCCAGAAGTGGTCGCCGATGACGTCGTGGCTGTTGATGATGACCGCCTCGTCCACGTTGACGTGTCCACTACGGAAGCCTCCCACGCGGAAGAAGAGGTCGGCGAGTAGGGTAGGGTTGTTGGCATGACGCACTTGTGTGCCTGCCTTAGGGCCCACTTGCAGCAAGGAGTGCGAGGAATAGTGCGCGTCGAACATCAGCGAAGCGATGGTGACGCCATCCACCTCGTCCACCATGATTGCCGTCTCGCAGCGCTCGCCGGGAATGACGGTGGCATAGCCGAGGCCAAGCAGGATGGTGCCGGGGCGGGTGATGTAGAGCGGCTCCTCCAGCGTGTACATACCGGGGGTGAAGAGCAGATGTCGGCCTGCTCTCAGCTGGCGGTTCATCTCGCTTGCCGTTGCTCCCGGCTTCACGATGAAGAAGTCCTTCTCGACATCTATTTCCTCGCCTTCCCCTATCGACTCTCGAGTGTAGGAAAGTCCGCTGCTCTCGTGCCTCAGTGCAGGGCGGAACACCTTGTAGCGACCGTCTTTTCCCATGAAGAGGAAAGGCTTCTCGCGGATGATGGGAGTAGTGGGGATGAAGGTCACGTTGCCGCCCTCGTCCCAGTTGTCGCGATAGGTCGAGCGGTCCACATCGGGCCCAAGTTCAACGCCCTGAAAACAGTAGTTGTACTTGATTTCTCGAAACTCGCCGCGCCCTTTGTTCAAGATGCTGTTGCGATAGTACCATTGTTGCTGGTGGTCGCTGCCTGCAGGCGCCTCGAAGTGGCAGTCGGCGGCAAATCCTCCGCTCACCCAGCCGTTTCCCCATTGCGTGCGAAGGGTGCGGGTCGAGTAGATACGACGAAGAGGGGCGGCCTGCGAGACGGCCCACTTGAAGGTCTCAGGCTCGTCGTAAGTCTCAGGGCCAACGACCGACAGGTTCTCTGCTGAGCGCCAGAAAGTGCAGGTGCCGTTGTCGTCTCTCAAAGGTGCAGGTGTGTGGATGTTGGAGAGCAGCACCTCATAAGGCGTGCGCCCCAAGCCGGCTATCTGCATGTAGTAGGGAACATTCAGCAGCCCTGCCTCGCGATAGTCGCCTGGCAGGAAGAGCACCGCATAGCGCTGGCGGCTGAACTGGTCGTGGAACATCTCGTCGTGCAAAGCGTTCACCTTGAACGCCACCGCTTGCATGTTGTCTTGCGGACTGAAGATGATGACGTTGGGGCCGAAGATGTCTTCTGTTGTGGATGCAGATGCGAGTCCTGCCTGCCCTGTCAAGGCGACTAGGGCAAACAATGCTGTGATGACGGATTGCTTCATATTACTTTATCTTCCAAATGTTCAGAACGATGCCCTTGAACTGCTGTGTCCAGTCGGGAGAGCAGACGAACAGGGCGTTGTTCAGCCAAGCGTATTTGCTGTCTGCAGGAGCCTCGAACTGAGGCGCGCACTTGAAGTAGCCATCGGCTATGATGCCTCGGTTGCGGATGTGGATGCACACGTCATCGTCCGTCTTGATGCAGTAGATGGCTTCCAGTTCCGTGCGATGCAGCGTGGTATCAACAAGCTGATAGTCTGCTCCTCCGTTCAGGATGGTTCCCTTCAGCTTTGGTCCCTCGAATGTGCCGCCTGTAATGGGGATGACGATGCGCCGGCCGTGCTGTGTCTCTCCGCAGGAATAAGCCTCGCCCAGCGTTACCTTCAGCTGCATGGCAAACTCCAGCTGAGGCGTTTCCTTTGGCACCTCAACCTGAGCGACGGCTTGCAGCGAGAAGGCCGTCAGCAGGATGATGAGCAAGTGCTTCATTTCAATGTGACCTTGCTGTTCATCTGGAACGACACGCCCATGCTGCTGTATGAGCTTTCCGACGTGATGCTCTTTATCCAGCCATCCTTTTGGAAAGTATAGGTAGCGTTTTCCGAAGAGTCTATTTTCAGGTTGCCTATCATCGAACCGAACATGTCCATGAGATTGCTGGACTGGTTGGGCACGAGTTTCTCCACGAGTCCCGACACCATCTCCTTCATGTCGTCGGCATTCATGTTGATGATAGAGTTGCTCTGAATCTTGCTCTTGTCGACCACGGTGTATGTGCGCTTCATCTTGATGCCCTGCGCGGTATTGTATTCTTCCTCGGTGCCTGTGCTGATGGTCTTGCCGTTCAGCGTCAGCGGACTGGTGCTGATCTGCACGCTTTCCACGAGCGACTGGTCATTCATCTCGCCTGTCAGTTGCTTTTTTATTTCGGAAAGTTTTGTCTTGTCCAGTTGAGGCACCTCGGCGAGCACGTTGTCGAGCACGTTGTCGAGCATCTCGTTTATGCGCTTCTTCCCCTCCTCAGCATTCAGAATCTTCGTCACTTTGCCGTCCTTGTCGGTCGCATATTGTGTGTGGACATCCTTCATCATCTCGGTAGCGAGGGAATAGATGCGGCTTTCGACATCCTTCGCATCCGTCTTCACGTCGGTCACGTAAACGTCCAGGACGTAGCCGTCGGCTGTGGCGTCGACCACTTCGTACACCGTTTCCGTCGAGATTGTCGTTACTGGTTTCGAAGGAGCACTAATCTTGGCTTCCGTCACGTACACCTTCTTCATGCCCTTCTTCATGTTGGGCGCAATCTTTGTCTGAGCGCAGACCAGCATTGTGGCGAGCAGCAATGTGCTCATCAAAAAGAACCTTTTCATCGAGTCTTGTTTTAAGTTAATACCAATTGCAGGTGCAAAGATAAGAAATAAAGTTGGAAAGTCCGCGTTTTGGGCTGTAAGGATTAAGATTATTTAATGTCTCTGCAGCAATCGTGGCATTAGTCTTCCTCGTCCGCTCTATATTCCAGGATGTCTCCCGGCTGGCAGTCGAGGGCCTGACAAATGGCTTCGAGGGTTGAGAACCTGACGGCTTTTGCCTTGCCCGTCTTGAGGATGGAGAGGTTGGCGGCCGTGATGCCAATCTTCTCAGCAAGTTCCTGTGATGACATCTTCCGCTTAGCCATCATCACATCTACATTTACGATTATACTCATAATCTCTCCTTTCCCTTAGATGGTCAGTTCCTGTTCCTCTCTTAGCCTGATGCCAATGGCAAACACCTCTGCGATAATCCAGCAGAAAAATGCCAGGATAATGGGATAGATAACACTCCGATATGCCCAACTGAGTTGCAAAGATTGTGGGTGATTAAATTGGACGCTAATAAAATAACCAGTTAAAATGCTTATTAGCGTGAATACATTATATAGGAAGATGCCTTTGCCAGTTTTGCGGAGTAATGAGACGTTATCCTTTACAAATATCTTGTCCCTGTTAACGTTCAGCATAAATTTGACGAACGATATCAATCCCCTGATTAATGTCAGATAAAGAATTAATAAAGTTAAAGCCGCAGCAATAATGGTAACCCAGAATAACACCCAATCAATGGAACCATCAGCAAAGATTGATTCCATATTATGCTGAAAGAATTTCACAAACCCCTTCATTTCCCAACAGAGCCTTGCAAACTCTATCACTATCAACGTAAGCATCGTGATGCACAAAAAATTCAATTTCTTTTTCATAATCTTTCCTCCTTTTCTTTAGATGGTTAATTCTTGTTCTTCCTTCAAATCCTTTCCCATCAGGATAATCTGCGAGACTATCATCATCGCAAGACCCATGATGAGGCAGATGAAATTCGGCGTGAACCACTTGATGTCGTAATATGCCATGTTGACGTATTGCACGAGGATTTGCGTCACAATGTACGAGCGGATATATTGCCACACCCAAAAGGCTACGAGCAGGATGCCCGCTATGCGGGCGACGAAGACTTCCCGTCGGGCAACGGACCGCAGCACTTGGAAGACGATGACAACCAACCAGCCGAGTAGCAGCACATTGGGTATAATCGAGCAGTACACGATGATGAAAGGCTTGGACTGCGTGACGCGGTCGGCAGGAATGGCAAGGCTCACCTGCTTCATATCCACGCGGCACACCTGACCATCCACTTCGCTGAGCAAAGCGAAGTCCTTAGGATAATGGCGGGCCTCCACGTTGACGTCGATGGACATCGTCGGTTTGCTCTTTCTCCTCACACCACCCTCTATCTCTTCTGTCGTCGAGAATTCCTCCGGCTCCTCGCCGAAGTAAAGTTCCTCACGCTCCTTGTCGGTAGAACTCGAATAGTTGACATGGACAAGGTCACACACGATAGCAGCCACCAGCACCAATGTCAGCAGACCGCAATACAAACGAAGTTTCTTCTTCATAACAGTAATGTTTTATTGTTAAACGATAAATAATTTCGGTGCAAAGGTAAGGAGTTTTCTTATATCATGCAAGAAAAAAGGTAATTATTTTATTGAAAAACGATAATTTCTTGTGGTTTGTCGGAAAATGAGACGTGAAAAGAACTCCAGTGACACGTTATTAAATCTCCAGCGACACGTTCCTAAATCTCCAGCGACATGTTCCTAAACCTCCAGCGACACGTTCCTA
This sequence comes from uncultured Bacteroidales bacterium, assembly GCA_902768605.1. Next base: position 6,150 of record CACXLY010000109.1, read on the forward strand.
AATCGCTAACGAAACGTTTCTAATTTGCTGATTAGACATGTCTAATTTTCCCTTTATATTATATATAATGTATAAGGTCATCTTGCTAAAATATGCGGCACACCTTTTGTCGGTTCAAAAAAAAGCAGTACCTTTGCCCTCGAATTGCAATAAAAACAATCAAGACTATGAAGATAGGAGACCGCGCGCCCGAGGTATTGGGCAAGGATGAACAGGGACGGGACATCCGTCTGAGTGACTACAAGGGCCGTAAGCTTGTGCTCTATTTCTATCCGAAGGACAACACAAGTGGCTGTACGGCTGAGGCTTGCAGCCTGCGCGACAGGTATGGCGAGCTGCAAGGTGCTGGCTACGAAGTGGTCGGCGTGAGCAAGGACTCTGCCGCCTCGCACCAGAAGTTCAAGGAGAAGCACGCGCTGCCCTTCCCCCTGATAGCCGATGTGGACAAGAAACTCTTGGAAGAGATGGGCGCTTGGGGCGAGAAGACCATGTACGGCAAAAAGACCATGGGCACCATCCGCACGACGTTCGTCATCGACGAGAACGGCATCATCGAGCAAATCTTTGCAGGCAAGCAGGTGGACACCAAGCAGCACGGCGAACAGATACTGAAAAGGTGAAAAGTTGAAAAGGTGAAGAGTTGAAAAGTTGAAAAGGTAAAAGGTAAAAAGGTGAAAAAGTAAAGATATGAAAAGACTGTTTTTAACTCTTTTCCTGGCAGCGGGCTTCTTCGCCATTGCCAGCGCACAGACGAGCCTCGTGGGGCGTGTCTATTCCCATCCCAACATTATGGCGGAAGAGATGAAGGCTCACGAGAAGAAGGTTCAGGCAAAGCTCGACGAAGCCATTCGCGAGGAAATAGAAAAGGCAGAGAAGAAGAAAGGCCGTCCCCTGACTGCAGAAGAAAAGGCTCAAACCAAGAAGGAAGCTGAGGAAGCC
>CACXLY010000110.1 GCA_902768605.1 uncultured Bacteroidales bacterium
CCTCACCCTGCAGGACATCACGCGCGCTGCCATCAACTTCCTCATGAAGAAGCAGAGCGAGAAGGACGGCTTCTTCCTGATGGTGGAAGGCGGCAAGATCGACTGGGCTTGCCACGCTAACGACCCCGCATTCATCTCCGAGCTTATCGACATGGACAACGCCGTCAAGGTGGCTTACGAGTTCTATCAGCAGCACCCCGACGAGACGCTCATCGTCATCTCCGCCGACCACGAGACGGGCGGACTGGTGCTCGGCCGCGGCCCGTACGAGCTGAACCTCAAGGCTGTGTCCTATCAGCGCATGAGTATGGACAAGCTCAACCGCGAGCTCAACAACATGAAGAAGAACCTGGGCGAGAAATTCACTTGGGACGAGACGAAGAAGTTCCTCACTGAGAACTTCGGCTTCTGGAACGGCGTTGAGGTCAACGACGACCAGGCAAAGCGTCTGGAGAACTCCTTCAACGAGTTCAAGGATGGCAAGGGCGACGCCGGCCGCCTCTCTGGCACGGTGAAGCGCGTCATCTCCGAGTGCGCCCTGATTGGCTGGCAAAGCGGCGGCCACAGCAACGGCTACGTTCCCGCCTTCGCTATCGGCGTCGGTGCAGAGCAGTTCCACGGCCGCTTCGACAATACCGAAATCCCGAAGAAGATGGCAAAGGCTGCCGGCTGGGAAGTGAAGTAAAGCAAAATAATCACCCACAATGAGATACTTTTATTCTTCGCTATTCGCTCTCTGCTCTTTCCTCCTCCTCCCTCTCCTCGCTTTGGCAGAGGGAGGGAAGAGCCAGGTGCCGCTGGCTGACCCGTACATCCTGCTCGAAGGCGACACCTACTACGCCTACGGCACTAACGATGCCGACGGCATCCGCTGCTATACGAGCAACGACCTGCGCGTCTGGAAGTACGAAGGCTTGGCCCTCCATAAAAACAACACGACAGAAACCAAATGGTTCTGGGCTCCTGAGGTCTATCACGTCAAAGGCAAGTACATCATGTACTACTCCGCCAACGAGCACCTCTATGCCGCGACTGCCAACTCGCCGAAAGGCCCGTTCGTGCAGGTCGGCACGTACCAGATGAACGACCTCATCGGCGACGAGAAGTGCATCGACTCGCATGTCTTCATCGATACGGACAGCACGGCCTACATCTTCTTCGTGCGCTTCACCGACGGCAACTGCATCTGGCAGGCAAAGCTGAGCGACGACTTCATTACGCCCATCGCAGGAACCTTGCGCAAATGTTTCGCTGTCTCGCAAAGTTGGGAGAACAAGATGGGGCGCGTCAACGAGGGGCCAAACGTCATCAAACATGGCCGTCGATATTTCCTCACCTATTCGGGCAACGACTATCAGAGCCAAGACTATGCCGTGGGTTATGCCTATACGAACAACATCGCATCGGGCAACTGGACGAAGTACGCGCAGAACCCCATCCTTCGCCGTTGGGACGACCTCGTCGGCACGGGCCATCACTCGCTCTTCTATGACAAGGACAGCGTCCTGCGCATCGTCTTTCACGCCCACAACAGCAAGGAGACCATTCATCCCCGACTGATGTACATCGGCACGATGCAGCTGCGCAGCAACGGCCTCGTGATGCTCAACGACCCCATTATCCGCCCGACGCTTTCCACGTCTGCTCCTTACAACCCCGAGCTTATCACGAAGAAATGGGGTTTTGAGAACGGCGGAGCGGTCACCATCGACTTGAACAACGACGGAAGCCAAGACATCGTGACCGGTGGACTTTCCTACGTTCAGGACTCCGCCACAGGCGAAACCACGACAAGCAGCATTTCCTACATCGCTACCCTTTCGCCCTTGACACACAGATGGACAAGGGTCTTATCGACGCCTCCCTTCAATGTGACGGAGTCGCCTTCCCTCGTTCCCTGCGAAATCAACAATGACGGCAACATGGACCTCATCGCCTTCGACCAGACAGCTGACGAGGCAGACGACATCACCGAAGGCATCTTCCTTGGCAAAGGAGACGGGACATTCGAGGTGGCGGGACTTACCATCCTCAACCCCGACGGCTCTCCTGCGGCCTTTAACCTCAAGGCACCCTGCAACGCCGAGATTATCGACATCGACAACGACGCCCGGCTCGACATCATCCTTGCAGGGCATGAAGGCAACACGAACTGCAACGTCATCCTCCACAACCAATCGGATGGCAGCAGTGCTCTGCGTTTCTCTGTAGAGCCCTACGACACAGAGTACCTACTCCGCGAGGCCATCGTCAAGCCCGCCGACTTCAACAACGACGGTCTTCAGGACTTTGCCATCTCGGCGCTTGTGGACGGGCGGGACGACCAGCTGCGTTTCACCGACGTCTTCCTCAACAATCCAGAGCAGCCCGGGCAGTTCATCCGCCTCGGACTGGGCGAGAAGGGAGCCGACCTGAAACGCAAGTCGAACGGAGCCTTGCAGGTGGCCGACTTCAACAACGACGGCTGGCTCGACATCTTGCTTGCAGGCCTGGGCGAGGCCACATCGGGAGAAAGTGCGGCGAAACAGCGCATCTACATCAACCAGAAGACAGACGTGCCCAGCTTCAGGGCAATCACGAGCGACTTCCAAAGCGACGTCTATACGCTCGCGTCCTCAGCCAGCAACTCCGCCGGCGTTATCGACTGGAACGGCGACGGGCTCTACGACGTCCTCATCGGCGGCACGAAGTCGAACGTCTATGGCGGCATGCTTTACCTCAACGACGGCAAAGGTCGCCTCAAACGCAATGTAGCCATTCCCGGAGCGACAGGAGCCTGCACCATCTTCCCCGACTACAACGGCGACGGACGCAAGGACTACGTGCTTATCGGACTGTCGAAGGACAAGAGCTATCTGACGGCAGAGCAATTCGGCGACAATGCCATCCTCTGCTATAACCTGCTTTCTCCCCTATCGCGACCCGATGCACCACTCTCACCGACAGTATGCAAAGAGCCTGGCATCGTGACGCTGGCCTGGGAGGCACCTGATACGATACACAAAGGCTTTACCTACGAGGTCTTTCTCAAGGACGAGGAAGGCAACCTGCTGAACAGTACGCCAGCCATCATTGGCGGAGAGAGTGACGGCACGAGGAAGGCGAACCTGCTGGGCCGGGTCGGCACAAGGACGGAGTGGACGTTTCGTCCCACGAAGCCCGGCACGTACACTTGGGGCGTGCAAACGGTCGATGCCGCCTACACGGGCTCAGTCTTCACCGAAGGTCCGCAGTTCACCCTTTCCGAAGAAGACATCGCGAGCAGCATCACAACAATTCAAGATTCGAAAATCGAGATTCAAAATGATATGTTTGACCTTGGTGGCCGGCGACTTTCGAAGCCACAAAGAGGTGTCAATATCATTAACAGGAGCAAGGTTCTGAAGAAATAAATGAGACGTCTCTCAGGTTACATCGGCGCGCTCGTTGTCGTCTGCATCTGGGGCTCCACCTTCGTCAGCAGCAAGGTGTTGCTTGATGTGGGCCTGCGCCCCGCGGACATCTTCCTCATTCGCTTCGTCATAGCGTACCTCTGCATGCTTGCCATCTCGCACCGGCGGCTTTTTTCCGACAATTGGCGCGACGAGCTGGTGCTCTTCCTGCTCGGCATCATGGGCGGTTCGCTCTACTTCCTGACGGAGAACATGGCGCTTTGCTACAGCTATGCCACCAATGTCAGCATCCTGGTCAGCACGGCTCCGTTGCTTACCGCACTTGTATGCTCCGCCTTTTATACCTCGGAGCGGATGAAAGGCTGGCAGGTGATAGGTTCGCTCATCGCCTTTGCGGGCGTCGTGCTTGTCGTGCTCAATGGCCAGCTCGTGCTGCATCTCAATCCCTTAGGAGACTTTCTCGCCCTCTCTGCCGCCCTTTCGTGGGCGTTCTATTCGCTCTTTATGAGGCGAATCATGGGGCGTTACAGCATGGATTTCATCACGCGAAAGATATTCGCATACGGCATCATCAGCATTCTGCCCTACTTTTGGCTTGTAGAACCTTTCAGCGTGACGGGAGCGATGCTGGCCAAGCCCGTCGTCGCCGCCAACTTGCTGTTCCTGTCCGTCATCGCGTCGAATGCCTGCTACCTGCTTTGGAACTGGGTGATGCGGGAAGTGGGCGTCGTCCATGCCTCCAATTTCATCTATCTGCAAAGCCTCGTCACGATGGTCGTCAGCGCCATAGTCCTCGACGAACGCATCACGCTGATGGCCATAGCCGGAGCAGTCATCCTCATCTTGGGAATGCTTCGGGCCTTGAAATAAGCGACGTCCTGCCGCTTCCTGCAAGAGCTCTCCCCTTATTTTACAGGAGCCGAGGGAGGTGCGGCATACGGGTCAGCACCCCATTGCTTATTGGGTCGGCTGCCCATTTCAAGCACAAGCGTGGCTCCGTCCAATATGTCGTCGTGGCTGAACCAAGGCTTATCCCAGGTCTTGCCATTGAATGTGGCCTTCTGGATGTACTTGTTTTCCCGGCTTGCTCCCTTGGCGATGATGTGCAACTCCTTGCCTTTTGGCAACTTGACGCGGATGTCTGAGAAGATAGGCGAGCCGATGTTGTAGGCGGGGAAGCCGGGTGTGACGGGATAGAATCCGAGCGAGGAGAAGACCACGAACGACGTCATGCCGCCGCCGTCCTCGTCGCCAGGCATGCCCATCACATCGTTGCGGAACCATGCGTCGAGGCATTGGCGGATGCGTTTCTGCGTCTTCCAGGGAGCGCCCGCATAGTTATATAAATAAGGTATATGCAGCGAAGGCTCGTTGGCCATCGTGAACTGCCCCATGTTTCCCGTTTGGTCGGGGAACTCGCCAAAGAACTGCCATTTGCTTTTGCCAAGAGGTTCGGCGAAGGTTCTGTCGAGTTCGCGCACCATTGCCTCTCTGCCGCCCATCAGTTTCACAAGGTCAGCGAGGTTGTGCTGCACGTCCCAACGATAAGTCCACCCGTTGTTTTCGCCGTACGCGGCACGTGCTCCGATGCCTCCGCTAAAGCGATAGTCGAAGTCAGGCAGGAAGTTTCCCTGCTCGTCCTTAGGATGGAAGAAGAGGGTCTCCTCGTTCCAGACGTTACGATAGTTGTAGCTGAGCTTGAGATACTTCGCCGCGTCGGACTTTTTGCCGAGGTATTCTGCTATTCGCGACAGGCACCATTCGTCGTAGGCTGTGCCTAAGGTG
>CACXLY010000111.1 GCA_902768605.1 uncultured Bacteroidales bacterium
GACGACGACCGCGAGTTCTTCGTCAGCGGCGACTACGCCTTTGCAAGCGGCTGCATGCACGACTGGGACTACTGGTACTGGTTCGGCTATGCCAACCGCGCCGACAACAGCTACGCTACGCTCGACGACCAGTGGAACAACATCGTGGGTGGTGGCTACGACGGCTCTGCAACCTATGGCGTTGCCTTTGCTGCCGAGTTCAACGGCCCCTGCTACGTGACGCTGCTCACCGAGCCTGCCGTCGTTCCCGGCTTCTACATCACAAACAGCAGCTACGCCTACGACTCCATGACGAACGGCGACGGCTTTGCCAAGAAGTTCGAAAAGGGCGACTGGTTCAAGCTCACCATCACGGGCTATGATGCCGAAGACAATGAGACCGGCTCGAAGGAGTATTACCTGGCCGACCTCCGCGATTCAAAGAAGGCTTACATCATCAATGACTGGCGCTACGTTGACCTTTCGTGTCTCGGCGAGGTCGCCAAGATTGGCTTCGCTCTGACCAGCAGTGACAACGGCGCCTACGGTATGAACACGCCCGCCTACTTCTGCTTCGACAACTTCGGTGCTGAAGGCACGGAGGTTCTGCCCGAAAAGAACGTCGCTTTGCCTCTCGAGGTTGCTACCTTCGAAGAGCTTGAAGTGCCTGCCGACGGCCATATGAGCGTCAGCACCGAAGAGGACGACGACCGCACGGAATTCGTCAGCGGCGACTTCGAGTTTGCTACCGGCTGCATGCACGACTGGGACTACTGGTATTGGTTCGGCTATGCCAACCGCGCCGACAACAGCTACGCTACGCTCGACGACCAGTGGAACAACGTCGTGGGTGGTGGCTACGACGGCTCCGCAACCTATGGCGTTGCCTTTGCTGCCGAGTTCAACGGCCCCTGCTACGTGACGCTGCTCACCGAGCCTGCTGTCGTTCCCGGCTTCTACATCACAAACAGCAGCTACGCCTACGACTCGATGACGAACGGCGACGGCTTTGCCAAGAAGTTCGCGAAGGGCGACTGGTTCAAGCTCACCATCACGGGTTATGATGCCGACGACAATGAGACCGGCTCGAAGGAGTATTACCTGGCCGACCTCCGCGATGAGGCTAAAGCCTTCATCATCAATGACTGGCGCTACGTCGACCTTTCTTGCCTCGGCCAGGTTGCCAAGCTCGGCTTTGCTCTGAGCAGCAGCGACAACGGCGCCTACGGTATGAACACGCCCGCCTACTTCTGCTTCGACAACTTCGGTGCTGAAGGCACGGAGGTTCTGCCCGAAGGCAACGTGCTCCTCGTCTCTTCCGTAGGTTATGCCACTTATGTGGCACCGAGGGATGTGGACTTTTCCGAGACAGATGTTGAGGCGTTTGCCGTAACGGAGTCATTCAGGAAAGACTACGTCAGCTTGATGTCCATCACCGAGGCTCCTGCTGGTGAGGCCGTTCTCGTGAAGGCAGCCGAGGGCGCTTACGTCATCCCCGCTGCTACCTCTACGCCTGTCGCTCCCGAAGGCAACTTGCTGAAGGCAGCTACGACCGACATCGTTGCCGATGGCACTCAATACGTTCTTGCTCAGCCCGAAGGCGAAGAGATTGGCTTCTACAAAGCATTGACGGACACCACCATCAAGGCAGGCAAGGGCTACCTCCAGTTTACCGGCACTCCTGTCAAGGCATTCTACTGGACTGATGATGACGCAACAGGCATCGAAGAAATTGGACAACAGACAGCAGACAACAGTCAGCGGACAATCTACAATGTCGCCGGACAGCGTCTGCAGAAGCAACAGAGAGGCGTCAACATCATTAATGGAAAGAAGATATTATATTAATTGACAGCGGACTGCGACAGCAGCAGGCAGGCTTCGCGCCTGCCTGCTGCCGAGGTCCTGACTGCACAAATCTATAATCGGAAAAGCAATGAAAAGGACATATATCGTTCCTGCCATGCAGGCAGAAGAGGCTCAGGCAGCCATGATGATTGCCGACAGCCTGAAGGTCAACAAGGACAGCGAGAAGACTGTCGATGGCGGCAAGACGCTTACGAAAGAAGATGGCGCCTGGGACATCTGGGGCGAAGAATAGCGTTTACCTTAAAGCCTGGAAACGCGAAGCGAGGACACAATGACGTGCCCTCGCTTCATTTTGTTCCTTAATGTGTGATTAGTAGAGATGCGACGGGATGCGCTGCTTGGCGTTTTCAAAGTCCTCGACCGTGTCGAGCTCACAGGAAAAGAGGTCCGTGACGTCGAGCACGCTGAAGGTAAAGCCTTTCTGGATGAGGCGAAGGAATGCCAACTCGTAGAACTTGTTTTCGAGGTGCTCCTCATTCATCATCGTGTCCAGCTCCTTGTAGAGCGCCGTGGTGTAGGCCTTGCCCATGCGCTCGATGCCGAGACTCTCGCCGGCAGCCGATGCAGGGTCGCACGTCTTGCTTATCTCGGTGATAGACCCTTCCAAACTTCCCCTTAAAGGGGAGGCTTCCACATCCAAAGTCTCCTTCCCTTTAATGGAGGGCAGGGGTGGGTCAATGACGACCTTCATCTCCTCCTCACCAAGCTCGTGTCGGATAAGGGTGAGGACGTTTTCGTGCTTATCTGCGAGAACGCGCTCCACGATTTGTCCGTCGTAGAGCAGGTCGCTGTCGAGCAGCAGCACCTCTTGCCCCTCGGCCTCGGGGCGCGCCAGCCAGAGCGAGTAGATGTTGTTGGTTGTCTCGTAGTCCTTGTTATGGATGAAGCAGATGCGGATGCTGTCGCCGTAAGTTTGCTTGACGAAGTTCTCGATTTGCTCATGCAAATAACCCGTCACGATGACGAATTCACGGATGCCTGCCTTGATGAGGGCATCCATCGAGCGCTGCAAGAGTGTGCGTTCGCCCACCTTGAGCAAGCATTTCGGCGTGTTGGAAGTGAGCGGACGAAGTCGTGAAGCTGTGCCCGCTGCAAGGATAAGGGCACGGACCCCCTCTTGCTCCCCCTTAAAGGGGGAGGAAACAGAAACTTTTGTCCCTTTATTCATAAGTCAGACTTGTATTGTATGGGGGGATTAGTCCTCTCCCTTTAAGGGAGAGTTAGAGAGGGTCTTCTTAATAAGGTCCACCACGGTCTGAATCTGTTCGCGACGTCCGAGGGTGATGCGCAGGCAGTCTTCCAGGCCCTTGTCCGTCATGAACTTGATCTTGTAGTTCTGGTCGGCAAGCGCTTTCTGCAGTCTCTCCTTGATGGCTGTCGGGTATTTGATGAGGATGAAGTTCGCGACGCTCTTATAGACCTTGAAGCCCGGCTTGTCGCCCAACTCTTTTTGGAAGAGCTGGCGGTCCCATTCCATCTCGTCTGCTACGCGGCGATAGTGGTCGTCGCTCTCGAGAGCCGCCAGCGCGACTGCCTCCGAGAAGCGGTTGTAGCCAAGGTACTTGTTGCAGTAGCTGAGGAACTGGTCGTGGCCGGCGCCGATGAAGGCGAAGCCCACGCGCAGGCCCGGCAGGCCGTAGAACTTGGAGAGGGTGCGCGAGATGATGAGGTTGTTGTATTTGTTCACGAGGGGCGCGATGTAGTCCACATCGGTCGTGATGAACGAGGCGTATGCTTCGTCCACCAGCACCATCGTGTCCGCCGGGATGTTCTCCATGATGCGGCCTATCTCTTCGCTCGTCAGGCTGTTGCCCGTCGGATTGTTGGGCGAGGCGAGGAGCAGCATGCGGGGATGAATGCGGTTGGTGTAGGCGATGACTTCGTCGACGTTGTAGGCAAACGTGTCACCTGTCTCGTAGAGCGGATACATCTCGAACGAACCGCCGCATTCGCCGGCAACGCGGTTGTAGTACCACCAGGAGAACTCGGGAATCAGGATGGTCTTGTTGTCGCCCTCCATCAGGTAGTAGTGGATGGCATTCTTCAGCATCTCCTCACCGCCGTAGCCCAGGAGCACTTGGTTCTCGGGAACGCCATAGATTTCGCTAAGGCGAACACTTATGACACTCTTCTTCCCTTGGTCGTATATGCGGGTGTAGAAGCAGAGCGTGTGCGGGTCGAAGTTCTTTATCGCCTCGATGACCTTCTGGGAAGGCTCGAAGTTGAATTCGTTTCTGTCGAGAAAGTTCATTATCTTCTTTGTTTATATTTAGCGCACAAAGGTACGACTTTTATCGTTAACGACAAAGCAAAAGGAAAAAAAAGGGGAAAGATGTGGCATAATTGGGAAAGAAGTTGTACTTTTGCAGGCTGAATAAAGGTTATAAAGTAGAATATGTTTCAAGACCTCAAGAAAAAAGTACAGGCGACGCTGAAGTCCTCCGAGACAGAGGACTGGCTCGACTACCGAGTTGTGCGGCCGCTCAGTTACCTTTGGGCTTTGCTCTTTGCCAAGCTCGACATACATCCCAACACCGTCACCATCATCTCTATGATAGTAGGCGCTGCCGCCAGCGTCTTCTTCATGCACGGCAGTTTCTACTACGAGGGGTGGCACGGACTGCTGATGAACATCATCGGCGTCCTGTTGCTCTGCCAGGCAGATATCTTCGACTGCACCGACGGTCAGCTGGCTCGCATGACGGGCAAGAAGAGCCGCTTGGGCAGAATCCTCGATGGCATGGCGGGCTTCGTATGGTTCATCCCCATCTACGTCCTGCTGATGGTTCGCTTCTATCATTACCATTCGCTGGAGTTCGGATGGCTCGGCATTCCCGATACGGAGCAGAACGCGATAATAGCCACCGCAGTGGTCGTGGCCATCGCCCTCTATTCGGGCTTCGCCGGCATGGGCGGCCAGCAGCGGCTTGCCGACTATTACATCCAGGTGCACCTCTTCCTGCTGAAAGGCGAGAAGGGCAGCGAGCTGGACAACTCCGCGCAGCAGCAGAAGGTCTATGACGAGACACCCAGCGAAGGCAACCGCCTTTGGAAGCACTTCCTGCGGACATACATCGACTACACGCGCAAACAGGAAAAGGCGACGCCCGAGTTCCAGAAGCTGATGGCCGCGCTGCGCGAGAAGTATGGCAGTGCCGGCAACATGCCCGACCAGATTCGCGAGGAGCTTCATCGCGAGTCGAAGGCTCTGATGCCGCTGAACGCGATGCTCACCTTCAACTTCCGCTCCGGCATGTTCTTCCTGTTCTGCCTCATCGACCTGCCCGTCTGCAACTTCCTCTTCGAGATAGTCTGCATGGGGCTCCTATTAACCGTCGCCACGAAGCCTGCTGCCGAAGGGTGAGGGAAAGAATAATTCACAATTCATAATTCGTAATTCATAATAAGGCTTGCGCCCTGCTTACGGTTGAAGGATAAAATAATTATGAATTATGAATTAACAATTATGAATTTGCCAAATGAGCTGGAATAACTTCTTCTTCTTCCTCGGCATCGTTTGTGTCGTGGTGATGCTCTTTACGTTCGACGTCAGCTTCATCGAGCTTTGGGGCCACATCTGCCGTGCAGGTCTGTGGCTCATCCCCATCGTGGGCATCTGGATTGTCGTCTATGGCATCAATGCTCTCGCTTGGATGTCGGTCATCAAGGGCAACACTGACCCCGACGAGAAAGTGGGCTTTTGGCGAATCTACAAGCTGACCATCACGGGCTATGCGCTCAACTATGCCACTCCGGTAGGCGGCTTGGGCGGGGAACCGTACCGCATCATGGAGCTGAGCAAGGACATCTCGAAGCAGCACGCCACCTCCAGCGTCATCCTTTATGCGATGTTTCACGTCTTTGCGCACTTCTGGTTCTGGTTCACGTCCGTCTTCCTCTACCTTGCCCTTGCGCTGGTGGGCGACCTGCCCTTCGATACGACGGTCGGCATCGTCTTAGGCATCATCGTAGTCTTCTGCCTGATTGCCTTCTACCTCTTCTATAGGGGATACAAGTACGGGCTCGTCGTGAGGCTGATTCGATGGGTGGGCCATCTGCCGGGGCTCGGAGGATGGAGCGACAGGTTTCTCAAGGCGCATGCTGAGGCCCTGCATAATGTCGATTCACAAATAGCAGCCCTGCATCAGCAGAGCCGCAAGAACTTCTATGCAGCCTTGGGCTTGGAGTACCTCTCGCGCATCGTGCAGAGTGCCGAGGTGCTCTTCATGCTCCTGCTTTTCGGCATAGATGGCGGCGGAGGGTTCGAGGGCATCACGCTCACCTTCTTGCACAGCATCCTCATCGTCTCGCTTACCACGCT
>CACXLY010000112.1 GCA_902768605.1 uncultured Bacteroidales bacterium
CGAGAGCCGTCACTTCCAGGGCAAGGCCTTCGTGAAGAAGCAGCTGGAGATGATGGCTCTGCTGAAGATGAACCGCTTCCACTTCCATCTGGTGGACAACCCCGGCTGGCGTGTGCAGATTGACGCCTATCCCAGACTCACCAGTCTGACGGCCTGGCGACCTCAGGCTTTCTTTTGGGATTGGGAGAAGAACGAGATAGGCGGGCCTTTCGTGGAAGAGGGAACGCCCGGGGCTTACGGCGGATACTATACGAAGCAGGACATAGCCGACATCCTCTCCTTTGCCGACGAAAGGCACATCGAGGTGATTCCGGAGATTGAGATGCCCGGGCATAACTACGAGACGCGATATGCCTTCCCCGAACTGGCTTGCAGTCTGCCGAATGGCGGAAAAGACCCCTGGGAACTTTGTCCGGGCAAGGAGAGCACCTTCGAGTTCCTCGAAAAGGTGCTGCTTGAGATATTCGACATGTTCCCCTCGAAGTACATCCACATTGGCGGAGACGAGGCCAGGAAGAACAACTGGAAACTCTGCCCGGACTGTCAGGCCAGGATGAAGGCCGAGGGACTGAAGAGCGCGGAAGAGCTGCAGAGCTATTTGATTAGGCGAATGGAGCGTTTTGCCCACGAACACGGCAAGCGCATCATCGGTTGGGACGAAATCCTGCAGGGCGGCTTGGCTCCGGATGCCACCGTGATGTCGTGGCACGGGATTGAGGCTGGTCTGCAGGCCGTCAAGGAAGGGCATGACGTCATCTTCACCCCCACACATTATTATTATTTGGATTATCATCAAGACCCGGCTCAGTTCCGGGCTGTTGGGCGCCATTTGCCTCTGGAGAAAGTCTATTCCTTCGAACCGATGGCAAAGGACATTTCTGAAGCAGATGCCCATCATGTCTTGGGCGTGCAGGGCAACCTGTGGACTGAGCATGTTCAGGACGCCTGGCATGCCGAGATGATGCTCTATCCGCGTGTCTTCGCTATAGCAGAAACGGGCTGGAGTCAGGCTGAGAAGAAAGACTGGCCCGACTTCGAGCGTAGAGCATCAGTCCTGTCTGCAGTCGCTCGAGGATGGGGATATACCGTTTATCCTCCAAATTCGCAGAAATAAATTTTAATACACAATAAAACTAATGACTATGTACAAACAAATCTTTCATTCAATCCTGCTTCTGGTCGTTTCGTTGGCTTTGATGTCGTTCAAGACGGCCGATGAGCAGGCAGCAGAAGCCCTGGCTCGCAGAGTGATGGGCAGTAAGGCAAAAGCCGTTGTGTTCGAACAAACCGAATCGCCTGTAGATTCCTACGAGCTGCTACAGAAGGGCAAGAAAGTCCTCATCCGAGGCAACAACGCCAACTCCATGGCTGTCGGCCTGAATCGCTACATCCAGCAGTATTGCCTGGCAAATGTGAGCTGGTACGACTTTAATCCCGTAGAACTTCCGAAGAAGATGCCGAAGGTTCCCGAGAAGGTGACGGGCAAGGTGGAAATGCCCATCCGTTTCTTCCTCAACTACTGCACTTTCGGCTACACGATGCCTTGGTGGAAGTGGCCGCAATGGGAACGCTTCATCGACTGGATGGCCTTGAACGGCGTGAACATGCCGCTCGCCATTACCGGACAGGAAGCCGTCTGGCAGAAGGTGTGGCGCAAGTACGGCCTGACCGACGAGCAAATCCGCGCCTACTTCACAGGCCCTGCTCATCTGCCTTGGCAACGCATGATAAACATCGACCGCTGGCAAGGTCCGCTCCCGCAAAGCTGGATTGACGGACAGGCTGAGCTGCAGAAGCAAATCCTCGAGCGAGAGCGCGAGCTGAACATGACGCCCGTGCTTCCTGCCTTCGCCGGCCATGTCCCCTCCGACTTGGAACAGGCTGTGCCTGGCATCAGAACCTCGAAAGTGAACCGCTGGTGCAACTTCGACGAGAAGTACCGCTGCACTTACCTAAACCCGTCAGACCCCATCTTCGCCCGCATCCAGAAGGATTTCCTCGAGGAGCAGACCAAGATGTACGGCACCAATCACATCTACGACGTGGACCTCTTCAACGAAGTCTCGCCCCCATCATGGGAACCCGACTCGCTGGCCAAGATTTCAGCCGGCGTCTATCAATCCCTCGCAAGTGTTGACCCCGAAGCCGTGTGGCTTCAGATGGCTTGGCTCTTCATCAGCAATAAGAGAGCCTGGACGCAGGAGCGCATCAAAGCCTACCTTGGTGCCGTTCCCATAGGCAAGATGATTATGCTTGACTACGAGTGCGACTATACCGAGATTTGGCGTATGACGGAGCATTTCTACGGACACAAGTTCATCTGGTGCTACCTGGGTAACTTCGGCGGAATGACGGAGATAGAGGGCGACTACAAACACAATGCGAAGCTGTTAGCCGGCGCGAAGAAGGAGGGCGGACAGGAGTTCGTGGGCATCGGCTCCACGCTGGAAGGCTTTGGCGTCAACGAGCCTATCTATGAGGCTTTGCTGACTCAGGCTTGGGACACGGGCGTCGGCTTCGATGCCTATATCGACAACATAGCTGACCGCCATCTTGGCCGCGTGGATGCAAACTACCGGGCATTCTGGCACACGATGGTGGACAAGGTCTGCACGACGCACACCAGTACCGGTGCCGCCGGCATCATCAACGCACACCCCAATCTGGAGGGCGAATGGAACTGGACAACAGAGCTCCGCAAAGGCTACGACATCAAGAACCTCGACGAAGCGCTGGCTATCCTGGAGAAGGTAGAAGGCTCGTCCAACTACCTCAAGTTCGACCTCGCCAACACACGCCGTCAGTCCATCCGCAATAATGCTCTGGCCGTAAGGAAACGGTTCTCGGATGCCTATAAGGAAGGCGACAGAAACGGAATGGTGGCGGCTTCGCAAGAGTTCTTGGGGATGTGCGACAAGATGGTCTCGGAGGTGAAGAAATGTCACGACTTCTCGCTCGACGACTGGATTCGTGACGCCCGAGCCTGGGGCACGACTGAGGCAGAGAAAGACTATTTCGAGATGAACGCCCGCACCATCATTACCGTCTGGGGCGACACGTACCGACTCACGGACTACGCCAATCGCGACTATGACGGCCTTGTGGAGACCTTCTACAAAGTCCGCTGGCAGAAGTTCTTCGATGCCGTCCTGGCAGCCTATGATGCAGGCGAGCCGTTTGTCAACATGAAAGGTCCAAACATCCCCAAAGGCAAGACAAAAGAGGAATGCGAGCGCGCCTTGAAGTACGATGCCGAGATCTGGGACTTCGAAAACAAATGGGCACATATAAAGTAAATCTCAAAAAAAAGCAAGAACAGGCAGTTTTTATGTCCATATTTGGGTCATTTTGCTGACATAATACGTTTTTTTATATTAATTATATCATTTTTTTCTGTTTTAGTATGGTTATATCAGAATTTATTCATACCTTTGTGACGCATTCAGATGAACTATTGCAAAGTTTTAGGTAAATTGAATGCTGGCAGTTTTTGGGGAAAGATTGCCAAGGTGATGTTTCCGAAATCAAGTAGGATTGTTGCCTAAATCACTTTGAAAAGTGGTGTCAGCGATTCCTAAATGAGCTGTTACCTACTTGCTGACAGCCATAATTCAAAGTTACAAACAAAATGAGAGCTTGTCAGGTATTCATTATCGAGCAAGTTAGATGAAATGGTCCGGAACGAGTTCGACTCTCGTCCGCACCCCGAAGCAAAAGTGTTTTTCATGGTATTAGATTTTTAAGGTTGAGATTCTTAGTCGCGAGATTAGGAATCTTTTTTTATTTTTATTGCTTTTCCCCGGACAGCAATAATATTATTTCATAATTAGGGATTGTCGTTTAAATTCTGGGGCGAAATAGAGGGGTTCTGCGGGGTGTCTGATTTCCCTAATGGGTTTGTCGTTCGTTTTTACCGTACCATAGTACTGAAGGTCGAGGCAGGCAGGCCCTGTTTGTTGCGGAGGTCTGCATCTGTGAAGCCGCTCCAGCCGTAACGGACCAGTGTCGGATACTTGACGGCGGGCGAGGAGAGGAGAATCTTGTCGCCCTCTATCTTGATGTAAGCAGGATAGAACATGCCATCGTAGGCAGCAATCTCGAAGCCTCGTGTGCAACTGAGGCCGTCTGCATTGTCGAAATGCAGGAAGATGTCGTTGTCCATTCCGCGGCCAGCAAAGCGCAAGGTCGGGCCTTCGCAAACCAACTCATGGCCGTAAGTGTGCTTCAGCGCAAGCAGGGCCAGGCGCTCGCCTACAGGACGCTTCGTGCGGTAATGAACGTCGTTCTTGTCGCCGAGGTCACTGCTGACAGCCATCCATGTGTCTGGCAAGCCTTCCCCGTCCCCTAAAAAGGAGGGGTGAATGGCCAAGCGGCGCTGGCTGTCGCGGAAGGCAGGCCACGAAGGTCGCGGCAGGCTACTGAGCTGGACGACGTAGAAGGGCAGGGGATGCTTCTTGTGGAACTCGCTCCTCCATCGCTGGGCAAAGAACTTGCGCCAAGATTGCTCAAGGAGCGTGAACAGCTTCTCGTGTACCTCGATGTTGTGAGCGTTGCTCTCGCCTTGATACCAGATAACGCCACGGATGGGCAGATGTCCGAGCGGCGCGATGGCTGCTTCGAAGAGGTAGGCAGGCTCGTATGGATGACGTTGCAGGGGATTATATGCAGCCGACTCTTTGTTGAGGGCATGGGCGATGTTCTGTGTCATTCGGCCGCGTGCCCAAGCTTGACCGAAGTCGCCGTTCCGCCAGTCGTGCAGGATGTTGGGAAACTCCCATTCCAACGTCGTGCGGTCTATCCAAGACTCCGTCGTGGAGCCTCCCACGGCGTTACAGATGATGCCGATGGGAATGTCGGACAGGCTGTCGCAAAGCACACGTCCGAAATTGAAGGCGACGGCCGAGAAGCTCCGAACCGATTCGGGCGAAGCCGTCTTCCATCCCTGGAAGTCCATGTGGCGCAGCTCGTTCGTGTAGGCAAGCACGCTGTCGTCCCACTCCACGGCATCCGTCCTTGCACGCGCGGGCATATTATATATATGTAGGTTGGTGAGGCGCTTGGCGTCGGCAAGGT
>CACXLY010000113.1 GCA_902768605.1 uncultured Bacteroidales bacterium
GTAGCTGAGCTTGAGATACTTCGCCGCGTCGGACTTTTTGCCGAGGTATTCTGCTATTCGCGACAGGCACCATTCGTCGTAGGCTGTGCCTAAGGTGACGGCGATGGGCTGACGTTGCTCGAAGCCGTTCACGTTGGGGACGTCCTCCTTCTGTCCCACGCCAAGAGCCGGGAAGTAGCCATGGTCCTTGTAGAACTGGTCGAGGCGTCCTGCGGGGTCACCGCTCCAGGGCACGAGCGTCTTCTCCTCGATGCCCCGACGACAGTACTCGAAGCCTCTTCGGGCATCCACGTCGAGCCCTTTGTAGAGCGCATCGGCCACCATCGCCACGCCGTGGTTGCTGTTCATGCGGCGTGTGTCGCCTGTCATTTCGGGGAAAGTGGGCATCCACATCGTGCCCATCTGCTCCGCCATGCGAAGGTAGCTCTCGATGATGTCCTCTTCTTTCCGAGGCTGGATAAGCGCTCGGAGAGGATGAGCGGCACGATAAGTGTCCCAGATCCAGTCGTCGGTGTAGAACGGTTTGCCTTGGTCTTCATGCACTTGGCCATCAAATGCGGAGAAGTAGTTCCCGTCTTCGCTGAGGCAGACAGGGCGCTCGAAGGTGCGATAGTAAGAGGTGTAGAGCACGGTCTTCTGGTCTTCCGTGCCGCCTTCTACGAGTATGTTGCTGAGCGTCTCGTTCCATTCCTTGCGTCCTTCCCTGATGACCTTGGCCATGTCGAACGCCTTGCCCTGCTCGCGCTTGAGGTTCTTCTCCGCCTGCTCCTCGCTGATGAGGGAAATGCCATAGCGGAACTGCACCTTCTTGGTGCCTTTAGGGAAGCGATAAGCCGCGCAAGCGCGAGGTTCTTCTACAAGCCATTTGTCGGTTATCACACCATCTCGAAGCAATCCTGCCTGCTCTGGCTTAACGTCAAACTCGCCTGAGAAATAGATTTTCATGTTCTTGCTCAGGCGCTGACTGCCAGATGCGAACTGCTGATCGGCCTTCATCTTGCCGTCCTCAGTATAGAGGATAAGGGTGGCAGGCTTGGTCGGGTCGAGGAACGTAAGCTCATAAATGGCACTTTGATGGCTGACAGCAAGGTGAACGTCGATGGTGTTGTCGGCAATCTGCACCTGATAGTCGTAGGGCGTCACCTTTTCGTTGTCCCAACTGGTACGTACGATGGGGCGCAACTCCTCGTCCTGCGTGACGCTCAGACGGAAGGCGCTACGCTCGCGATGATTGGTGACGACGACGGGCAGACCGTCGAGGTACTCCGTAACATAATCGTTACGAGAGGGATAGATACGCATCAAGCTGTTCGGCAGCTGGATAGTCGGGAAGCAGGGAACCAGCAGGTGGCTGATGCTTCCGATGTAGGGATTGACGTAATCGACAAGTTCAGTTTCGGGTGCTGCGCTGATGGCAAGAGGAGCCAAAAATGCAGCCAGAAGGGTTTTGACTTTCATATTCATGGCGTTTTCTGTGTTTTCTGAGCCACAAAGTTACAAAATAATTCTCAATTCTTCTTTCTTAATTGTCAATTTCTTTGTATCTTTGCACAGAAATACAAACATTCTGACCTTTATGAAACAACATTCCATCTCCAAACTCCCCGTTTTCATCCTTGCCTGCACCCTCAATTGCTTCTCGCTTTTCTCGCAATCTCCCATCAAGACCACCTTCGTGAGCGGCACCGGCCGTGGGGGCGACGAAGGGCCCAAAATGATATGCGACGGCCAGCTCTCCACGAAATGGTGCATCGACTTTCCGCGCATGATGCCCTACACCATTATTCTCGAGGCCGACGGACAGACCAGCGTGGCCGAGTACGGACTCGTGACGGGCGACGACACGAACGCCTACCCCGAGCGAAACCCCATCACATGGCGGCTGAGCGGAAGTAATGACAAGGAGAACTGGACCACACTCGACGACCAGAAGAACAACAGGCTGCTGCCCGACGAAGGACTGCAAGAGTACCGCTTCGCGCCATCGGGCAAGGGCTCATACCGCTACTTCCGCTTCGAGTTCTTCCGTATGAAGAGCGGCACTCGCATTCAGCTCAGCGAAATCTACCTGTACAACACGGTTCAGACACCAGTAAAATCGACCTTCGTCAGCGGGACGGGTCGCGACCCGAAGGAAGGAGCCGAGATGGTGGCCGACGGCAGGCTGTTCACGAAATGGTGTGTCGACGAGCCCGCCCAGATGCCTTACAAGGTCATCCTCGACGCAGGGCAGCCCACGCCCATTACTGAGTATCGGTTCTACACGGGCGATGACACGCACGACTACCCCGACCGCAATCCCGCCAACTGGCGTTTGAGCGGCTCCAACGACCAACAGAACTGGACCGTCCTCGACGACCAGAAAGGCAATCGCCGAATGCGCGACGAGAACGAGCAGGAGTATCGCTTCAAGCCTCAAAGCACGGGAAGCTTCCGCTTCTATCGCTTCGAGTTCATCAAGATGGCAGACGGCACCCGCCTCCAGCTCAGCGAAATCAAGCTCTTCAAATAGGCCGGCTCACCCTACCCCGCCTGTCTCGCTACTCAACTTGACACGTCAGAATGCTCAACATGACGTGTCAACGTGCTCCATCCAACACGTCAAGTTGCTTGCAAGTACATGTACATTCAATTGCAAGTTCATGTACATTCAATTGCAAGTACATGAACTTGCAAACCCTCCAACACGAGAAAACGGGCAAAACATTTGGTGGAATGGAGTTTTTTCACTAATTTTGTCGGGTAATCTGATACGATACAACTATGGCTATACAATTTTCAATCGCCAAGCGAGGACTGCTGCCTCATGAGAAAGAACAGCAGGAAGTGAACGAACAAACGAATCTGAAGGACCTGCGAGCCGTGCCGAGATGCCAGGCGACCATCGATGCGGTGGAGTTCCAGAGCGGCAATTCGCGCCTGCCCTCCGTGCTTCCGAAGGGCGAGCTTCTGGCCGCTTTGGGCGCCATGCAACGCGTCATGCTCCACGAATTCGAGCAGGGAAATGCCGTCACTCTGCCCGGCATCGGCACTTTCCGCCTTACCCTGAAGGGCGAAATCGAGGTGAAGGACGGCAATTATCACGGCAAGGATATCCGCGTGGACAATATGAACTTCCGTCCGGACCGTGATTTGCTGAAGAAGATACGCAGTCTCAAGGTGAACCAGGTGCCTTATGGTTACGCCTTCCAAACTGAGGAAGCGGAGCTCGAGGCACGCCTCACGGAGCTCTTCGCCCACCAAAGTACCGTCACCCACAAGGATGTCGCAGCCGCCTTCGAACAGACCTTGACGCGAGGCCGCGTGACAACCATCCTGAACCGACTCGTCAGGGAGGGGCGCCTCGTGCGCGAAGGAAGCGGCTCACAAACGAGGTATCGCTTGGCGAATGAAGAGTGAAGAATGAAGAGTGAAGAATTTGCTACCGCCTTCAACGTAGCAGCAAATATAACGCCACATTCCAAATGCCATCCTCTGTCTCTCCTAAGGGGAGGGCACGATTCAGGGCGGCAGCAAATTCTTCATTCTTCATTCTTAATTCTTAATTATCAAGAATAGGGATTTCCCCCGAAAGTCTTCGCATTTCCCCTTTGCCAGTATGTGGATTTCACGTAACTTTGCACCAGACAAACACTAAAAAGTACGATTATGAAACACGCATTTTACATCCTTTTGATGTCTGCTTTCGCCTTCGTCTCCTGCATCGACGAAGAAGACATCGAGCAGTCGATGGCTCTCTCAGGTGATTGGAGAGGCGATTTCGGCATGTATTACAACTATGTGGACCATCGCGGAAGAACCTATACCTTTGATTGCTACGATACTCGCATCACGTTTATTCCGGCTTATTCACGTGCCCGCTATGGCCGGGGAACACAAGTGGACTACTATGACTACGGCCCGTACGAGTATCAATACTACAAGTTCAACTGGAAGATAAACAACGGGAGCCTGTATCTGACCTATGACTATGACCCCGAACTCGATACGAGAATCAGCAATTATCGTATGACGAACGACTACTTCTCAGGTACTTTTGCCTCGACTGGCACGTCGTTCCGCCTCTACAAGCTTGCAGATTACTACAACTGGACGCCCTATGTCAACGTTTACGGCTACGGACCTCGCAACGATTGGGACTATGGCTATCCTTACTACGCACCTCAAACTCGCAGCGACGACGGGCAGCCTGAGGACAGCATCGCAGCTGAAGGCTACGTCCTCTCAAGAGGCAGGAGGTAATTTAATATTATAAAGGAGTTAAAGAAGTGAAAGAAGTGAACTCGCTACGCTCGTAGGAAGTGAAAGGACAATACATTTCGGAAACCGAACTTTCAAGAGGCAAAAGCTATCGTCCTTTAACTCCTTTGACTTCCTTTAACTTCTTTAAACTTCCCCAAAAGAATATTTTTTCTTATCTATTGCTGTCCGGGGAAAAGCACCAAAGGTGCGAAAGAACACAGACGGGGGTGTAACCCCCGGGACAGGTTAGCCTGACAATAGTAAGCCCTAAAGGGGCGACAGAATATAGAACTTGTTTAATAACAAATCGCTTATGTCTCTGTCGCCCCTTCGGGGCTTTCTCTTTCGTTGCAATATTACCGGGGGTTCACACCCCCGTCTGTGCTCTGTCGTCTCTTCGAGACTTTTGGCAAGCCTCCATGAGCTGCTATTCGTCAGAAAGTCCGATAGAAAAGAACCTAAAAGGAAGAGAGAGATTTTTTTCCCCGGACAGCAATAATTCCTATCTCTCCCAGCAGCTCTCGATGGCGTCAAGCTGAATGTCGGTCACATTAATGTCCCCACCCCAGAACTCAAACCCCATGGTAACGGGATTCCGGGGTGTACTTATTGCCCGCTTCCTGTCCATCGAGAAGCTGTAAAGGCCGTCGTCGATGAAGACCTCAATCGAGGTGCGGTCGATGTAGATGTCCATCGTGAGCGAGAGGCTCGT
>CACXLY010000114.1 GCA_902768605.1 uncultured Bacteroidales bacterium
TCGCGTCATGGACTCCATGCAACCGTACTCCAGGAAAGCCGTCTCGAAGACGCGCTCCTTTGCTTTGCCGTTGAAGTAGTTCGGCTCGCGGGAGGTTCCTGTCCAGACCTGGGCGATGTAGCCGTCGCAGTTCTCCATCGAGGCGAGCGAGGCTTCGGGCGACACAATCTGCCATTGTGAATAGTTGAGCAGGGAATGCGTCGGCACATAGCAGCGCACGTTCATCCCCTTCTCGCGCCCATATTGCTTGGCATACGTGAAAGCCTCATCAAGAGCGCGATAGTAGAGGTGGTACTTGAGTTTGTTGGAGAGGTAGGTATTCTCTGCACTCTCGTGCTGAGGCCGCCAGGGGAAGCCGTAGTAGTCCTGCCATTCGCGCTGGAAGGCCTCGCTGTACCCTGCCCTCGCCCAGAACTCCGGCTCCTCGAGGAAAATGGCATCTATGCCGGCGTCTATCACGGGCTTGATGTGACGTTCCTTGAAATAAGCGAGGTAGTTCCTGGTGGGAATGATATAAGGAATGAGGCGGCCGTGCCAGATGGTGTCGCCCTGCATCGTCTTTTGCCCTTCGTCGAGGTGCCACTTGCCGTCCCATTTGCCCGTGAAATAGTCCTGATAGTCGCCCCAGGCTATGCCTGTCATGAAGTGGGTGGTGTAGCCTCTCTGCCTCCACGACTCCACTCTCTCGCGGAAGGTCATGTGGCGGTTGTCGTTGGCTCCATAGACCATCACGAGGTCGGAGCGGATGTCGGTGACGGGCTTCCAGGGGCCGGCCGTCTGAAATGTCGTCTTCTCGGATGCTTTAGCACCTTCCGCCTGCGCCTGAGGCATTTGCCGAAGAAGGCGCGCCCCTAAGTCGCGGAGTTCCTGTGCAGAAGCATTCAGGGTGAGGACGAGAAGAATTGTGGCAAAAGTGATGCGCATAAGAAAATGAACTTGTTTTGTTGTACTTTCGAGGGACAAAGATACAAAAAAATGAAGAATGAAGAATGAAGAATGAAGAATTATTTTCGTGAGGCTTCGAGAAACGGCTCACGGGTAGTTGGCAAATCATGCACTAGTAAATCGCAATTTACACACTATTAATTTGCCAACTACACACTAGTAGTTTTTCCTTCACGCGCGCGATATTATATAATGTAATACTAAAAACCATCATTTTATTTGTGTTAATGCCCGTTTATTCGTACCTTTGCAAGACAAAACTAATCCGCTATGAAAAAGATTATCACCTGCCTGCTGGCCATGCTTGGGCTGACAAGTGCCTGCGCCGAGCAAACTACGACAAAGACCTACGAAACCGACGTCTTCAAGACAAAAAGCGGAAAGGAGGTCAAGTTCCACGCTCTCATGCACTCCTGCATCCGCATCGAGTTCGATGGCAACGAGATTGAAATCGACCCCGTGGCTAAGATGAGGGACCGTACCGTCGATTATTCCGCCATGCCGAAAGCTGACTACATCTTCGTCACTCACGAACACGGCGACCACTACGACGAAGCCACCATCCGACTTCTTTCGACGGAAAAGACGAAACTGGTCATGAACAAACGCTGCGCAGACATGTTCGGCGCCGGTCTGGTCATGACGAACGGACAGAATTTCCTGCTCGGCGATATCAAGGTGGAAGCCGTCCCGGCATACAACACGACGGAAGGGCGCCAGCAGTACCACCCCAAGGGGCGCGACAACGGCTACATCCTGACCTTCGACGGACTGAGAATCTACATCGCGGGCGACACGGAAGACATCCCCGAAATGGCTGACATCAAGGATATTGACATTGCCTTCCTGCCCTGCAACCAGCCCTACACGATGACGCCGGAACAACTGGTAAGGGCGACTAAAACGATTAAGCCCAAGGTGCTCTTCCCCTACCACTACGGCCAAACCGACGTCAGCTCTATCCCCAACATGCTCAAGGACGAAGCCATCGACGTCAGAATCAGGCACTACGAATAGTCCGGGTCTTTACTTTATACTTTTGTAAGGAAGGAAACCCTACCTTCCGGCAAAGACTATCATCGCCAGGCCGGCGATGAAGAAGATGAACATGATGGCGAGGTAGCCGTTCGTCTTCGCGTCGGCTCCCTTGAACTCTTTCCACACGAACACTCCCCAAAGGGCAGCAATCATCGGAGCGCCCTGTCCGAGGGCATAGGAGATGGCAGCCCCGGCCTTGCCTGCCGCGATGTAACTGAGCACCGTGCCAAGTCCCCAAATGATGCCGCCAAGCAGTCCTACCAGATGCAGACTCCCGGCACCCTTGAAATAATCAGCATAACCGACGGGGTTCCCCTCCACGGGATGCTTCATGGCAATCGTGCCCCAAAGGAAATTGCTGAGGAAGATGCCGACGGAGAAGATGAAGAAGGCCGTGTAGGGCGTCGCCTTGCCGATGGCCGGGCTCTCGAAGTTGTCGAGGTCCATCCCCTTGGCCACAAAGGAGTAGAAGAACGACATCAGCACGCCAGCGACGATTGCCAGGATGATGCCCTTCCTGCTGCCCGATGAGCCCTTGTAGGCCTCTGCACCCATGCTCGCTTTTTTTGCACGGAGCCTTTGTATGCGCCCCGAAGCGAAGCCGTTCACGATGATGGCCACCACCACAAGCAACACGCCGAGGAAGAGGAACGTGGCGCTGCCCTTTGCCTGAAGAATATAATTCTGGACGACGCCGAGAACCAGCGCCAAGCCCACTCCGACAGGGAAAGCGACGGACATGCCTGCCTGCGAAATAGAGGCGCTCAGCAGGATGTTGGCCAGGTTGAAGACGATGCCGCCCAGGAGAATCCAGCCGAACGTGGGAAGCGACAACTGAGCGAGGTCGGCGGTAAAGTTTCGGCCTTCCTCGCCGAAACTGCCGAAAGTGAAGCCGACAAGAAGCGAGAAGAGCAAGATGCCGATGACATAATCCCAATAAAAAAGCTCGTAGCGCCAGCTCTTTCCCGCGAGCTTCTGGGTGTTACCCCACGAACCCCAGCACATCATCGTGACAACACACTGAATGACAGCCAGAAGATAACTTTTAACGATAAACATGGCGATGATATTAGTTAAGAGTAATAATTAATAATTAAGAGTTAAAAATTAAGAATTAAGAATTTTCAACTATGAACTATGAATTATGAATTATGAATTGTGAATTGTGAGTTATTTCCTTTTCGTAGGGAATACTCATCCATGCTCCGATGCGTGTCACGCTGAGCGAGGCTGCCTTGTTAGCGAAGCGAATGGCCTCGACTAAGTCCTTGCCCTTGCTCAGCGCCACACACAAAGCTCCGCAAAACGTGTCGCCCGCAGCCGTCGTGTCGACAACCTCGGTCTTTACGGTCGGGATGTGTACCAACTTTCCCTCAATAGAAGTATAGGCACCAGCTGCTCCGGCGGTAATAATCACGTTGCCCACGCCCTTCCTCTGTATCTCGCAGATAGCCCTGAGCGCCGAGTCCTCGTCCGTCACCCTGACGCCGCTCATTCCCGCAGCCTCCGTCTCGTTGGGCGTGATGATATCGACCATTTCGAGCAATTCGGCAGGCAACGGTTGCTTCGGATAGGGAGCAGGGTTCAGCACCACCTTCGCCTCATATCTCTTTGTCAGGCGAGCCGCCTCGACGAGCGTCGGCACAGGAGTCTCGAGCTGCATCAGCAGGATGGATGCCCCCTCGAACAACGGCTCAGCAGCCTCGATGTCGTCGGGCGAGAGCATGGCATTTGCACCACTCGAGACGATGATGGAGTTTTCGCCCTTATCATCTACAGGGATGAGCGCCACACCCGTCGAGACGCCGTCCGTCAGCCTCACAAACTCGGTATTGATGCCCTCCTCAGTCAGCAGGCGAAGCGATTTCGCTCCGAAGTCGTCGTTGCCCAGCCGGGCGATAAAAGCCGTTTCGCCCCCGAGCCGCCGAACAGCTACAGCCTGATTGGCACCCTTGCCACCCTGGTTGGTCATGAAATCGCGGCCGATGATTGTCTCGCCCGGCAAAGGAAGATGGTCCACGCGAATCACCATATCGGTGTTGCAGCTGCCCACAACAATAATTCTCCTGTTCATTTGCTTTTTTTTTATTTATTTTACTTTCCCTCTCAAAAGATAGGGCAGAAATTGTTGGATTCATTTACTTCTTTCTGCAGCCATAAGTTAGTTCTCTACAGCTCTGGAAATTATTATTGTATTATGGTATTCCCCACATTCATTGCGGGAGCAAAAATACGAAAAAAAAGTGAGCATCACAAAAAAGTGGAGAAAATATCTCTCTAAACCTCACAAAGAAGCACCACAAGACTTGCAGTACAAATCTTTTATAAATATTTATTCGATTCTTTTTTATGGGTACTTGGGTGGGACAAGGTGGTGTCTGGAACATGGGCGCGTCATTCCTTTGCCACAAATCTGAAGTTGGCGAGCGTAGAGGAACTATACATTTCTGAAAGTATGGGGCACTCGCAAGGTAACGATGTCACCAGCGGCTATCAGGACATGTATCCTCTTGAAATCCGATTCCGTAACAATTGTAAGTTGCTTAACATCGAAAAGGAAGAAGAACCTATAGACATTGATAGTTTTACTTCTATACAGATGAAGGAAATGCTAAAGAAGATGATGGGGAAGCAATAAAAATCGCAATGCGTTGTGATTTTTACGTATTATTATGGCTATTCATAGTAAATAATGCCAAAAATCGCATTTTATTGAGAAATCACATCTTTATTTGAAAAGAATTGCTTATCTTTGCACCGAAATCGCAATATATTGGGATTATGACACAACAAGAAATAGGAATTGCCATCAAAGAAAGGCGAAAGAAATTGGGTATCAACCAACAAACGTTGGCTGACCTGGCAAGTGTAGCTGTTAATACCGTTGTAGCGATTGAACGAGGCGAGGGTAATCCTCAGCTCGCCACCTTGCTCACGATACTCGATACT
>CACXLY010000115.1 GCA_902768605.1 uncultured Bacteroidales bacterium
TTTTCCTTGCAGCATTTGCAATGACAGCGTGCAGCAGCGACCCGCAATGGGTTGACGAGGAGGCGCACGAGAATACGGAGCAGCTGCGGGAGCTGTACACGCCGATTATCGTCGGGACGTGGCATGTCGAGTACATCAAGGACAAGGGACGCTTCTTCGAGCGGCTGACGTTCAGCGCAGACGGGACTTTCATGGGAATGCGCAAATGGCAAACTCGGGAACTCGTCACCATCGACGGCGAGGAGCAATATACGGACTGGCAGGATTTCATGGACTATAACGGGACGTTTACAGGCAAGTGGAAGCTGTCGTGGGAGCGCGATGCAGACGGTGCTCCTGGCGTAAACAGACTCTCGCTTTCGGCGAGCTATGACGACGAACGGGATTGGATGTCTGCCAATGCCTACAGTCTTAACGCCCTCTTCATCCATGCCGACGAAACCACGCTCAGTTTCACTGGCGGCTTTGTTCCCAACGGTGTCGACGGCGAGACCGTTTACACTCGCGGCGACGCCGAGCCGAATTTCTGAGTGAAGTAATAATCTCAAATATTTGGATGCGTAAAAGAGTTCCATTGTCTTTGAGATTACGTCTCGAAGGATGGCTGCATCGTGAAAAAAACTGAAAAAAATTGTGATTTCCGTGCAGTCTTTTTGGAAAAGCGGTATCTATGATAGTAGAGACGATAGTGAGCACCAATCGTCCAAGGAGTGTTTCCGATGGACATAGAACATCTTATAGAGCGGGGACGACAGGGTGACGAGGCGGCACTCGGAAGCCTGTACGGGGCATATCACCGACGGATGACGGCGATATGCCAACGCATCGTGGGCGACCGTCGTGTGGCGGAGGAACTGGCGCACGACGCTTTCCTGCTGGCCTTTGCCAAGATGGAACAACTACGCAATCCGCGACGCTTCGAGTCGTGGCTGACGAGCATCACGACCAACGTAGCCCTACGCTACATGGAGCGTCACCATGAGCCGCAGATGCTTTCGCTTGCCTCGCTTACTGAGGAGGATTTGGCCCAGGACGCCACGCCAGCAGACGAAAAGCCACTGCCGACGATGGCCGAACTAATGGCGGCTGTCGATGCGCTGCCAAACGGCTACGGCCAGGTGTTCCGGCTGGCGGTCATTGAGGAAATGTCGCACAAGGAGATTGCTGAAATCATGGGTATCGCTGCCCACTCGTCATCGTCGCAACTGACAAGGGCTAAGAAGATGCTGCAAAAGTCGCTCGCCCATTACTGGCTGTTGTGGCTACTGCCGTTGTTGCTGCCCGTCACTTACTTCTTGCTCAGGACTGACAAGCAACCCGATGAAACCAAACCGATAGCAACAAAGCAGGACGAGACGAAGAAGCCGCCCGTAGTCCGTCCTGTAATTCCCGACGTGCCGAGAGACACAACGCTCAGGATGGCGGTGGTGCCCATCAATCATCAGCAAGCCGACTCGATGACAGCGGGCGACACGATTCCGCAACATATGGAACAGACGGATACAATCACAACCATACACGAGGATAAACCATTGCCCGACATCCGCCGCAACAACGACACGCATATCGCCGACCTGCTCCCAGAACAGCCAACGGAGGTTAAGAGCAAACAACCTAAGTGGTCGCTGGATTTGGCATATACTGGCGGTATGGGTGACAGACAGGATAGCCGTCCGTCTGTTTTCGCTGGTATGGTTAAGACTGATATAACTTCCACTCAGCTAATTCCCGCCATCTTCGACAGTTGGAGCGACTATGCTGACTATTTATCGAAATATCCCGGTGAGGGAGATAGTCACAAGCACAATATTCTCTTGAACATAGCACGGAACAATGCCAGCCAGCCAGGCGATGGCAAGATTGAGCGCAAGAGCCATCATTATATGCCTATTACTTTCTCATTGGCCCTGAAATACCAAATGAATAATCGCTTCGGTCTGGAAACAGGCCTGAGCTACAGCCGTCTGAAGTCTGAGTTCGAGATGGGAACAAACGGCAACACCATCAACGAGCAGCAGACCATCCACTACCTCGGCATCCCGCTGAAGGGCACATATAATATATATAATGGTAAGCTATGGAATCTCTACGGCAACTTTGGCGTGACGATGGAGATACCTGTCTATACGCCGCTTAGCACCAACTACTTTGTCAATGGTACGATGGAACTCAACGAAAAATCTAAGCTCCACGCCCCGTGGCAGTGGTCGGTAGGCACAGGTCTCGGCCTGCAGTACAACCTCACGCCCAACGTCGGCCTGTTCACCGAGCCAAGTCTGCAATACTACATCCCGACTGGCGGCGGCATTGAAACTTATCGTACAGAGCATCCGTTCACGTTCTTGTTGCCATTGGGAATCCGCATCACATGGTAATTTCCCATCCGAAACCGTGCAGTCTTTTCTTGCTTTGTGGTATCTATCCCTATAGAGAAGCGAAACAAGAAAAGACAATGCAACAGAGACATCTTAACAGGAGACAATACTTCTGCGAGTTAGTAAACACAGCCCGCGAGTTCTACTTTGACTATGTGAAAGCTGTTATTACGCTTTCACCTGATACCCGTATCTTGGAAATCGGCTGTGGCGAGGGAGGTAACCTGCTTCCCTTCGCAGAAAAAGGCTGTCAAGTGACAGGAATAGACATCTGCCAGAAGCGCATTGAAGAAGCACAGACTTTCTTTTCAGAACACCATCAGCAAGGGATATTTATCTGCCAAGACTTCCTC
Organism: uncultured Bacteroidales bacterium; assembly: GCA_902768605.1. The sequence goes on from CACXLY010000115.1 coordinate 2,729, forward strand.
CTTGCAGAAGTTCCCAAAACTGAAACAGGCAAGTTCGACCTCATACTCATTCATGATGTTATAGAACATATCGAGTCGCCTTACAAAAAGATTTTCATGCTTCATATAAAACACTTTCTCAAACAGAATGGCATCGTGTTTTTCGGTTTTCCTGCCTGGTACAACCCTTTCGGCGGGCATCAGCAAATATCCGTTGGCTTTGCCTCCAAACTGCCTTTCATCCACCTTTTTCCCAAGCCGCTCTATCAAGCCTTGTTGAAGGTAAGCGGAGCCAGTTCCAGTAATATCAACGAACTCATGAGCATTCGAGCCTCGCGTATGACTGTCGAGAAATTCGAGCGCTTGGCTTCTGAAACAAGCTATACCATCTGCCAGCGCACCCTTTGGCTCATCAACCCACACTACAAGCAGAAGTTTCACATAAATCCCCGTCGTCAATGGGCTTTCTTTGCCAACATCCCATATTTACGTAACTTCTATACTACATCTGCATGGTATTTGCTTCGTCAACCCCTAAATCAATAACAATTACCATTATAATCAGTCGAGATATAATTTTCTAATTCAAACAACGTTTATTATATTAGACAAATAGTAAAATGGAAATTAAACGAATGAAACTCTGGAGTTACTTTCTATCTGTTCTCTTCACTCTCACCCTTACTGCTTCGGCGCAGCTGTTTCACCCCCTCGGCCTCAGTTTCAGCGGAGGCGAACGGCAGGGGAACTTTTCTCAACCTCGGATGCACGTCGAGGGCGAAAAACTCTATGTCTGCACCAGCCAGGGCCTCTATACCAAAGACCTGACCGACGACAACAGCGCATGGCAGCAAGCGGGCTTCGAGGGCATACCCTTGCAGGGCTATGTCCGCAGAGGTGCTGACATTCTGGCTCTACGCTATAATGAGGGCGGAGAATACCTTCTTCTCTCGCACGATGGTGGAAAGACATACGAGGACGTGACTCCCGACATCTTCCGAAACGGAGAGCAAGAGCGGCTGGGAAATCTCGTACAGCATCCCACAGACCCGAATACGTTGCTTGTCGCTTCTCTCTACAAGGGCGTTTGCCGCTCCATTAACTTCGGCCAGACTTGGGAGCAACTGACCGAATTTGTGTATGGCAACCCAGCAGCATCGTTCATCGGCTTCCATCCCGCAAGGCCGAATGTCATCTACAACAGCGGGGAGGGCATGATTTACGAAGGACACATCAACATCACCTACGACGGCGGGCAGACGTGGAACGACCACGGCAATTCTCTCGGCTTCCCCGGCGACAACTGTGTTCATCAAGTCGCGTTCCACCCTGCCAATCCCGACCGCTGGATAGCCGGCGGAGAGGGCTGCGTGTTCATCACCGACGACAACGGCCAGACGTGGAACTGTCAGAACTACTGGGGCGACGAGGCACGCATGGCCTACTGGTACTTCACTGCCTTCGACGACGAGCATCCCGACACTGTGTACATGGTGGGATGCCTGGGGCGGAATGGTCAGAAAAATGCATGCATTAAAATCATGTGCTCCACCGATGGTGGATGCTCGTGGCATGAGTCGCAAGTGATGGAGTCAATGAGGGAATTCGACAGAGTGAACGACCTGCAGCAGTATCACGACCGTCTGCTCATCTACGCCGAAAGCGATGTCTATACCGTCTCGAAGGTCGAACTAATCGCCCAAAGCACCGCTGCCATCCATTCCGTCGCCTCAGACACGCCGACCGTCCCGACCTACGACCTCCAAGGCCGACGGGTAGAAGCACCACGGCGCGGCATCTTTATCAAGAACGGAAGAAAGGTTATCAGATAAAATGAAATGAACAAGAAAACAATTATCACCATCCTGCTCGCCCTCGTCGCTCTCGCCTCTTGCAGCAGCGACCCGCAATGGGCTGACGAGGAGGCGCACGAGAAGACAGAACAGTTGCGGAAGCAGTACACACCGATTATCGCCGGGACGTGGCATGTCGAATACGTCAAGGACAAGGGACGCTTCTTCGAGCGGCTGACGTTCAGCGCAGACGGGACCTTCACGGGAATGCGCAAATGGCAAACCCGCAAACTCGTCACCATCGACGGCAAGGAGCAATATACGGACTGGCAGGAAAAAGAGGACTATAACGGGACGTTCACGGGCACGTGGAAGCTGTCG
>CACXLY010000116.1 GCA_902768605.1 uncultured Bacteroidales bacterium
CTGCGGACACGCATGTTGGAGAGCGATTTCTCGTCGAGGCGGAACTCGGGCGACGCCTGCACGATGACGCGATAAAGCTTTGTGAAGCGCGTCAGATTACTGCTGTAGGTGCCGCCCACATAGCCCGAAAGCACCTTCAGCACAGCGTTCGGCGTCACGCCATCGCGCTTGCAACGGGCGGCATCTACTTCCACGCGATACTGCGGATACTTTGTGTCGAAGGTGGTAAACGCGCGGGAGATGGCGGGTTCTTGGTTCAGGGAGTCGATGAGCACGCGTGTGATGCGCATCAGGTCCTCGATCTTGCCGCCCTTGCGGTCTTGCACGTGAAGCTCGAAGCCACTTGTCGCACCATAACCCGATATCATGGGACGGGTGCTGACACGTATCTGAGCCTGCGTGATGTCTGCGGTACGGCGGTAGATTTCATCTATCACGGAGTTGATGTCGTCGCCTTTCGCCTTGCGCTCATCCCAGTTCTTCAAGCGGATATTAAACGAGCCGGCGGACGACGACTGGTCGAACGTCGAGCCGCGCCCAATGGTCATGTTGTAGAGACGAAACTGCGGGATGTCCTTGATGCGACGTTCCACCTCGCGCGTTATCTTGCCTGTCACGGCCATGCTCGTGCCTGGGGCACATTGGACGTTGACGTTGATGGAGCCCATGTCCTCGTTCGGAACGAAGCCTGTCTTGGTTGTCTTGAGCATATAGGCCAGCAAGAAGCAGACCGCCACAACGGATACCCAGGGCAGCCAGCGGTTGTGGAAGATGCGGAGGACGCCCCTCTGGTACTTGACGACAACGCGATGGAAGCCGACGTTGAACGCCTCGTGGAAGCGCGCCGAGAAGCTCGTGTCGCCCTCTCGACGGGGTCGGAGCATCAGGGCACAAAGGGCGGGAGAGAGCGTCATCGCGTTGATGGTGGAGATGATAACGGCTATCGCCATCGTCACACCGAACTGGGTGTAGAAGACGCCCGTGGTGCCGCTCACGAAACAAACGGGGATGAAGACGCTCATGAAGACGATGGTGGTCGTGATGAGGGCAGAGGTGAGGCCTTTCATCGCGTCAACGGAAGCGAGATAAGGCGACTTGTAACCCTCGTCGAACTTCGCCTGGACGGCCTCCACCACGACGATGGCGTCGTCCACCACCGTGCCGATTACCAAGACGAGGGCAAAGAGCGTCAGCAGGTTAAGGCTAAAGCCGATGAAGTAAAGCACGGCGAAGGTGCCTATCAGACTGACCACGATGGCGAGCGACGGGATGAACGTGCTCTTGAGGTCTTGCAGGAAGATATAGACGACAAGCACCACGAGCACGATGGCCTCGAGAAGCGTGCGCACGACATTGTGGATGCTGGCATCGAGGAAGTCTTTTGTGCTCATCACGTCCACGAGTTCCATGCCCGGGGGCAACTCCTTCTTTATCTCGATGGCTGTCTTGTCGATGAGTTTTATTATCTCGTTCGCGTTCGAGCCAGGCGTCTGGGCAATCATGCAGTTAGCGCCCGCGTGGCCGTTTGTGCTGTTCTGGAAGGTGTAGTTCTGTATGCCGAGCTCCACGCGAGCCACGTCTTTGAGCCTCAGCACGCTGCCGTCGGGAAGCGACTTCACTACCATGTTCTCGTAGTTTCGCTCTTCTTCGTAGCGACCCCGATACTTCAAGACGTACTGGAAGGTATTGTCGGCATCGGCACCCAGCGTGCCTGTCGGGGCCTCGATGTTCTGCTCGGCAAGCACATTATCTATGTCGGAAGGCATGAGACCATACGATGCCATCTTGAGCGGGTCGAGCCAGATGCGCATACTATAGCTTGCGCCCCAGACGTTGACCTCGCCCACGCCGGGCACTCTGGAGAGGCGCGGCTCGATGTTTATCTTCATGTAATTGGTCAGGAAATCAGTATCGTAGGCATCCGTCGGGCTATAAAGCGAGAGGCTCTTGATGTTGCTCGTCTGACGCTTACGCACCGTCACGCCGCTCCTGGTGACGTCCGCCGGCAGTTGTCCCTGCGTAGAAGCCACGCGGTTCTGCACGTTCACCATCGCCATGTCAGCATCCGTGCCCTGCTTGAAAAAGATGCTGATGTTGCCGGAACCTGTGTTGGAGGCCGAGGAGGTCATATACATCATGTTCTCCACGCCGTTGAGACTCTCCTCGAGAGGAATGATGACGCTCTTCTGCACGGTTTCCGCATTCGCACCAGTATAGTTGGCACGCACGCTGACCGTCGGCGGAGCAATCTCCGGGAACTGCTCGATGGGCAGGTTCAAAAGCCCAATCAGCCCCAGCACAACAATGAAGACTGAGATTACGCCCGAAAGAATGGGTCGATCAATGAAGGTTTTGGGTGTCATTAATGTTCAATCTTCAATTTTCAATTTTCAATGGATAACCCTTCTTTCAGTAGTCCGGCGCCTTCTGCGATGATAGTATCGCCCTCTTTCAGGCCGCTTTCCACGATGTAGGTCTTGCCGTCGTCGAGCGGCGCAACCTCAATTTCCGTCTGCTGCGTCTTGCCGTCGACGACGCGATAAACAAAGACCTTGTTCTGCAGCTCGAAGGTCGCGGTCTGCGGAATCACGATGACACCCTCCCTGACAGTCGATATGACGACCGCTCCCGTGCCTCCGTTGCGCAAAAGATGCTGGGGATTCTGGAAGACGGCACGCAGGGAGACGGCTCCCGTGTTGGCATCCACGATGCCGCTCACCGCATCTACCCTACCCTTCTGACCGTATTCCGTGCCGTTGCTCAAGAGGAGCGAGACGTCGGGCATCTGCTTCATGAAGGCATCCAGTGAGGTCTGTAACCTCGCGCTCGCTCAGGCTGAAGTAGACCCACATCTCGCTGTCGTCGCAGACCGATATCAAAGGTTCGCTGATGCTGGAGCTGACGAGGGCTCCGACGTGATAAGGTATCATGCCGGCCACGCCGCTGAGTGGACTCTTCACGATTGTATAGCTAAGACTGTTGCGGGCATTCGTCACACCGGCCTGTGCTTGCGCCACCTGTGCCTGAGCCGACAGGAGTGCCTGCTGAGCGGTTTGCAGTTCGAAGTCGCTGATGACCTGCTGGTCGCGCAGTTGCTTCTTGCTGTCGTAGTTGAGTTGAGCCGTCGCCTCAGCCGCCTTGGCTGATTTCAGCGAGGCCTCGGCCGTGTTGAGCGCTGCTTGGTAAGGCACTTGGTCGATGACGAAAAGCGTTTGCCCTTTCTGTACCTTCTGCCCTTCTGCGGTCAGTATCTTCGTGATGAGCCCGCTCACTTGCGGTCGTATCTCCACTATCTCCTTGCCCTTCATCGTGGCGCTATACTGTGCTTTGACCGTCTGACTGGAGGGCGCCACCTTCATCGTCTTATAGACGAGAGCGGCCTTCTCCTCCTTCTTTTCCTGACAAGAGGCAAGCACAAAGCAGCCCAGCAGTAGGGCGCAAACAATCTTTCTTACCATAAATCTATCTCAAGCTTTCTTTACTTCAACTTTGTCGTGATGATGTTGACGCTGAAAGGTGCGACGTCGAATATCAGCTTGCGGCCCGAGTCCGAGGTCATCACCTTTGCAGGGCGCGGCACGATGTTATCGGGATACTGCATCGTGTTCTCGTCGTCGCCCGACATACCTGCCAGCCTTACCATCTCAGCCTCTGCCGCCGTGCCGCCCGAAAGGTCGATGCTGCCCTTCGTACCTGTGTCGCAGAGGTTCACAATCTTTGTGTAGAGCGTGCGCGTCTTCTCGTCGAGCGTCGTGTTGGCATAAACGCCATAGAGCAGACTGCTACGCTTCTTGCCCTTATACACTTGTTTCCCATCGACGGAGGCTGTGATGTCCTCGCCGTCCACATCGAGCTGGATGTCGTACCACTTGTCTGTGTCGTAATGGTCGCTGTGTGCGCCGTCGAGGGTATTGCGGTTGCCGCTCATCGTCGTCTCGACAGAAGTTCTCGAGTTACCCCATCCGCCGAGGTTCAGCCAGTCGAAGTTCTTCTCGTCCACGTAGTTGAAGACAATCATGAAAGCCTCTGCGCCGCCGTCCTTCTTTGCCTGCACCTTGTAGGTATAGCGTTTGGCGGTGAAGGTTTGGGGAGAGACGCGCATGCTCTCCTCAGCATTACTTGTCTGTCGCAAAGTGCCGCCGTCCGCGCTCCAATTGCCTTGGTATTCGGGCTTCGAGTTACCCGACTTCCAGTTCTTCATGTCGGGGAGCGGCACGCTTACGCCTTCCACCAGCAATTGCGCGTTACGATACGACGCTTGCGTCTTCCAGGTTGCCACGCCGACACTTATTGGCAGCGTGTTCTCCTCTTCTTTCTGAGGGATGCTCCACTGCAACTCGCTCTTCACGAGACGGTTGCCGATGTGAGTCGGGAAGAGTTGCTGCACCCAATAGCTCGGCGTGCCGAACGACTGGCTGCTGTTGAACCTGATCATGTCGGGCCGCCACTGGATGCCGTTCTCGTTGACGAAGATGGGCGCGTAGCTGCTCATGCGGACGATGTCGGCGTTGTTCTCCATGCCTATCATGAAGACGGCCTCGCCCATCGCAGCGTTCAGGTTGCCCGTCGTGCCATATCCCTGTGTCACAGCGTACTCGCCGGGATAGATGATGGGACCTTTGCGGTCGTAGTTGTCAAAGCGATTATACTGGCCGGCAAACCAGGCGGGCGAGCGATAGTAGTGCTCGTCGAGGATATCGACAGGGTTGCTGTTGCGCCACTTCGGATAATCCGTGCCCCAAGACTCCACGTTGCCGATGCATTGCACTTCGGGGAACTTTGCCTTGATGGCGTCGTAGAACATGCGGAAGCGCTCGGGATAATGGTCGCTCTGATCGGAGTTGTCGTCCATGTGATAGTTATAATTCTCGTTGCCAATCTCGATGTAGGCGATGTTGAAAGGTTCGGGATGACCGTTCTCGGCACGCATCTTGCCGTAGTGGCTCGTGACGGGACCGTTGGCGTACTCCAATGCGCCGAGGCACTCGTCAATCCACGGCTGCAGTTCATTCAGCGGGGTGCAGCCGCCGTGCCATATACCGATGTTCACCACATAGAGCGGCTTCGCCCCGAGGTCCTCGGAGAGTTGCAGGAACTCATGGAAGCCGAGGCCGTCCGTCGTAGGATAGCCCCAGTTGGCATTCATGTGACCGGGCCTGCGCTCTATGGGGCCGACGGTGCGTTCCCAATGATACGCGTTCTCGGGCTTGTAGTTGCCCTCCACGTAGCAACCGCCGGGGAAGCGCATGAAGGCAGGATGCAGCGCCTCCAGCTTCTCGGCCAAGTCGATGCGGCAACCGTTCGCGCGACCCTTGTAAGTGGGCGGGAAGAGGCTGACGACATCAAGCAGGACGCTGCTCGGCTGCTCGAACTGCAGATGGAATACGGCCTGCGGGTCGGATGCTTCAGCCACGATGGCGGCTTCCACCATCTGCCAACCCTTCTTCAATTTCTGAGTTATAAGGCTCTGACCCAGTAGCTTGCCGTCCTTACTTTTGAGGGAGGCCACGATGTTTCCTTTCAAAGGAGTTGACGGGTCAATCCAGAACGACAGCTTATACTGCGTGCCGGCCACGGCGTTAATGCCCCAGTAGCCTTCGTTGCTGATACCGCCGTTCGCTTTTGTTGTCTCGACCTTGAGGGCGTGACCTTGCTTCTCGTTGAGCAACCCGTCTTGGACAAGGCTGAGGTTGGCGCCGTCGGCCCTCCAAAATGCCGGCACGTGGTCCCCGTCGAGGTTTGAGGTAGCGTCCGACGGGCGATTGCGCGAGTCGCGGGCTATCGCGTCGTACTCGAACGAGCGGTTTCTGATGAGCTCGGCATACAGGCCGCCATCGCTGGCGTAATTGATGTCTTCGTAGAAGATGCCGTAGAGTGTGGGACTGATTTCGATGCCGCGCTGAGCCACATCAACCTTGATGTTCACCTGCGCCTTCACACTCATGGCAGCAAAGGCAAGCAGGCAGAGAAGTGTCTTTTTCATAGTCTTATATATTACATTTTGTTTGCAAAGTTAACGAATTTGCAGCATTCTGCCAAACATTCTGCAAGATATTTTGCCCTAAAGCTATATTAAAATGGAAAGGAACGGGAGGCGCGAGTAGTCCCGACGCTAAAAATCGCCCATTTCATCGCAAAATATTGCCCCATAAATGCTGTTAGGTTGATTGCTGCATCGCGACAAAGCAATTGCTGCATGGCGACGAAGCAATTGCTGCATCGCCATGCAGCAACGAACTATGTATGTTAACTTGAGCAAAGAGGCGTGCGTCGCTTTGTTCCAAAAGATGTTAAACCCCAATAGGTCATTAGAACGAAATCATAATTAAAGAAGTCCTGATGTTTCTCTTTTTTCATAGTTATATTCTTTCCTGCATCCCTGTCCCTTCGCCTTTTCGACGTAGCCCACTACGCCTTCAAAGTCAAAAGAACAGGTCTGCTACGGAAACAATATAACTCTGAAATAAAGTCTAATGACCGATTGGGGTTAAAAAGAGGTGGCTCGACAAGTGGAAATATCGAATTTTATTCGTACCTTTGCCAACCGAAAGGACACAAAAAATGATTGGACGAATGATGATGCTTCTGTTTCTGCTGCTGCCGTTGCTGGCCCTCGCGTATGTCTGCTGGCATGTCTGGCTGTTGCTCCCCCTCTCGTGGGGTTGGAAAATACTTGTCGTCTTGTTGATGGTGGGCGCATTCGCCATGCTTTTCGCCAGCATCTTCCGTGCGACGGACCGCCTGCCGATGCCCGTGGCGACGGCAGTTTACGAGGTGGGGACGTCGAGCATCATCGTCCTCCTCTACCTCACGATGTTTTTCGTCGTGCTCGACATCGCGAGGCTCCTGCATCTGCTGCCTGCCGCGTGGCTGCGCGACAATTGGTGGACCGCCGGCGGCATCGGGCTCCTCCTCTTCGGGCTTTTCGTTTACGGCAACCTCCGCTATCGCCACAAGTATCGGCAGGAAATGACGATTCGCTCTGCGAAGGTAACGAAGCCTGTCAAGTTGGTGTTGATGAGCGACCTGCACCTCGGCTATCACAATCGCCGGAAAGAGTTCGCGCGATGGGTTGACCTGATTAATAATGAGCAACCCGACATGATTCTCGTGGCCGGAGACATCATCGACGGCAGCATGCGACCACTTCGCGACGAGCGGATGCACGAGGAGTTCCTTCGGCTCGAAGCGCCCGTCTTTGCCTGCCTGGGCAATCACGAATACTTCAGCGGCGAGCCAGAAGCACAAAGGTTCTACAGAGATGCCGATATCTGCTTGCTGCGGGACACGACGACGCAACTGGGCGACCTCTGCATCATGGGGCGCGACGACCGAATGAATCGCCGCCGTCGTCTGCTCAAGGACCTCGTCGCGTCGGCCGACAAGAGCAAATATCTCATCCTCCTCGACCACCAGCCTTACCACTTGGAACAGGCCGAGCG
>CACXLY010000117.1 GCA_902768605.1 uncultured Bacteroidales bacterium
GGCATGACTGAGGAGTACGAGAAGCCTCAGAGCATGGGCGAACGCTGCGACGTGAAGTGGGTGACCTTCACCGACGACAAGGGCGAAGGCGTTCGCTTCAGCACAGGCGGCACCTTCGACTTCAGCGCCCTCCACTACTTGGACGAAGAGCTCTGGCAGACGAAGTATAAGCACGAACTCGGCAAGATACACCGCCCCGAGATCATCCTGCACCTCGACGCCGCCATGCGCGGTCTCGGCAACGCCAGCTGCGGCCCGGGCCCGCTGCCCAAATACGAGCTTCAGGAGAAGAGCTATAGCTACGGCTTCGTCATCGAGCCCGTGAAGTGACAGTCAGATTACTCAGAATACTCCGAATACTCTGAACACTCAGATTACTCCGATTACTCAGAACCTCTATGAAACAGGAAGAACTTTCCCTTGAAGAGCAAGTGGAGCGCATCCGCAGAAAACGCGCAAAGCGCTTCGACAGCACGAAGGTCAGGATGGTGCTCAACACCCTGTTCCTCGTCACGGCTGTCGTAGGGCTTTGCATGTACTTCTTCGGCAGCGAGAATCACGTGCCGGCACTCATCGCCATTGCCGTCGGCATGGCGTTCAAGGTTGTGGAATTCATCTTGCGTCTCCTCTAACCTAAAGCATGAACCGCAGGCTATACATATTATTATATATTGTATGCTTCTTGCTGCCGGCAAGTGCACAGGTCCAGCGCGTCAACAAGGACGGAAGCGATGCTGCCCTCTACGACGACGGCGAGACATACGTCCTGTCGCCCGAAAGCGGGACCTACGTCGACGGTGCCGGCAACCGCACCACGTGGGGACGTGACACGACGCGCTTCAAGAACAAGAAGAACATCCCCATCGGGCAGTTCCAATGGGTCTTGGAGCCTCGCCTCGGCACCGTCGTCGATGCGGAGAACAACGACACCGTCGTCCACGACTTCCAGAAGTTTAATGCCACGGACGGTTACGCGGGCGAGTACAACTACCTGGCCAACATCGGCTCGCCGCGCCTCAACCGTCTATACTTCAATCGCGACAACACGTCCGACGAGTTCCTCTTCCTGCAGACACTCAGCTTCTTCCGCGGCTCGCTGCAGGACTTCCGCTTCACCAACACAAAGAGCCCCATCACAAACCTCGCCTATCACTCGTGCGGCAACAGGCAGACGGGTGAGGACCGCGTCCGCGCCTACTTCGCCACAAACATCAACAAGCTGGCCGGCCTGGGCCTCAAGATTGACTACAGCTACGGTGTCGGCTACTACTATGCGCAGCCTAACAGTATGTTCGGCAGCACGTTCTATGGCTACTACCGCGGCGAACGCTACAACATGCACGCCTATATCGGCATCAACCACATGAAGATGGGCGAGAACGGCGGCATCGAGGACGACCGCTACATCGAGGACCCCTTGAGCCTCGGGCAGTCATACAGTCCCGGCAACATCCCCACGATGCTCGACCAGACATGGAACCGCAACCACGAGCAGCACTATTACCTGACGCATCGCTACAACCTGGGCTTCACGCGCCTCATCGAAGTGCCGGACTCGCTGAAGCCTACGCCGCCATCGTCCTCGGAACTACTTTCCGACCTGCCCGACAGCATACAGACCGTGCTTCGCCAGGACACGCTGGCACGAAAGCTTGCCGTCGATTCGCTCTTGCAGATATGGAAAGACAAGCAGGAGGTGCCCAAGGAGTTCGTGCCCGTCACGAGCATCATCCACACCCTCGACGTCAGCAACCTCAAGCACGAATACCTGTCGCACAACACGACGGCGGGTTACTATTCGAACCTTTACTTTGGAGACGGAAAGAAGATGGCCGACGTATCGCGCGCCCTTTCTGTACGCAACACCTTCGGCGTCGCCCTTCGCGAGGGCTTCAACAAGTGGGCACAGTTTGGCATAACGCTTTTCGGCACCCACAAGCTGCGTACTTATCAATTGATGAATGAGCAATGGGGTGCAACGCGTTATACGGAGAGCGACGTCTCGGTAGGTGGTGAACTGGCTCGAACGCAAGGTTCTCGCTTCCACTTCAACACGTCGGCCGAGTTCTGGCTCATTGGCGAACATCTCGGCGACTTGAATATCGACGGCAAGACCGACCTGCAACAGCATCTCGGCAAACGTGACACATTGCTTGCCGACGTACATGCCGGTTTCATGCACCGCAAGCCGACGTTCTTCTTCCGTCACTACCACTCGCAGATTGCATGGTGGGACAACACCGACCTCAGCCGCGAGGTGCGCCTCAGGATTGACGGCAACCTACGCCTCAAGAAGTTTGGGACGAGGCTGCAGATAGGCTTCGAGAACGTCTCGAACTACACCTACTTCGGCATGCAGAACACCTTGCGCGAGGGCAAGAAAGCCGAGAGCCTCCTGCCCACCGACTATAGCCACGCCGTCGGTGTCATGCAGGTTGGCAGCGTGCAAGTCTTCGGCGCCACGCTCGCCCAAGACCTCAACTGGAAGGTCATCCATTGGGACAACCAAGTGAGTTTCCAGACAAGCAGCAATCAGGACGCTCTTCCCTTGCCGAAGCTCAACATCTACACAAACCTCTATCTGCTCTTCCGCCTCGCCAAAGTGCTGCGCGTGCAGCTGGGCGCCGACATGCGCTTCTTCACGTCGTACTACGCACCCGACTACTGCCCTGCCATCCAGCAGTTTGCCGTGCAGGACGCCAACTACGCACGAATGGAGATAGGCAGCTATCCCATCGTAGGCGCCTACGCCAACCTGCACCTAAAGCATTGCCGCATATATGTCTCGGCAAAGCACGTCAACGCAGGTTCCGGCCACGGCTTCCTCGTACCGCACTATCCCATCAACCCCATGACCATCCACTTCGGCCTGAGCTGGAACTTCTTTAATTAAATGAAGAATGAAGAGAGAAGAATGAAGAATTGCTTCGCAAGTGAAAAGTGAAGAGTGAAGTTCCGCGACTACAATCGCGCCTTGGTGCTAAAGCATCCAAGAATTTGCTACCGCGCTTAACTATGAACTATGAATTATGAACTATGAATTATAGTAGGGAGATCCGTTGGGGCTTCATCGGTTGCGGTGAAGTGACCGAGAAGAAGAGTGGCCCGGCATTCAACCTCGTGGCAGGCTCGAAGATACAAGCCGTGATGAGTCGCAGTAAGGAGAAAGCAAGCTCTTATGCCGAGCGGCACAACATCCCGCGCTGGTACACCGACGCCCTGCAGCTCATCAACGACCCCGAGGTCAATGCCATCTACATCGCCACACCTCCCTCCTCGCACGCCACCTACGCCATCATGGCGATGAAGGCAGGCAAGCCCGTCTATGTGGAGAAACCGCTCGCCAGCAGCTACCTCGACTGCCAACGCATCAACCGTGTCAGCGAACAGACACACGTGCCCTGCTTCGTGGCTTACTACAGGCGCTACCTGCCCTACTTCCAGAAGGTGAAAGAGCTCGTCGAGAGCGGAGCCATAGGCAAAGTGGCTTCTGTGCAAATACGCTTCGCCTGCCCGCCTCGCGACCTCGACTACAACAGCACCGCCCTGCCCTGGCGTGTGCAGCGCGACATAGCAGGTGGCGGCTACTTCTACGACCTCGCGCCTCACCAGATTGACCTGCTGCAGGAGATCTTCGGACCGATTGTCAGGGCGAAAGGCTTCAGCAGCAATCGCGGCGGACTTTATGAGACGGAGGATACCGTCAGCGCCGCCTTCCAGTTTGCCGACGGCTTGCCCGGCAGCGGCTCATGGTGCTTCGTCAGCCACGAGAGTGCACGCACCGACCGCATCGAGCTGAGCGGCGACCGGGGTCAACTTTGCTTCTCTGTCTTCACATACGAACCCATCAGGCTGCGCACCGAGCAGGGAGAGCAGGAACTGCACATCGATAACCCTCCGCATGTGCAGCTGCCGCTCATCCAAAGCGTCGTGGAGCACCTCCAGCAAAGCAGCATCTGCACCGCCGACAGCATCAGCGCCACCAGCGTCAACTGGGTGATGGACCGCATCCTCGGAAAGATATAGCCGCTCTTCACCTCTTCACCCTTTCACCTTTTCACCTCTCCAATTTTTCACCTTTTAAACTTTTCACCTTTTCACTTTTTTTGCGATTGGGGGTATTTGATTTGCCTGTTCGATGGTCTTATAGATGTAACGAGACCAAAAAGACATGATGGATTACAGTAAACAACAGTTCGAGCGGCTCTTCAAGGACAGCTATCCGCACATGTATCGCATGGCGTTCTCCTTGGTAGAGAATGCCGAGGATGCCAAGGACGCGGTGCATCAGGTGTTCGTCCAAATGTGGAGAGGCAAGCCTGAAATAGCCACGGAGAGCATCCGAGGCTACCTGCTCGCTGCCACAAGAAACCAATGCCTGCACATCCTGCGAGACAGACAACTGCAAAGGCGGCTGAAGGAAGAACTTCAGAAGGAAACAGCCTGGCAGAAGGATGAGGGGCGGGAAGAACTGCTGCAGCAACTTCAGCAGGTCATCGACGACAACCTGACGGAGCAGGACCGCCGAGTGCTCCAGCTTCACTACGAGGACGAGATGACCTACGCGGAAACTGCTTCTGTGCTCGGCATCAGCTTGTCGGCCGTCAACAAACACATCACGCGCTCTTTGGTCAAAATCAGGTCGAACCTTAAAATTGTAAAGTAACATGAAGACTGA
>CACXLY010000118.1 GCA_902768605.1 uncultured Bacteroidales bacterium
GCTAAAAATCGTGTTTCTCGCAAAAAAAGCTTATATTTGCCCTCAAAAAGCTAAATTATTATAATTATGAACACAAAGACTCTTCACCTTCCCTTTGAATCAAAGTCCAGGGACAGGCAATGCAGCCGTTGGTTGTGCGTGCTCGCAGCAATGCTGCTGGGGATTACTTCTCCAGCCTTGGCACAGACAAAAGATGTCATCACCTTCACGGGCGGTCACGCTGACCCGAACCAGCCGGGCGTCTATGTGATTAACGTGGGCGACTTTCCCGCCACCACTCTTGACCCGGAGACCTACGAGTGGTCAAACGTTGATGATGCTTTTACGGTGACCCTCCGACGCTCCAATGCTGCGCACAAGGCTTCCATCACGCTGAAGGATCCTATTATGCAGGGAGAATTCCCGGTGGAGTTCGAAGCCGGCGAATCGGAGAAGACGATCACACTGGGTCAGGCCGTAGAATATGTTTCAGGAAATCCAAGCGCCTGGAGCGGCCATGTGCCTACTATCTATTTCGTCAGCTACACATCCTACGCCGAGAGCCAGTATCAGGTGCTGATCCTGAATACGAACCGCACAGGTGCTGACGAACCGAGGGAGTGCACCTTTGAGACGCATCTGGAATGTCTGCAGAGCCTGCAAGGGTTTGACCGCGCTTTTGCTCAGTTCAGTCGTTACGGCGAATATTGCCTGATTCGCTTCAAGATGTCCACTGAGGTGAAGGTGACTGCCGACAGCCGCTTGGTGATGGACGTCCGCTATACCGACCACGACGGGCTTTCAGCCGATGCCGACGACTACGGCATGTCGAAGACGCGCGAGGTGTCGCTGACGCCTATCAACGCCGGCTCTGTGTGCGACGAGCTGTGGTATCTCTACAAGCCCTCTGAGGACGAGTATCTGCACTCCTATAACGACACCCGCAACAACAAGATTGACGACGACAAGTGCATCGCCTATCCCATCCGCGAGGTAGGCCCTATTGAAGTGGCCAATCCAGCCGAGGGAGCTGTGCGGTATATGTTCTTCTCGCGTCAAGACCTGCCCGAGGAGAATTCCACGTTCTACGTCTATGGTGGCCGTAGCAGCTTCACGCCCCACTTCTCCGACGCCAGCATCAACAAGACGACTGTCAACGGAGGCGAGGCCCTGACCATCACCGCCACGATGGACAACTGGCAGTTCGTGAAGCGTGCACAGCGCGAATTCTTCATGAAGTCGTTCGGCGTGAGCTTCGATGGCGGCGAGACCTCCGTGCCATGCCGTGCCACCTTCGACGAGGCGACGGGCCGTCTCACTTGCAGTTTCAATGCGCCCACCGAGGCAGGCACCGTCGATGTGGCATTGTGCAGCAAGCTGACCGACCTCTACATCGGTCCTCAGCCGATTGTCGACCCCGGCTGCTCGTTCGCCGTCAACGTCGCTTCCACACAGGCCACCGCCGTCCCTGCCCAGTCGCTAACCTTCGAGGGCTTGCCCGCCGAAGGCAGTGTCGTCGCATTGGGTTCTTACCGTTATTGGACTTTCATCGGTTGGGGCGATGAAGCGGATGAGGATGGCTATGGGTGGAGGAATTACGTTGACATGGTAAAAATGCCCCTGACCGTTTCCTGCTATCCGGCCAACGCCACCGATGCCAACAACGTCACTTACAGCATCACGAACGAGAAAGGGGCTACGGCACATTTTGACAGCGAAGCGTTTTCTGGGGAACCCATCAATGACATGATGTACTTGGGCGAAACCTCCGGCAAGGTCACCGTCACGGCCACGACGGAGAGCGGGCTCAGCACCTCGCGCTCCTTCTATGTGTGGGCTACGGCGCCGCGAGGCAAGGAGCACACCAGCACCTATCTGGCCGAGACTACCTTCCCGCTGTTCCAGTTCGAGATGGAGAACGTGCTGACAGTAGATGCCCCCGTCACCGTGAACTATACCCACATCAACGGCACCCAGTGGACCGAGACTTACAAGCTCAGCGATCTGAGAAGCCATGATATGGGCAAAGGCGTCGTGCTGTACGACCTGCCATTCAGCTTTACCGAGGAACATCCCAACGTGATTGACGGCAGCGAGATAGGCCAGGCCATCGTTACCGCCCAAGTGCTGATGCAGGCAGAGGACGCCAACGGCAATCCTGTCACCGTGGAGTCCACCGCAAAGCTGGTGCCCGATCTGGAGATGCCTTCGTTCAGCGACTATCGGGAATATCAAGCCTACTATAACCAATACGTTCCCGCCACCTTTACTTCAGAAGTGATGAATCTGCCGAAGAAAGGCTTCACCGTGGGCTACGAGATTCCGCAGCTCAATCTGCGCGAGACCTACAGCAACCTGAGTGGCGACCCTGTACCCGACTGGCTGACGCTGGAGGAGGATGGCTTATACTACACGGCACAAATCAATGTGCAGCCCGAGATAGACCAGACTAACCGCTTGTACTACTTCTACACGATGGCTCAGCGCAGCTACAATCCTGAGGAGACATGGCGGTACGAAATGACCAGCATGGCCTATCTGGATTATGAGGATGCCGACGACGATTTTAAGTATCGTGTAAACGGAGTGGATGTGACGGGCGACCTGACATTCGACAATACTGCTACTATTCAAGAAATCATCAATACGAGTAAAACGGACGGAATCTATCCAGCTACCATTGAGAAACGAAATTACGCTATAATTGATGGCGAGGAAGTGGGTGGCATTAATTGTGTGATGGATCCGACGAATAAGTCAAAGGCATACTTTGAAATATCAGACGATTTCTTTTATAAGGGAGCAGACGTTACCCTCTCCTGCGAAGGTACGGTGATTCAGACCTTGAAGGGTTTCAGAGGAGCCTTCACCTTCATGCCACCTTTTGACGGGCTTACTTACGAGGTAGAGGTCTATTATCCCGGATATAACAAGCGCTTCAAGAGCACCTTCGTCAATGCTGACCTCCACCGTCTCTACTACGCTTGTATAAAAGTAGTGCCAGGTACAAGTAATAATACGTATTGTTATAATGGAAAGTTCTATCTCAGCCATTTCCTCGACAGACAGGAACATGTCATACCTATAAATAATAGTGGAAAGGCATGGGATTATCCCTTATATGGTTTTGTGTATCTTGAAGACCCCGCCAACTGCTATCTATCCAATAAGGAAGGGACAAAATTAAAGTTCTCTATGGACAGACATCAAGGCCTGCATTCTCTTCACTATGATGTCAAGCCCGAGCTGAAAGTAACAGACGGCAATAGTTGGCAAGCATCCCTAATTTGGGATTATCACCAGCCGTATTCTTTCTTAGAGGACCATGAGTTGTGGCTGCGTTCGAATTCGATAAAATGGGAGGTTCTATGCGCCAGCAACACGCAAGTCGATGTTGTCAACAGCCAGGGCGAGCACATTAACAATGCCACCATCAACTATGCCTGTGTGAATGCCTCCATAGCTCAGACGGGTGCAAAAGGAACAGCTGAATACGATACGACAGCGAAAATCTATCAAATCCCCACTTCCTCCGAACAGTATGCGGAATTCTTCGAGGTGGTGGCTCCAGGTTATGTGCCGAAGCTCTCCACGATGTATCTGTGGAGCTACGACTACAACAATTGGGCGAACAAAGGTAAGCCGCGCCGCCACGTCATCGTGCTGGAAGAGGAGGACAACCCGCTGAAGAACCTGACGCTTGAGACACCGCAGGGCAATGGCGTAGTGAAGGACAACGCTATGGAAGCCTATTTTAGTGCCGACGACCTGCTGACGAGGGACGAGGGCGAGACAATCAACTACTCGCAGACCGCCGAACGCCCCAGTGTGACAAAGCACATCAGGGACCCGAGATTTGGCTCCGAGGGATGGAGTGGCCAGAAGTACATGCACGTCACTGGCATGATGCCCTATGAGAGCACGCCCAGCCTGACGCTGACGACGGCCGACGGCTCGAAACAACTGCAGCCCGAGATGAAGTACATCACAACCGACGCCTTCCCCTTCTCACGGAACTACTGCCTGTTCGACTTCGACCTGACCGACCAGATTGAGGGCGACGCCAAGTTCACGCTGAAGAACGGCACGCAGACGCTGGCCGCCTTGCCCACGCTGCACGACTACGACCTCGACCTGGCTGCCAGGGACGAGGCCAGCCGGGTGTCGCTGAATTTCGACAGCCCTGACCTGACCCAAGTCGATGACGACGCCGAGGCACAGGGCGTCGATATGAAGGACTCGGGCAAGGCCTTCGACAAGTTCAACTTCCAGCTGCCGCCCGTGCTGCCCTTCACGGTGAACATCGAGCGCGACGGCGACTACTTCATCATCCGCGCCTGCATGGAGAAGAACTTCCTGCCCGGCGGAGAGATCATGACAGCACTCGACCAAGTGGGCGACCTGGCCTACTTCAACGACCAGTTCCAGGCATGCATGGACGCCGTGAACGCGGGCAAGCCGGCCGACGACGACTTCTTCGACGACATACCCCGCTTCCCCTCGGCCTTCGTGGGCATCAAGGGCTACCTCACCGGCATCGGCTACTATGACCGCGAGAACAACAAGTTCCAGTTCAACTTCTACGACGGCGGCCTCATCTTCGAGGCCTCGGCAGCAGCTTCAGCTCCCGTCAGCTTCGGCATCGGCTCGT
>CACXLY010000119.1 GCA_902768605.1 uncultured Bacteroidales bacterium
AAGATGAGTACACAAACAGAAAAGATTAAGGAGCTTATGGAGCTCCGCGCCAAGGCTCGTATAGGCGGCGGCGAAAAGGCTATCGAGAAGCAGCACGAGAAAGGCAAGCTCACGGCTCGCGAACGCATCAACCTCCTGCTCGATGAAGGTAGCTTCGAGGAAATGGACATGTTCGTGAAGCATCGTTGCACGAACTTCGGTATGGAGAAGAAGCAGTATCTGGGCGACGGCGTCGTGACAGGTAGCGGCACCATCGGCGGTCGCCTGGTCTATGTCTTTGCTCAGGACTTCACCGTTTCCGCTGGTTCTCTCTCCGAGATGCTGGCAAGCAAGATTTGCAAGGTGATGGACATCGCCATGAAGGTTGGCGCTCCCGTCATCGGCCTCAACGACTCAGGCGGCGCTCGTCTGCAGGAAGGCATCAACGCCCTTGCAGGCTATGCCGAAATCTTCCAGCGCAACATCATGTCTTCAGGCGTGATTCCTCAGATTAGCGCCATCATGGGCCCGTGTGCCGGTGGTGCTGTCTATAGCCCCGCTCTTACCGACTTCACCTTCATGGTGGAGGGCAGCAGCTATATGTTCCTGACAGGCCCCGGTCCGGTGAAGGCCGTTCTGGGCGAGGTCGTTACTCAGGAGCAGCTGGGCGGCGCAAGCGTTCATGCCACAAAGAGCGGTGTGACACACTTCACGGCCAAGAACGAAGAGGAGTGCATCGCCATGATTAAGCAGCTCTTCTCTTACATTCCTCAGAACAACCTCGAGAAGACACCTCGCATCGCTTGCACAGACCCCATCGACCGCATGGAGGACTACCTGAACGACATCATTCCCGACAATCCCAACATGCCTTATGACATGTATCAGGTGATTGCAGGCATCGTGGATAACGGCGAGTTCTTCGAGGTGCAGCCTAACTTTGCAAAGAACATCATCGTAGGTTTCGCCCGCTTCAACGGCCAGAGTGTCGGCATCGTAGCCAACCAGCCGAAGCAGCTGGCAGGTGTGCTCGACTGCAACTCAAGCCGCAAGGGTGCTCGCTTCGTTCGTTTCTGCGACGCCTTCAACATTCCTATCGTGACGCTTGTTGACGTTCCAGGCTTCCTGCCCGGCACAGGTCAGGAGTACAACGCCGTCATCCTGCATGGTGCCAAGCTGCTCTATGCTTACGGAGAGGCCACGATTCCCAAAGTGACCGTTACCCTGAGAAAGAGCTATGGTGGCAGCCACATCGTGATGAGCTGTAAGCAGCTTCGTGGCGACCTCAACTATGCTTGGCCCTCAAGCGAGATTGCTGTGATGGGTGCAAGCGGTGCTGCAAGTGTGCTTTATGCTAAGGAAGCTAAGACTCTCAAAGACGAAGGTAAGGTGGACGAAGCAAAGGCCTTTATCGCAGAGAAGGAGAAGGAATACGAAGACCTCTTCGCAAATCCATATCAGGCTGCCAAGTATGGCTACATCGACGATGTCATCGAACCTCGCAACACCCGCTTCCGCATCATTCGCGCCTTGGCTCAGCTCGAGAACAAGAAACTCACTAACCCCGCCAAGAAGCACGGAAATATTCCTCTGTAGTTAAAGAACGAAAGACCCTCTAAATCTCCCTTAAAGGGAGACTTTTCTCCTCCCCTTTAAGGGGAGGTTGGGTAGGGTCTTCAAAATAGAATATAATATAATATGCAATTCCTATCAATATCAGACCCGCAGATATGGCTCCTGGCCGGCATATCCGTCTTGGTAGTGTTCTCTATCTTGCTCATTCTGGTTGCCATCCTGAACATCTTCACCATCGTTGCAAAGAAGACGACAGCGAAGGCAAAGGCAGTGAAGAACACCATCGAGACCAGCCTCGAGGCAAAGAGCTTCGAGAAAGCCAGCGAGCAGGACAAGGCAGCAGTAGCGACTGCACTCTACCTCTATTTCGAAGAGAGAGACAATCGCGAAAGCCGCGTGCTCACCATCGTTCCCTATCCCTCTGCTTGGGGCGCTCAACTGAACCCAAGACTTTAATTCAATTCATAATTCATAATAATGAAGTATGAAATGGTAAATGGTAAATGATTAAATGGTAAATGAAAAGATGAAAGAATTCAAATTTAAGATAGGTGGTCAGGATTATGCTGCCACCGTAGAAGACCTCAAGGACGGACAGATGAAGGTTACCGTCAACGGTCAGACTTATCAGGTAGAAGTTCCTCAGACAAAGGCTCAGGGACCTCGTGTAGCTATGGCTCCTGCTGCTCCAGAAGCTCAAAAAGGCGGCACAAAGAACGTGAATAGCGAGCTCCCAGGCACAGTTACGAAGATTAATGTTGCTGACGGTCAGCGTGTAAAGCGTGGCGATGTGCTGCTCATCATCGAGGCTATGAAGATGGCCAACGAAATTGTGAGTGAGGTGGATGGCACAGTTCAGCGTGTTGCAGTTACTCAAGGACAGAGTGTCAATCAGGGCGACCTTCTCGTCGAGATGGTAGCAGACTTCGAGGCTGCAAAGGCAGAGGTGACGCCGAAGCCCGCTCCCGCAGCTCCCGCTCCCGTTGCAGCACCTGCTCCCGCTCCCGCAGCTCCTGCTGGTGCAAAGACTGTAACTGCTCCTCTGCCTGGCACTATCACGAAGGTGACGGTCAAGGTGGGCGACAAAGTCAACGCTGGCGACACAGTGCTCCTGATGGAGGCAATGAAGATGGAGAACAACATTACAGCCGAGTTTGCAGGTACTGTCAAGGCAATCCTCGTCGATACAGGTGCTCAGGTACAGAGCGGACAGGCACTCGTGGAACTCGACTAATATATAAGTTAAGAATTAAGAGTTAAGAATTGTAGGGACGTTGCCGCGGCACGTCCGTCAGTTAAGGATTAAGAATTAACTTATCAAACAAAGAAAATGAAAAAGTATATTAGTCTTTTCCTGCTTCTTCTCGTCGCAGCGCCTCTGATGGCTGCCGACTTCGACCTGGAGCAAGGCCTGAACGACTTCTTTGCCGAGATGGGCTTCGTCAGCTTCTTCGTGCAGGAAGAGGGCTGGAAGAATGCCGTCATGATTCTCATCGGTTGCTTCTTGCTCTATCTCGCCATCAAGAAAGAGTATGAGCCCCTTCTGCTTCTGCCCATTGCCTTTGGCATGATTCTGAGCAACCTGCCCGGCGCAGGTCTCTTCGACTCCGACATGTGGAACAATGAGTTCCTGAATGCCAATAGCCCTTACTATCATAGCTACGGCCACATCATGCGCGAAGGCGGACTGCTCGATATCCTCTATATCGGCGTGAAGGCAGGCGTCTATCCTTGCCTCATCTTCCTTGGTGTAGGTGCAATGACCGACTTCGGTCCGCTGATTGCCAATCCCAAGAGCCTCCTGCTTGGTGCTGCTGCACAGCTTGGCATCTTCGCAACCTTCCTGGTAACGCAGATTGACGTCTTCGGTTTCTCTGTAGCACAGTCCGCTTCCATCGGCATCATAGGTGGTGCAGATGGTCCTACCGCTATCTTCCTCACCTCCAAGCTTGCTCCTGAACTGCTTGGCCCCATCGCAGTAGCCGCTTACAGCTACATGGCTTTGGTGCCCGTCATTCAGCCTCCCATCATGCGAGCTCTCACCACTGAGAAGGAGCGCAAGATTCGCATGAGCCAGCTCCGCACAGTCAGCAAGAAGGAGAAGATCATCTTCCCCATCGTGGTTGCTATCGTGGTGAGCCTGATTGTTCCTTCTGCCGGCACGCTCATCGGCTGCTTGATGCTCGGCAACCTCTTCAAGGAGAGTGGAGTAGTGGAGCGCCTCAGCAAGGCTGCACAGAACGAACTGAACAACATCGTGGTCATCATGCTGGGTACAACTGTTGGCGCCACAGCTACGGCCAGTGCCTTCCTCAACTTCCAGACCATCACCATCCTTTGCGTCGGCATCGTTGCCTTCGGTATTGGTAGTGCAGGTGGTGTCTTGATGGCAAAGATTATGAACCTCTTCCTGAAGGAGAAGATTAATCCCCTCATCGGTAGTGCAGGCGTGAGCGCTGTGCCTATGGCAGCACGTGTCAGCCAGGTCGAAGGCCAGAAGGCTGATCCGCGCAACTTCCTGCTGATGCACGCCATGGGCCCCAATGTGGCTGGCGTCATCGGTAGTGCCGTTGCAGCTGGTATTCTGCTCAGCTTCTGCAGTTAAATCATAATAAAACATACTACAATTGCTGCCCGAAAGTTTCTGTATTGGATGCTTTCGGGCAGTATATTAAATAAGGTAAAGAGATTATGAAAAGGCATACCATCACAATACTGCTTGCCTTCGTTGCATTTATCGCAAATGCACAAACTGAATCCAATCCCGGCTGGCTGTGGACCATCAGCGGCAACGGGTTGGCACAGAAGTCTTATCTCTTCGGCACTTGTCACGGCGACGGCATCAGCTTCACCGACGAGGAGATATACAGCATCCATGGGCTTTCTGATGCTTTAGACGAGGCTCAAGCCGTCTTCTTTGAAGCCGATGCAAAGACTGACGAACAGAACGGCTCGAATGAAGAGTTGAAGCAACTCTATAGGCGGATATACAATCCCGGGCCGGAATACATGATGCCCGA
>CACXLY010000120.1 GCA_902768605.1 uncultured Bacteroidales bacterium
AAGCATAATCCAGAAGCCGACGGGCGAAACGGGGATGAAGAAGAAGCAGATGCTGAGCACCATCAGCACGGCATTGACGCCGATGAACAGCGACTTCTTCCCGAAGCGCCTCGCAAGGGGAACCGTGCAGGCCACGCCCACC
Source organism: uncultured Bacteroidales bacterium (assembly GCA_902768605.1). Next base: position 143 of record CACXLY010000120.1, read on the forward strand.
ATGTTCGACACCTCGCCTACGCTGAGAAAAAGACCGGCATAGAACAATAATGACAGGTCAATACCGAACAAAGAAAGACGCAGGGACTGACCGAAGCCAATTATGTCGGCAAAGTAATAGGCGACCGTAGCGCCGCGAACGGTGCAGAAGAGGTTGAAGCAAAGGGCGGCACCGATGAGCAACCACCACGGACGATTGGAGAGGAGCGAACGGAAGTCCTTGCCGATGCTGACCGAGGAGACGGTCTTGAGGCGTTCGCGCGTCAGGGCAAAGGTGAGCAGGAAGAGCACGAAGCACGCGGCGGCAACCACCATCATGGCGTGCTGCCAAGCCTGTGGAACGGTCTGCTCCATTCCGCGGAACCACGATACCAGCGGTTCCCATGCTGCCAGGGCGATGAACGAGCCGCCATAAGCAAAGAACATGCGGAAGGAGGAAAAGACCGTCTTTTCCTGCGAGTCGTCGGTCATCACGCCCAGCATGGCTCCGTATGGCACATTGATGGCCGTGTAGATGGTCATCATCAGGATATAGGTGACGTAGGCGTAGATGAGTTTAGCGCCATACGACCAGTCGGGCGTGGTGAAGAGCAGGATGCCGGTGATGCTGAACAGCGGCGCCACATACATCAGGTACGGCCGATACTTGCCCCAGCGCGTCTGGGTGCGGTCGGCAATAATGCCCATCATGGGGTCGCTGACGGCGTCCCAGATGCGAGTGACGAGCACCAGGACGCCCGCATCTACGAGGCTCAGACCAAAGACATTGGAGTAGAAGAAGGGCAGGTAATACGAGAACACCTTCCAGAACATCGACGACGACATGTCGCCCAGGCCGTAACCGACCTTTTCACTTAAGCGTGCCATGATTCTTGCGGATAAGTTGTTTGATGGTTTCCACGCTTGCGCTTGTCGTCAGTCCGTCCTCGGGCGTGTTCATGCAATAGTCGATGAGTTGGTCGATGGAACTGACAGCCACATGCAGACGCGTGTCGGCTGTGGCGTAGTAGATGAGGACGCGCCCGTCGTCGTCGAGAATCCAACCATTTGAGAAAGCCACATTCATCACGTCGCCCACGTATTCCTTTCCCTCGGGCACCAGGAACCAGCCCCCGGGCTTGGCAATGACGCGCGTAGGGTCGTCGAGGGCCGTCATGTACATATACAGTACGTAGCGCAATCCGTCGGCCGTGCCGCGCACGCCATGAGCCAGATGCAACCAGCCCTTCGGCGTCTTCAGCGGAGCAGGTCCCTCGCCGTTCTTCACCTCCTGAATGGTGTGGTAGTGCCGCGGATTGATGATAATCTCCTCTTTTATCTCGGCATGAGCGATGTCGTCCACCAGCGCCCAACCGATGCCTCCGCCGCTTCCCGTGTCGATGAATCCGTCTTGAGGGCGAGTGTAAAGGGCATACCATTTGCCCTCTACGGGTTTGCCATCTATTGTTTTTGTGCGGATGAATTCGGGATGAAGCACGACGTTGCGCTGCTGGCTGCGGCTTTTGAGGTCGGGCAGGCGTTCCCAGTTCTTGAGGTCTTTCGTGCGGGCGATGGCGGCAGTGGCGGTCGCGGCGCTAAGGTTTCCGGGCTGCGAGTCATCGTGACGCTCGGCGCAGAACACGCCGTAGATCCAGCCGTCCTCGTGCTGCGTGACGCGCATATCGTAGATGTTGGTGGCGGGGATGACGTCGTCGGGCATCGTGATTGGCTCGTCCCAGAAGCGGAAGCCGTCGATGCCGTTGGCACTCTCAGCGACAGCGAAGAACGATTTGCGGTCGGCGCCCTCCACCCGGCACACCAACAGATAGCGTCCGTCGAGCTTGATGGCGCCGGCATTCAGCACGGCATTCATCATGATGCGCTGCATCAGGTAGGGGTTGTCCTGCTGCGAGAAGTCGTAGCGCCAGTGCAGGGGCGTGTGTTCGGCAGTCAGTATGGGGCGCTGATACTTCTCATAGATGCCGTTTCCCCATTCCTCGGGTTCATTCTTCAGAGCAAGCAGCGCTTCGTGTCTTTCAAGCAATTGTTTCTTTCTTGATTCGTAGTCTATCATAACTTTTTAATATACGATTCTAATTAATTTACGATTTGACGATTTACTATTTACGATTTATTTACGATTTAGTAATTTAACTATTTACAGGGTTCTTGGGGCTGTTCTCCCCTCCTTTGGAGGGGTCGGGGGAGGCTATTCCTTTGGAGGGGCTGGGGGAGGCTGTTCCTTTGGAGGGGCCATGGGAGGCTGTTCCTCGGAGAGGGGTTAGGGGTGAGGCTGCGCCACAGCAAGGAACATTTTTTCCTACAGCAAGGAACGGCCAACGCCACAGCAAGGAACGGCCAACGCTACAGCAAGGAACGGCCAACGCCACAGCAAGGAACGCCCTTGCCTTTACTGCTAAGGTTCTCGTCCGACGTATCACTCCAAAAGGAACACGCGGCTGGCATACTCCTCGCGGAGCGGCATTTCGAGGCCTACCTCCATAAGGAAGCGACCTGTGAACCGCTTGCCGGAGAGCGCACAGGGCTTCTGGCCCACGCGCACGTTCTTTTCCGTCAAGGTGTACGTGGCATCGGGGTTGAGTCCGGCCAGTCGGATGCGGGGAAGCGGCTGGTCGTAGTAGTTGGCTATCTTATAGACGAACAGCACCGCCTTCCGACGCGCATCGTCGACGTACATCAGCGAGGAGACGCCCTTCCCGTCGTAAGGCGAGATGAGGCGATAGAGGCCGGCCGTCTGCACAACCTCGCGCAGCTGTTTGTAGTCGGCCATGCAGGTGGACGTCTGCTTGCGCTCCTCGTCGGTCATGTCCTTTGGCTGCAACTCGATGCCGAGCCGTCCCGACATCGCGACATCGCAGCGGAACTTGATGGGAATGACCCTGCCGCCCGTGTTCCAGTAGGGGCAGTGGTTGATGTGGCAGGCCATGGCGTTGGCGGGGAAGAAGAGCGACGTGCCCCACTGGATGAAGACGCGCTGCAGGGCATCGGTGTTGTCGGAGGTCCAGAACTCGTCGAAATAGGGCAGCAAGCCATAGTTGGCACGTCCGCCGCCCGAGGCGCAATCCTGGATGACGACGTCGGGGTACTTGGCCCGGATGCGCTGGAGGGTCTTGAGCAGTCCAAGGTGGTAATCGACATAGAGGTTCTGCTGGCGGTTCTTGGGCAGGTAGAGCGAACCGTAATTCTGGATGGAGGCGTTGGCATCCCATTTGATGTACGCTATCTCGGGGTTCTGCGTGAGCAGGTCATCCACAATCTTGAATACGAAATCCTGTACATCGGGATTGGTCATGTCGAGCACCAGTTGCGTGCCTCCGCGTCCCAGTTTCAGGTCGCGTCCCTTCGTCTGCAAAGCCCATTCGGGGTGCCGCTCGAAGAGTTCGCTTTTCGTGTTCACCATCTCAGGCTCAATCCAGATGCCGAACTTGATGCCGCGCTCGCGGGCTGCTTTTGTCAGGGCTTCGAGTCCGTTGGGCAGCTTGTTCTTGTCCACCACCCAGTCGCCCAGGCTGGAGGTGTCGTCCCTCCGCGGATACTTGTCGCCAAACCAACCGTCGTCCATGACGAACAGCTCGCCGCCAAACTGGCTGATGTCGTCCATCATGGCAATCATGCGCGCCTCGTCGATGTTGAAGTAGAGGCCTGCAGCATACCTTCGGTGCGTGCCCAGCGGTGGAAGTTGCGACTTGCGCCGCTCAAGCCTTCATTGGAAAAGGTAAGAGCCAGGTGCGGTGTCTCGAACGTTTGCTTCGGGTCGAGGATGTATTCGCTGGATTGCGGGTCGATGCCGGCATAGAAATGGTGTTCCTTGTGCGATATCGTATTGAAGCGAAGTTCGAAGTTGCCGCTCCAGCAGAGAGCAGCACCCACGACGCGGCCGCTGTTCTCCTGCGGACGTCCGTCGAGGGAAACCATCACCTCGGGCGCATCGAGATGAGCGTTTCGGGTGCCGTCGGTGTTGCGGATGGTCTTGACGCCGCCCGTCAGAGGCTCTGACGTAGGCTCCGTCTCCGCTGCCCAGTTGCCGTGCATGTGCGTTATCCACACATCCCCTTGGCGCAGAACCAGATGCCCCGAATCGTAACGCTTCAGGGTGACGGGCTTCTTTTCAGCGTTCTCAATCTCTGTCCACGTTTCGATGATGTCCACCCCAGTGTATGCCTTGTAGAAGACCTTGACGGAGACGGGCTGCAACTTGTCCTGCATCGTGAAGATGTGGGTCTTCGCAGCATCCTCCGTTTTCAGTTCGTAACGCTCTACTTTCAGTTCAAGGTTCAGGTCGCCGTCGGCATGCAGCACCTGCAGAGCGGGCAGCTGCACCATGTCCACCGTACCGAAAGCCGGCAGAGCCGACGAGCCCAGGTCAGCGCCAGCATCGCGCAGTTCTTGCAGATTGATGCCGCGCGGGCCATAATACGCCATGCGCAGGTCGCCGCCCTCCCAGGCATACAGGATAAGCTCAGTACTCGGCGTCTCTATAGTCACATCGCCACTCCATGCGTTGGCACTCAATGTTCCCAGCAGTGGGAGCAGAAACAGAATATACTTTTTCATATTGCAAAAGAATGATAAGAATGAAGAATGAAGTATGAAGAGGAGTTATGAATAGGAGTTAAGATTAGGAGTTAAGAAAAGAAGTTATGAGGAGCCGATACATTTGGCCCATTATAACTCCCCATTATAACTTCCTATTATAACTCCTCATCTTCCAAATAGCTAAATCGTAAATAAATCGTAAATCGTAAATAGTCAAATCGTAAATTACTTCAATTTTCAATTTACAACGTCTTTCAGCATCAATATCCTCTTGTCCTCTACCATCTTTCGGAAGTCGGGAGCGTCCTTGGTGCTCGGTGCAGGAGCAAAGTACTGATGGTGGTCGGCGTTGCGCCAAACGAGGAAATAGCTGAGTGGGAACTTCTCGATTTGCGGTTTCAGCACGCGTGTCCACCAAGTCGGGTCGGGGAGGTTCTGATAGCCACATTCCGTGAGGGCGACCATGCGATTGGCCTTCTTGGCATAATTGCAAAGCCGCGTGAGGTCTTCGCCAAGCGTGCGGATGAAGGCTTCCTCGCCGTTTCGCTGTTGATAAGCGTCGAGGCCGATGATGTCCACGCGGTCGTCGCCCGGGTAGGTGTCGAAGTCATCCTCTTTCATGCCGTAGTTCGGGCTCCAGCTCCATACGATGTTCGTGAGGCCATCGCGGAGCAGGCGGTCCTGCACGTAGTTCCACAGCGCTTTGTATTCTTCAGCCGTGCAAAGTCCTTTGCCCCACCAGAACCAGCCACCATTGTTCTCGTGCCAAGGACGAAAGATGAAAGGAACTGGCTGCCCCTGTTCGTCCTTCAACGACTGGAGGAAGGTCGAGAGGCGCTGCATCCATGTCTGGAACTTCTGATGCTGACTGCCGCCGGGAAGGATGCTACGGACGACGGTGGCATTCTTGTTGTCCCACGCCGTGCCGCCCGTCAGCGGGTTGCGCGGATGCCACGAGATGGTGGCAATGCCGCCGCGACGTACATGGGCAAGAAGCTCTTCCCGGATGCGGGCGAAGGGTACGCTGTCCAGGCTCTTCGCGTCGCCCATCTCGATGCCGCCAAGCTCGAAGCCCATCACGGCGGGGTAGTCGCCGCAGGTTGACAGGACATCGGAATGTCCTCCGGCAGCAGAGCGGTCGTCCCAGTCAAGACCGTAGAAGGGGTCGTCCTGATGTCCGAACATGATGCCCCGCGTGCTGAGGCTTTTCAGGCGCTGAAGCAATGCCCCGCGTCCCGTGCCCGGCGAACTCGTCGGATATAGCGGCTGCATTGCAGGCACGGCGGTCGGCGTGGCTTTCGTGCGGCCGAGGGGCGTAATCTTCAGGTTGTCGAAGTAGGGCGTGCTGACGCTACGCTTGTGCAGGGGAGCGATGAGTCCCGCCATGCCACGGCCGTAGTGGTCCGATGTGGCCTTTACCACCTGGGCGCCATCTACGTAACCCGCGATTTGGTCGCCCTCGAAACGAAGTCTGAGGTTGTGCCACTGCTGGGCCTTGATGCCGCTTACCTCGCTTTCGTCCAGGGTGTACTCGCCGCCCACCTCTACGTCCTTTCGTGCAAGGATGATGGCCTGTTGCTCCTTGTCGCCAATGAGTTCCTTCGGGTCGCGCTTACCGCGGGTGAGAATAAGCGTCACCTTCCCCTTGTCGTCCATCTTCAGGTAGTAGCCCTTGGCCCAGATGCCGTAGCCGGAGCCCACGTCGCAGAGGCGACCCATCACGCCGGCCTCGTCGCCCGGATTGAGAAAGACGTCGGCGCTTATCTCATAATCCGTCCATCCGGCATCGCCGAGGATGGTGTAGTGATGCCATTCGGGCGCCCAGCTGAGCGTATGCGAACCGACCACCTGACGAATGCAGGTACCGGTGCCCGGTGCGGACGACCCACCTTGCGATGGCGTAGGCACCAGTTCGAAGCAACCTATCAGGTCTGCCAGGTAGTGCGGCAGATAGCCCCACTCAGCTGGATTCCTGTATTGTTCGAAGTCGTCTTCGTATGGAATGGGGAAGGGCTTGGAGGCGGGAATGTCGGGGAATGCGCCCTTCTGCTGACCTGTTGTCGTGGAGAGCGAATAGACGGCGTCGGGCTTCAACGTGAAGGAGAAGCTGCCGCCACGCGGGGTGATGTCGTCCAGGCGCACAAACTGCTGCTGCGCGTCGCTGTACCACACGCATAGCTTGCCTTTGGAGAGCTTGTCTGTCACTTTAATTTTTATCGTTTGTGGCTGTTTCGCCCCCTTGGTCTCGGCAATAATGCTGTAGTCGCCCGTCTTCGGGTCGCGCATCGTGACCATCGAACCGCCTTCGGGCAGGCCACGGCATCCGTCGTCGACATAGCGCCAACCTACTTGCGTAAACTGACCGTAATGCGCATATCCCCAAAGCGCTTCGCGAACAAGGTAGTGGCCGCTCCACGGTTCCTGCGCGAGCAGCATCGGCGGCTCCTTGCTGTAAGGCTCCAGCGGATAGGTGGCACCGATGTCGTACCAATTAACGACCTTCGTCGCTCCGCTGATGATGTAGTTCTGGTTGAAGCATTTCACGATGGAGATGAGGCAGTCGAAGCCAGGGAGATAGACGTGGTCTTCGCTGTTCCAAATGGGTTTGCCCATGTCCTCCGCCATCTTGCGCTGCTCCGGCGTAAGTTGTATCTCGCTGAACGTATGGGCGCAAACGGCATCGAGGGCATTGCGCAGTTCCGTGTCCTCCTGCATCCGACTGAGGAAGTCCATCTTCTGATTGCCCCAGTTGCCGAAGCCGTGCAGCTTTACGTCGCTGAAGCCGCGCTCGTTCATGGCTCTGCGAAGGTTCTTTGCGAATTCGGCGTTCCAGCCTTTCTCGTTGTGGCAACCCAAGGCATCCAGCTCCAGGCCGTGCACCTCGCGCAGCCCCTGCAGCCAATCGACATAGTAGTCCACCATCTCCTCCGACCAGAAGTTGCCCACCCATGCCGGTGCGCTCCAGCCGGTGGCATCGAGCGACAGCGCCGCGTTACGCTGCTTGGCCTCCTGCATCACCCACCACATATAGCCGCGCAGATAGTTGTGGTCGCCCTGATAGTGGCTGTGCGAGGGCATGGAACCCTGTGTGCTGTTGCCGTCGCCCGGCACCTCCACGAGGATGGCACTGACACTGGCGCCGAACTTAGGCCGATAGACCATGTCCATGATTTGCGAGCGCTGCGGCTCGGGATAGTCCTTCAGCAGCACCGATGTGGCACCGCCGCCGTTCACGGCTCCGATGCCGTCGAACTGTTTGCCTGTGGCATTAGCACTCAACTTGATGGTCTGTCCTGAGGCACAGGTCCATCCGAGGGTCAACAATCCCCAAAAGAGTAAATGTCTTCTTTTCATGATATTTAAGTTATTTCAGATAATCGTTGATGAATGCCTCGCGCGGCTTGAGGTAGTGCTCGCGCCAATAGGAAGCGATGGGGCCTGATGGCCAGGCATGGGTGCGGAAGGGCACGCAGTTCACCGTCTTTTTGCCCTTAGCATTGTTGAGCGACGACCATACGGCTGACGGTGGGCAGGTGGTGTCGATGAGGCCCATCTCGCAGTATATCTCTGCTTTCGAATGACGGATAAGCAGGGCGCCGTCGAAGTAGGGCAGGGTGGTGTCAAGCTGTTCTGCGGAGAGGTTGGGATGGCTCTCGATGGGCTGAGGCCATCCGCTGCGACGTCCCTTGCGGGCTCCGCCCAAGTCTTGCATGGCTGGCACGTTGAGCACCACGCAGGAGACACGTGAATCCAAACCGGCGGCAGCAACAGCCTGTCCGCCTCCCTGACTTTCGCCGATGACGAGGATGCGGCGTCCGTCCCACTCGGGTTGGCGCGTCATGTACTCGATGGCACGCAAGAGGCGCAGGTACATCCCGCGGAAATAATAGGTCTCGCGGTCGGCAGCGTTGTGCTCGTAGTAGTTCCTCAACTGCCCGCCTTCGAGCATCCGATAGAAATCGTCGCTTTGGCCGTTAAGCATTCCGTGGGCGTTGATGTCGAGACTGAGGGCACCGTTTCCGAGGGCAGCGTTACCTACGCACTCGCCCATCGAGCAGCGGCACCAGTTGCCACTGACGCCTGCCGCGCGGCAAAGGATGATGATGGGCAGCGACTTCTTCTTGGCTCCCGCAGGCTTGGCCATGTAGGCTCGCACTGGTGCAGGACCGAGACAATTGATCTCGACATCCTGACAAGTGTACTTGCCCTGATATTGCTGAGGTACTTCCAGCGGCACGGTCTTCACCTGCATGGGCAACGCCTTGAGTTGCTTCTTCAAATTGTCCCAGTAAGGCATCAAGTCGGCAGGTTCTTCGTAGCCGGCACGAAAGCCCTCAGGTGCCACCACATAGCCGATGGCCTCTGGCTTGCCCGTATGTTCCTTCACCTCCACCGTGACGGCGCAGGTGCTGTCCAATGCTTGCTCCAGCACGTTGAAGTCCGCCGAGGAAGGCAACAGACGGAACTCGCGACATACCTTATTATTATATAACACGCGCACATGAAGGGAATCAAAGGGCACGGGGTCGGCATGGCACGAGACAACAGCGCGTTCTCCTTT
>CACXLY010000121.1 GCA_902768605.1 uncultured Bacteroidales bacterium
ACCTTCCACCATCCTTGGCGTCCCATACGAGAAGATTCACACTCATAATAGAACTGTCGAATACCTCTATGCCCGCAACAACTTCACTCCAACGCTCTCCAACAACCAAATCTATTCGCAAGGCTACTACAGCGAGATACAATCCTTCATAACATCTGTAGAACACGGACATTCAAGCGCCCTCACTGATATTCCAACAGTTAAACCGACTTACGAAATCTTGATGGGTATAGAGAGTTTTTTAAAGAATCCAATGGAAATACACATAGAAGGCTATCTCCAACACAATCGTTATGATTGACAGAAGGGAAAAGGAGCCGATGATGTCAACTACTTCATCCCCACCCACGGTGTGAAGTTCCTGAAGATTAGCTATTAAATCTGGATAATTCCCATAAACGATAAGGCCTGAGGCATTGCCCCAGGCCTTTCTTCGTGATTTATGTTGTTAAAAGATTACTCCACGCCGTAGAACTTCAGCAATTCCTCTACTTTCTTCTTGTCGCCCAGTTCCTTCAGCAGAATAGCGCGATAGTCAATATTGCGTTTCTTGCAGTTGGCAATAGATCTTATTGTAGATTCTTTCATAAAACTTAATTCATCTTGTTTTATGATATTGGGATTTTGGGTGTAGATATCATAAAACTCGACCATATTTTCTTTTACCCAAATAGAGTCTAGCTTTACGATTTTTTTGACAGCCTCTTCGGACCGTTGCTTTGCCTCTTCGGACCGTTGCTTTGCCTCTTCGGACCGTTGCTTTGCCTCTGCGGTCTGTCGCTTATACTCTTCGGACCGTTGATTTGCCTCTTCGGACCGTTGCTTTGTATGTGCCCTAAAGGCAGTTTCATATCTTTTGCCGCAATCGTCATAGGTATTCATAATGGAGGCAAACTCCTCCAATCGGTTCTCATTGCCATCCGAACCTTCATAGAGGAATTCTCCATTAATCTTTTCATTTAAAGCCGTCCATATAAAGAGCAACTGGCTTTGCTTGCTGATGCCCCAATCTTTCTTCATCTCGTCCTTGATGAACTGCTCGGTAAGTTCAGAGGCATCTTTATCCTTAAAGACCAGGCTCGACTGAACGAAGGTCTTCAGTTTGCTTTTGTATTCGCTGGGCAGGGTGACGCCAAGCGCTTTGTCGAGACGATCCACGATGTCCTCTTGTGCACAGGCGGGCAAAACAGGGAACAGGCAAAACGCGAGTGTCAGCATAACACAATGCAGTGAACACTTAGATAGGATTGTCTTTTTCATATAGGTCATTTGTTTGTTTCCATTCATCCCAATTTGTCTCGGAGAGGTAGCGGGTTACTTGTTCACGAAGTTCTGGGATATTATTCTTGACAACGTCCCAAACGACGATGTCATCCACTTGGAAGTATTCATGGACAATATAGTTCCTCATTCCCTTTACCATTTTCCAAGGTGTTTCAGGGTGAAGTTGTTGGAACTGCTGTGTCAGCATATTAGCTGCCTCTCCAATTATCTCGATATTCTTCACGACTGCATAATACATCATGTCATCAGCCGCCAAGTCTTCGTAGGACTTTCCTGACGTATAGCGAAGAATGCGGTCGATGGCTGCTTTGATGTGTTCTAACCGTTCGCGGTCTCTAATTGGTTCTCTCATAGACAAGTTTCTTATCTTGATCGACACTGTTTCTGGCAAATGGGGCAAGTGTTCGTTCTGACACCAAATCCACGTTGCGGCCTAACAAAGCCTTGAGGTCCTCATACATTCCGAAGAAGCGCAAGCCTATTGGCTGGCTATAGTCTAAAGCCACGAGGATGTCCACATCGCTGTCGGGCCTTTCCTCACCACGTGAGTAGGAACCGAAGAGCCAAGCCTTCAGGACGGGTTGCGTCTTGAAGTACTCTGCAATCTTTTTTGTCATTACCTCTGTGCTCATGGGTAACATTATACTATTTGTTCTGCAAAGATACGAATTATTTTTGTTTGCATGCAAGTTTTCTTGAGAAAAAGTTGTTTGCATTGCAAATAAACAAAACGTCATTCATAGACAATCATGATTTCTTGATAACAAGCCTACATGCCTACACGATATCTCCTGAAATGAGTTTTGGTAAAGGTTTCGACGTGATAGCGAGCCTACATGATGCCTACATGATGCCTACATGAACGGTAGGAAGCGACGCTTCTTCCCTTGACTTTCCCTATGGCCGTCGACCTTCGGTTCGGTCAGGCGCAGGCGGTTTCTTAAGTCTCGAAGAGACGACAGACCACAGACGGGGGGCACCCCCCGGTAATGATGCGGTGAAAAAGAAAGTCCTGAAAGGACGACAGAGACATAAGCAAGTTGTTAAACAAGTTACATATTCTGTCGCCCCTTGACTATCGTCGACCTATGGTTCGGTGCTTTTTCGTCGAGTTTACGCTATGTTAAGACGGAAAGCGGCCCATCTGTCAAGACAGGCCGCTTCTTTTAAGAATTAAGAATTAAGAAGAAAGGTCTTCTTTTTATCCCCTTCTTATTTCCCTAACGTTCCTTATTTCCTCAGAATCTTCTTCACGGAGCCGTCGGCGAAGCGGATGACGTTGATGCCCTTTTGGAGCTTCGTCTGCTTCTGGCCGCTGACGGAGTAGATGCCGACGATTTCCTTCAATGCGCCTGCTGCGGGTGCTTCGATGCCATCGGGGGCGATGGGGCTGAGGTAACCCTTCATTGCGACGCCGAGGATGGTCGGTATCTTGCCTGATACGGTGGAGGTGAAGGTGATGCCGGTGGTCAGCTTGTTGCTGGTGGCGGGCAGGACGTACTCGAAGATGCGGAAGTTGGTGCGTCCGTCGAACTGGTCGGCGCTGTAGCCGCTGCCGCTGCCGCGCTTGATGCGGTCGAGGCCGTAGATGGCTTCGCCCTGTCCTGCGCTGCCGCTGTACCAGTCGCCCACCGTGAACTGCTGTTCGGGCTCGGAGGTGCCGTCGTCGTAGTTGACGGCTGCGCGGAGCGTAGAGGCGCCTTCAGCCGAGATGACGATGAAGCGGAGCTCTTCGCAGCAGGCGGGGGTGGTGAACTCGAGCGTCTGCGGCGAGTTGGCGGTCTTGAGCACGAGGGCGTTCTTCTCGGCGGGATTGATGGCATATTCCGTCCCGCTGCCGGTGGTCAGCTTGCCGTCCACGACTTTGAGGGCGCCGTTCTCGCGAACCTCGGGCGTGAAGAGGCACCAGCCCTGATTGTCGAGCGTGGCGTCGGTGAAGTCGGTTACGGGCTTGCTCTCAGCCAGCACGTCGTCCGTCCAGTTTGCAATCTCCACGGAAGCGTTGACGGGGATGGCATCCTCGTATTGCTCGTAGGCTTCCACCTCGGCCATCGAGGGATAGAAGTAGGCGCCCAAGGTGGAGACGATGGCGAGGTACTTCGTGTTGCGGTATTCGGGCAGGATGTAGGAGAGCTCGCTGACGCCGTCCAGCTCATCAAAGGTCTGAATGGTCTGCATCGAGGTGAGGTCGTTGCCCACGCAAATCTCGATGGTCTTGGTGACGGTGCCCTGGTTGCCGTTATCGTTCTCTCCGAAGTTGCCGCCGGGCAGGTAGATGTTGACCTTTGCGATGTTCCAGCCCTTGTCGGTGGGCGCTTCGAAGATGGCCCAGAGGTCGCGCTTGTGGGTTGAGAAGTCCTCTATCTCGAGGAGACCTTCGGCCTGCTTGTCGCCGTCGGTAAGGGTGGCGACGTTGTAGGTGTTGAAGCTTGCCTCGTACGAGTAGTCGGCCTGGTAGTGTCGAACGGTAGCGGTCTGTCCGGCAAGGACGTTAGGCTGCGTATCGGAGTCGATGGTCACCTTGACCGTGCGTTCCTGATAGGAGCCGCCATTGTTGACGTTGATGATGACGTTGTCCTCGCCAAAGGCGTAGCCGGCATAAACGGGGATGGTGAAGGTCTGCGCCTTCTTGTCTTCCAGTATCTTGCCGATGACGGTCTTGCCCGTCGTGGACTTTGCGGTGCAGACGAAGAGGTTCTCGCGAGCGTCGCCGCCGAGGTCGTAGCTGACGGTCACGAGCCTGCTCGTACCGGCGGGAAGCGTCAGCTCCTTCGGGTCGATGCTCATGGTCAGGTTGTTGTCTTCCTTGCCGTAAACCTCGAATTCCCAGATGCGCAGCGTGCCGTTGACGTGGGGACGCAGACGGACGTAACGTGCCTTGACGGGCGCGATGTAGTCGCTCTTGACGTTAATCTTCTCGTTGCCGGGCGTGTCGTTGTCGACGACGGTCTGCCAGTTCTCGCCGTCCTGCGAGAGCTCGATGGTGTAGCGGTCAATCTGGTCGACGCCCGATTCGGGTCCTGCGTTGCCGTCGTAGATGACGAAGCCGTAGATGCGGTAAGCGCCCTCAGCATCGAACACCACCTCGTTGTCGGGCGAGATGTTGCACCACTTCGAG
>CACXLY010000122.1 GCA_902768605.1 uncultured Bacteroidales bacterium
CTTATCGAGCAGATACCCGACTGCAAAATCGTCCTCAACTATCCAATCTGGTACAGCCCAAGCACATACAACGGCGCGAAGTACCTGCAGGAAGGCCTCGACCGCCTTCACAGCTACTATCCCGTGCTCGACGCACTTGTGGCTCAATACGAGCAGGTGTATGCGGGCAACAAAGGCGTCTGGGAGTTCTTCGAGAACAATTTCGCGCTCTTCACCCGAGAGAGCGGCAACGCGGGCTATTTCTATCTGCATCCCAACCTGACGGGTGCCACCCGGCTGGCCGAGATATGGGCAAAGAGCCTCCTGCAACTCATTGAGGCTGACGGCATAGAGGTGAAGAACCCTCTGCCCGAGTGGAACACCTTCAAGCCTACGAACGACAAGAAGTACAGCATGAGAACCCCGCGCGGCGAGATGGGCACGAAGGACGGTAAGATGACGAGTACCGTGCTGACCGGCATCGGCGCGACAAAGGGCGAGTTTGCTTTCATCACGCACGAGGGAAAGACTTATCTCTACAGCGTCGACGACCATTCGTTCATGTACCGTGACCCCGTATCCTTTCAGGACGACTGGAGCAACATCGTCTGCTCCAACGAGTACCTGCAGCCCATCAAGGTGAACTACACGGGCACGCCCTCCGACTTTCCTTATTATATCACGATGGACGGCTACGTCTTCAACAGCGCCGACATCACGCAAACGGGCATCTGCGCCAATACTTGGACACCCCACGACACGGGCAACCAGACGGCCATCACCGAGGAAGGCGACTTCGACCCGAGCGAGGCACTTGAAATCCTGGCAAACTATGTGGAGAAGCAGCCCACGGTCTATGAGGTGCAGCTCCCCACAGGCGCTACGCTCAAGCTCTTCTGCGCAGACGAGGAAAAAGCCAACGGCAAGGCAGTCATCATCTGTCCTGGCGGCGGATATGCCTATATTGCAGGCGGCTACGAAGGCTCCGACTGGGCCCCTTTTTACCTTGACCTCGGTTTTACAGTCGCTGTGCTGACCTACAATCTTCCTCACGGCAATCCCGAGGTGCCGCTGAACGACGGTCGCGCTGCCCTCAAGTATCTTCGCGACAACGCCGAGGAGTTGCGGATAAATCCCCATCGCATCGGCGTGATGGGCTTCAGCGCCGGCGGACACCTCGCCAGCACCATCGCAACGCATCTCACGGGCAGCGAACTGCCTGCCTTTCAGATACTGTTCTATCCCGTCATCACAATGGACAGCCGATACACGCACGCAGGTTCCAGGGAGAATCTCTTAGGAAGCAACCCCAGCAGCGAACTCGTGGACCTCTACAGCAACGAGCTGCAAGTCAAGCCTGAGACGCCGCCATGCTACCTCTGCTGGGCCACCAACGACAACACCGTGAAGACCATCAACAGCACAAAGTACAGGTCGGCTCTGAAGAAAGCAGAGGTCGACGTCACCGCCAAGACGTTCTCCTCGGGCGGACACGGATTCGGCTTCAACACGAGCTTTGCCTTCCACAAAGTGATGGTGGCACATCTGACGGAGTGGCTTGAAGGGCTTGACGACATCTTGACTGGCATCGACGACGTCGTCAGCAGCCAACCCACCGATGGCAGCGCATACAACCTCGCCGGCCAGCGCGTAGGGAAGCACTTCAAGGGTATCGTCATCAAGGACGGCAAGAAAAGGCTCGTCCGCTGATTGACTAAATAGTCAAATCGTCAAATAGTGAAATTGTCAAATTATTAGTCTTACGGGCGCTTCGTCTGCAAGGGGCGATACTGTATGCCCATCGCGTCGAGGCGCTTCAGATGTGCTTGCAAGCGGGGGAAGAAGTCGTCCCAACTCTGGTCTTTACGAGGCGTCCAGGCCTTTTCGGCAAGTGCCAAGGCACGCGGGAAGACCATCCATTGCATGCGGGCTTCCGTGGGAATGCGCTCGCACCATATATTCGCCTGCATGCCCTTGATGAGTTTCAGCTGCTCGGCTGTGAGGTCAACGGGCACGATGTCGCCATCGTAGATGTGGCGGAGCGTGTTGTCGTCCTGCGCGTAATCAAAGTAAAGGAAGGTGAAGGGGCAAAGCACGACCTCGTTGCCCATAGCCGTTGACTTCTGCGTCACGTCGGGATGGTCGCCGCGCCACCAATGCACGGTCGCCGTCTTGGAAAGCCCGCCCTCGAGTATCTCGTCCCATCCGAGGATGCGACGGCCGTGGGCGTTGAAGTACTTCTCCATCCTCTTGGTGAACCACGCCTGCAGTTCGCTGACGTCCTTCAAGCCTTCGCTCTCGATGCGCTTCTTGCACTCGCTGCATTCCGACCAGCGACGGCGGTTCACTTCGTCGCCGCCGATGCTCACGTACTCGTATGGGAAGAGCTGGAAGACCTCGTCATAAACCTTTTCTGCGAACTCGATGGTCGAGTTGCGACCGAGGCAAAGCGGCTCCTTGCCGTTCTGTGTGCAGCTCAGCCACTTGTAGCAATAGCACGCCGAGCCGTTGTGTCCGGGCATGTCTATCTCGGGGATGATGTCGATGCCACGAATGGCAGCGTACTTCACCACGTCGCGAATCTCGTCCTGCGTATAGTAGCCGCCATAGAGTTCGCCGTAGCCCGGCACTTCCTTGAAGTATTTCCACGGGATGAGCATCGTGGGGTTGTTCTCCTTGCTTGCTCGGTCGAGACATTGCCGGTCGTGACTATTGAAATGGCGCCAAGCGACGGTGTCGGACGTGAGACCTGGATAAGCCTTCACCTCCATGCGGAAGCCCTCGTTGTCCGACAGGTGCCAGTGGAACTTGTTGAGCTTATAAAGCGCCATCTGGTCGAGCAAACGCTTCGTCTCCTCAACAGAGAAGAAGTGTCGCACAGGGTCGAGCATCAGTCCGCGCCAATGGAAATTCGGGCTGTCCTTGATGGTGACCCCCTCTATCTCCCCCTTTATGGGGAGGACTTCAGACGAGGTAAGCCTCCCTCCTCGGGGGGAGGTTTGGAGGGGGGCTAATTGCCTCAGCGTCGCTATGCCGTTGATGATGCCGCGATAGCTGTGGGCCGTGATGAGGACGCCCTTTTTGTCGCTAATGAGCTCGTAGTCTTCGTTGTTCTCGTCGGGAAGGGCAATGTTGAGTTGTATCTTTCCCTTGCCGGCTTTTGTCTGGAAGCTGAAGCCCGTGCTCTGTGTCAGCAACTCCTGCAAATAGGCAGCCGCTGGCGCAAGGATAGGGTTGTTGTAGCCGATGGTCATGCCATCCTTCAGCCGGAACGAGCCTTCGCGTTCGACGACAGATGTAGGTTTGGGAATGATGTTGACGGCAGCCATCGCCGAGCCTGCGCACAAGAGCAGGGAAGTAAAAAGAATAGAAAGTCTTTTCATAATAGCAGTTGTTAGTTTCGTTTTGCCTTCTATATAATAACTAAACGTTATTTGTCCTCCTATTAGGACGCAGCAAAGATACAACTTTATTTGGACATAGCAGTCGTCCTCAACTAAAAAAGTGAGAAAGTTCACTTGTCTGTTGCAATCTGACGAAAGCCCGAATCCCCGACTGGCTTCACAGCTGGTCGAGGACATGAAAAGAAAATTACCTAAAACTTAATTGAGAAAAATACTTGTTGCCGGTGTGGCCGCTTACTTCTTTTTCATTTGCATGAGCAAGTCGCGCGCCTTCTGAAAGTTCACTCGGTCTGTCTCGGTCTTCGCTACTTCTATTAAAGAGTCAATGTCGTGCATTACCTTCTCCCACTTCTCTGTAGAGTCGGGAAGCTGGAAAGCTCCAAACCTGACGCCCAGCCTGCAGAGGTCATAGATGCCGATTGCTGTCATCTCCGTCAATTCATGATTCATGTAATAATCTTTCAAGCTGTTGAAGTTGCGGATGAAAGCGTCGTCGTTATTCATTTCATTGAAGAACGGGTTTATCGGGTTGGAAGGGATGCCCATGCCTATAACGGTGGTTGTTTGTGCCGAAGGTATCTTAGCGTACGTCACGATGTATCGGGCGAAGACATTTCCCTTGTGGTCTTCCTTCCATTCGAGGGCGTATGCGTAGCGATGCGTCTTGGTGGTGTCGCTGGCATCAAGTATGTTGACGTTGATGTAGTTGCCGTATTGCTCGCCAATAGTGACGTAGCGACTCGGGTCTTCACCTATCATCAAGTTCCGCTTGCCTTGATTCTGCGGGTTTCCCGTCGATAAAGTGTTGACGCCGTAACAGTTCGGATTGTTGGTTCCGTTTGCCTCGAAGGCTTTAATCATTTCGTCGAGCATGGAACGTTGTTTCTTTGGAAGCGTGAAGGTCATGATGTCGCAGCGCCACTTCAAGGGCGTTCCCTCCTTCGTTATGTCGCGTTCCTGACCAAGACTCTTGCTGACT
>CACXLY010000123.1 GCA_902768605.1 uncultured Bacteroidales bacterium
ATGGGTGAAAGAGCTTAGTCGGGGGAAGATGAAGGCTGAACCGAAGGTCGACGGCCGAAGGGAAAGTCAAAGCCTGATAAGAACATAGGCGGGGGTGAAACCCCCGTAAAGGAGATATTGTAACATCTAAGTGCTGAAAGCACGACAGAGCATCAGAAATCTCTCCACCCTTTGACTATCGTCGACCTTTGGTTCGGTGCTTTTTCCCCGGACAGCAATAATAAAGAAACGCGGCTTGGGGAGCTCACCGCTGAATAGTTTCAACTTTTTTTGTCTTTTTGTACATTGTCTCATATAAATTTGCTATCTTTGCAGTCGGAAATAAAGCACATACAAGTCTATGAAACGTTTTCTGATTTATCTTCTCGTCGCCATGATGGCGGTCGGCGCAGGTGCGCAGGCAGTTATGGAGCATCCTTGGAAGGGCAAGCGTGTGGCTTACTTTGGCGACTCCATTACCGACCCGAACAACGAAGGCTCGAAACTCAAGTATTGGCATTACCTTCAGGACTGGCTCTCCATCACGCCATACGTCTATGGCGTCAGCGGATGGCAATGGAACAGCATCCAGCGACAGGCCGACAAGCTCAAGGCTGAACATGGCGATGATGTGGATGCCATACTCATCTTCATCGGTACAAACGATTACAACGCAGGCGTACCCATCGGCGAGTGGTTCACGGAACGCCCGGAACGTGTGATGGCAGGCATCGGCGAGCCGAAGCACATGGTGGACCGTTGGCATCGCTTCCCCGTGATGTGCGACTCAACCTATCGCGGACGCATCAACAAGGCGCTCGATTACGTGAAGCGTCTTTATCCGACCAAACAGATTGTGATGCTCACGCCCATCCATCGCTCGGACTTCCATGCCGGCGACAGAAACTGGCAGCCGCGTGAGGACTTCACCAACAAGTGCGGTGAATACCTCGATGCCTACATCCAGTCCGTGAAGGAAGCCGGCAACATTTGGGCAGTGCCTGTGGTTGACTTGGCTGCACTCTGCGGCCTTTATCCTCTGATGGACGAGTATGCCCAGTTCTTCAAGGACGCGAACGACGACCGCCTCCATCCCAACGACGAAGGCCACCGTCGCATGGCACTCGTCCTCAAGCAGCAACTCCTAGCGCTCCCGATTTACTGAAAAAAGTCTGTACTCGCCGGTTATCTGTTCCTTTGTGGTAAAGAGAAAAAGGATAGTGCGATGATGCCTACATTCGCTTATAGAGACAGAATGGTAGGAATTTATTGATAACC
Organism: uncultured Bacteroidales bacterium; assembly: GCA_902768605.1. The sequence goes on from CACXLY010000123.1 coordinate 1,258, forward strand.
GCAAGAACATGCCAGCGTTTGGTGACATAGACTTTTGACTTCTTACGGCGGATGGCGTTGCGGATTTGGCGAGCGACCTTGTCGACGGGCATTACCCAAAAGAGATTGTCACCTTTAGCCATTGCAGTATCAACAAGGCCAGGGCGGACATCAGTAACGACAATCTTGTTTCCTGCCTTAAATGCTTTTTTGCGCAGGGCTTCCATATAGTTGATTTGGTAAGCTTTCGTTGCACTATAGGCAGGCGCCATTGGTTCTCCGCGTAAACCTCCAGCCGAAGTAATGGCCACTAGGTGACCGTGATTTTGCTGTTCAAAGAGATTGTAGAGTGTGTCAATGACGAAAGTCCAGCCCATTACATTGGTTTCAGTTGTCAAGCGTTCAATAGTATAGTCGAGGGAAGGGTTGAGGTCTCCCGTGCCAGAGCAAATGATGGCAAGGTCGATGTTTCTAAGTTCTTTGTAAAGTAAACGGATTGCTTGCTCTATTTCGTCTTGTTTGGTGATGTCAGCTGTAGCAGCAAAAGTGTTTGAGGGATATTGCCGGCTCAATTCGTCAAGCAGATGAGTCCTTCGGCCAACGATGGCGATGCGGTGATTATCCTTTATGTATAACTTGAAAAGAGCTTTGCCGATACCGGATGTGGCTCCGATTATGAGAATGTTCATGGTTCTTTGATTCAAGAATTATTGTTGCTTGCGGTAGTCGCTGGGCGACATGTTTTCCTGCGACTTGAAGAACTTGCAGAAGAGGGCTTGCGAGGAGAAGCCGAGGCGGTCGGCAATCTCCTGGATGGTGAGGCGGGTGGTGCCGAGGTACATCTTGGCTTCGCTTATGATATAGTCGGCGATGATTTGCTTGGGCGACTTGCCGACGACTCGGTTCGTCACTTCAGAGAGATAGCGCGTCGTGATGCAGAGATGGTCGGCATAGAAGGCTACGTCGTGGGCCGTACGATAATGTTCGGCGACAAGACTCACAAAGGCGTTGTAGTGGTCGATGGCGCGATGGGCTGTCTCGTCGGGCTTTGCATAGACAACTTGCGAATGGATGAAGTCATGGGCATTGCGAACGGCGGTCGGGACGTCGTCGCCCATTCCGAGCCGCGTGGTGATGGCGGCTGAGAGCGCTCCTGCAACACCATGGCGTTGCCAGCCCTCCGTATTATAAGAAGAGAAGAACTGCGTTTTGTTTTGACTGTAGAGTAGGGCTATGAGGCGACCTTTGATGTGACGGGCTCCGCGAAGCAACACCCATTCGGCTCCCATCTTGTGCAATCTTTTGGCTGCCTCAATCATGTCATCATCAGTCTTGATGTCGATGGCAAGCAACTTCTCTGCGTCTCTGCATCGAAGCATCAGGAGCAGGGCTTCGGGAATGAGATAGCGGGCGATGGCCTCGATAACATCATCGCTCACCATCTGCCTGCCGTCGGAATCAAAGATGCCCGGTGCAACGACGAGTCGTCGGCAGGCAATGACCTCGCCGCGCAACAGCCGTACCGTCTCGCTGTCCGTCACCAGCCCGACCTTAATGGCTTTGGGGTGAAGGGCAGAGATGCTTTCCGCCACTTGCTTCAATACGACGTCTGAAGGCAAGGCGTAGTCTCCGGCATACGTTACCGCAGTAACAGCATAGCCACCTAAGGCGGCTATGGTTTGAATATCGGCCCCGATGCCTGACTGACCAGTGCTATCGGAGCCGTTGATGCTTAGGATGGGAATCCTCATTTAGCTTTGGGCTTTGGAGCAGCCTTCGCTTTCTTCGTCTCTGCTTTCTTGGCAGGCGCTTTCTTGGGAGAGGGCTTTGCTTTTTCGGCAGCCTTTGTCTTGACTTCCTTTTTAGGAGCAGGCTTTGCCTTTGGCTCAGCTTTCTTTGCAGGCGCTTTCTTTGCAGGCGCTTTCTTTGCGGGCTTTGGAGATTCCTCCTTTTGCGTTTCCTCTTCGGGTGAGCCCAGCTTCTTGAGGCGTGCGCGGAGGCGGCTTATCTCGTTGTCCTTGACGCTGAGTTCCTCGCCCATGTTGGCAATCTGCGTGTAGAGGCTGTTCAACTCGTCGTTCTCGACGGTATCGGGGAACATGTCCTTGACGCGCTTGAGAAAGTCGCCCAAGATGTTCATGTAGTTCGTGAAGGCGTCGTACTCGCTGTCGTAGATGCCGCGATAGTTGCCCATACCGTTGTTCTTTGTGGTCATGAAGCGGAAGTTGTCGGTTGCTTGGAGGCGGTCCCAGTCCTGTTGTATGCGGCGGTCACGACAAGCAAGGATGCGGCCCACGATGTTCTCGTCGTAGAGTTTGTTGAAGGCTTCGCGCTGCATGCCGTTGCCGAGCATACTGCTGGTGTCGCGCTCCTCGTCGTTCCATGAGACGGGATAGATGACCTCGAGCGGGCTGACGGGCTTGTTCTTGGCAAGCACTTCGGAGGGCGTGGCGAACTGAATGCCCATGTCCTTCGCGAGCTTCGGCAAGGCGCGGAGGAAGTCGAGGATGTGGCTGCTGAGCGGCTGGTAGTAGCCGAGAGCGGCGAGCTCCATCATGATGCCCACCACGTTCTCGCCTTCGGGCAGCGCTGCAACCCAGCTGAGCCACTTGTCGGCCATGAGCGGGTATTCCGACCAGGAAGCGTCGTTGAAGCGAAGCCCGATGTCGTCAGAGAGTTTGTAGTCGCGCAGGATGAGCGAGAGGCGAGCATCCTGAGCGCAAGAGTAGATGTAGTGCGGGCTCTTCCAACCGAGGATGTGCTTAGCGCCCTCGACCATCATGCCCTTGAAGCCCATGTCGGCCACCAAGGCTCCGATCTCGTCGTCGTAGATGAGCGAGCTGTTGCGGAACACCTTCGGGCTTTGTCCGAATATTTGTTTAATCTTCTTTGCCTGACGTTTTGTCTCGGCGATGAAGTTGTCGACGTTGCCAAGCGAAGAGAGGCCGTGGCTGTATGGCTCTGCAAGGAACTCGACGCATCCCGATGCTGCCAGGCGCCCGAGGAGGTCGAGCATTTCGGGGGCATACTGCTCGATGAGCTCCAGCGAAACGCCGCTGATGCTGAA
>CACXLY010000124.1 GCA_902768605.1 uncultured Bacteroidales bacterium
TCAAGGACGAAGTGCAGCTGGTGCGCGACAAGATCAAGGCCATCGACGCGCAGAACGCCGCCAAGTAATAAGGCCGGCAGAAAGCAAGAACATAAGAAAACCGACGGCTTCCACTGAAGGTGAGGCTGCATGTGTAAGAATATCTCTCAAGCCACATGGCTTGAGAGATACTTTTGTGTTTTGAGATACTTTCCCGTGGCTTTGTCATAGACGATAAACCCTCGCGCGGTCCATTGTCCCAGCATGTCCTTCGGGTTGGGATTCTTCTTGCCCAGCCTGACGCGCAGGTCGTAGGCGTCCTGACGGGTGAACACATCGGACAGCAGCTCGAGGTTGTTGGCTATGCCGCCTCTGCGCACCTTGTACTCCACCTCGCGCTCCTCGGCAAGCGGCTCGCTGAAGAGCGACATCTTCACCCACATGTCGTAGTCGAACGACCAGCGGCAGAAATCCTCCATCTCGCGCGACCACTTCATGCCGTTCATCTTGTAGAGTATGCAGGCCTTGCGGAAGGCGATGACTGCTGCACGGCGTGCCAGCACCCGATAGCCGTCGTCATCATAGAGGGCTGCTCGCTGCACACTGATTCTGACCAGGTCGGCAGCCATCTTCTTGGCTTGCGGACAGTCTATGACGTCGCAGGGCTCTTCCAGTATGTGCATGTAGGCCAGCATCTGCGACTCGTATTTCGCGTCGTAGCGCTTGTAGACGGGAATCTCGCCGTTGTCCTCCACCTCCGGGATGGTGCAGAAGTCCACTCGCGACACAGTACCGTCGTTCACGTTCCTGCCGAAGAAGCGGACAGCCACAGCGGGTGTGGTCGATGCGTTCAGGCACCAGCGGAGGTGGACTCGGGCCGTCACCGACAGCGCTCCTACGCGCTCCTGTCCGTACATGTCGGTGTCGAAGTTGCGGCAGATGATGCGGCTTACCGTCTCCCTCGAGCCGCCACCAGCTATCTTCGTGAGCTGCTCTACCTCGTCCATGCGGGTGTAGAGGCACTTCGAGCCTGCACGCTCGGCATCGGCCAGCCGCTGGGTCAAGGCAGCATTGGTCATGTCGGAGTCGACGACCTGGATGCAGATGTCCTTCGGACGCTCCGTTCCCTTCTTGTTGGCGGCACGCGAGTTCTGCTCGTCCTTCCACTGCTGTTCCTGCTCGCGGCAGAGGTTGTCGCGTTCCACGATGTCCTTCAGGCTGATGTCGATGGGTGTCTTGATGCACGACTTGCCGGACGACATGGGAGCCACCAGCACATTCATCAGCGTGGCCTCCATCAGCGTGTTGTCGGCATAGACCAGCTTCACACCGCCCATGCGGGTCGCCCAGGCGGGGAAGATGGCGCTGGCCATGGCTGGACGACAGTGCTCGGGCACCTTCGAGATAGCCAGACGGATGGGTGCAGGCAGGCGCTTGGGCATCTTGGGCTCGCGCAGCAGCTGCTGCTTGTCGGTGCCTTGCTCGATGTCCTGGCGGCGACGGCAGAGGTTGAGCGTCAGCTTCATCTTGGGGCTCATCTCGGACGACTGCTTGCGCTTGCAGGCGCTCTTGATGGTTTCCGTCACGCGCTGGTGATTCTCGCCGTAGTCTGGCAACACCTGTCGAATCCATCGTGGGTCGTCGTTGCAGACGTGGCGCAGATGGCATGCCATGTTGAAGATGAAGTCGTTGCGGTTGCCGTGCTCTGGGGCTCCTCCCATCTGGTCGGCCAGCTCCTCGACAATCATGGTGTAGGGCAGTCCCTGGAACTCTTCTGGATAAACGACCCCACTGTCATCGGTGTCATCGTCATCGGTGTCATCGTCGGCGGTGGTGTCGTGAGCGTCAAGGCCAGCGTTCACCTTGCGGCCGTCCATGCCGAGTCCACGCTGTGCATAGGCTTCGCGGCGCACGGCCAGCTCTTCGTCCGACAGGCGGGCCTGCCATTGGTCGCTGGTGTAGAGCTGCGAGTTGGCATCGGTGATGTAGATCATGCGCTCGGGCGAGCAGCAGTCGGCATCGAAGTCGACACCCAGCGCCTTGCAGTAGGCCTGCTGTGCTTCCACGATGGTCATGCCCACGGGGATGCGGATGTCCAGGTGGAGCTTCTTCGAGGCGGAATGCTCGACGTGCAGCAGCATGCCTTTCCACACCCCCTCTACACTGTTAAGATGGTACGCACGCGCAAGGGCCGATGTGACCTGGCTGGCATCGTCGATGTCCACGCAGGTCTGGAACGTGAACTCCTCGGGCAGCAGAGAGTCCTGCCGGCGATGGTTGTCGCGGAAACGGAAGTAATGGGGACAGCGGAAAGGCAACTGGGCCTTCAGCTGGCGACGGACCTCTTTGTCTTCCGTGGCGCGGATTTGGTTGATAAGACTTGCCACCTCGTCGCTCTTGGTGACGTTTACGAACTCGTCGAGTTCATGCTCGAACACTTGCCCCTTGGGGGCGCGAACCTTGCGGTTCATTGCAATAGATTTTTTTTGTAACATAACTTTTCTGACCGAAAATGTGATTTCGGTACCACAAAGTTACATATAAAAGAAATGCAAAAACAACTTTCCACCCTCTTTTCCGACAGTCGGAAAGGTATTGGAAGAGAGTTGGAAAATGTTGGAAAAACATTGGAATTCCCAGGAACCCTTTTGGCAATCTGTTGGAGAAAAACACCCCTGGGCAGATGTTATAGCTCGTCGCGAATCTTGCGGGTGAGGATGGGGGCAAACATGAGGGCAATCTGGTTGCAGATGGAGCGCTCGGCGGCGATGGTGGGATTGAGGTAGGACTGGCTAGTCCAAGCCGGCCAGGGCTCGTCCTGACTCATGAGATATTCGTAATCGCCATTCTTGCGCACGGTATCGCGGCCCTTGTCAGGCACCATCGCACAGATAAGCAGGTCGAAGCGGTTGAGGGTGGGCTTGTAGATGATTCCCTCGTCTACCATGACGCGCATGACGTGTGCCCACGTCCATTTCTCTTGCTTCGAGGCAATAACGGCATCTATCTCGCGGACTATCTCAATCAGCTTCTCAGCCACCTCGGGCTGGCGATAGCGACGCATGAAGTCTGACGGCATCTTACGAGGGTCGAGCACCTGGCGGTCGCGCAGTCGCTTCAACAGCTGACGGACTTCCTCGGCATAGCCCATCTCGTCGCCCCACCGCTCCATCAGCTCGATGTACGGGCGCCGCTGGGCTGGTGTTGCCTTCGACTGGGCTATGCCCAGAATGTATTCCACGGGGATGGCAGGTACTCCTGTCAGTGTCGTTTCCATCTTGCGCAAATCTTAGGAGAGGTTAGTAACTACGCTTGTTCAGTTCCTCTATCCAGTTGGCATTGATGAGGTCGTTCGTGTGGAACTGAATAGTAGATATCTCATTGTAAAAAGCACCCAGATACACACTGCGCTGGGACTGAAGCTCGCTCTGTATCTCCTTGGGTGTCCCTTCGGCCTCGAAGTAGAAGCCGTCGTGGTGGTTGCTCGTCACACGGAACACACCCTCGTTGTCGTTGCCAATGGGCCCCGACACCTTCCAAATATAAAGCGTCACGTCGAAGTCTAAACGATACACCTCCTCGCCCGTTTCCTTGTCTTTCTCACGGGGCATCGCTATATTGCAGCCCAACAGCTTCATGCGCTCCAGGATATACTCGGCACCGGCTGGCTCCAGCTGCTTGAAGTCGTACTCTATCATCTTCGCCACCCAAAACAGGTTCGTGCCACCGGGAGGACAAATCACCCGACAGTCGTGCAACTCGGCAAAGTCAATCAGCGTACCGGCAGGAAACTCCTCGCCTTCGTCAATCACAGGGTACGAGGCAGCATCCATGATGCCAATGGACAGTTCCTCCTCGCCGTCGTTCCATACCATCAGCGTCGCAATGTGGCGACCCACACGGCCCCCAGCGTATATCACGTTGTAAGGAGCATCCAGTTTCAGCAGTTTCGAATTCATAGTTGCAAAGGTAACACTTTATTCTGAATCCACCAAATTTTTTTTCGCTGTCTTGTACTGAAATAGGTTGACTCATATAAGGCCTTAAATGTTAAATTTTAAAGTTTAAAGTATTATGAGTAGAACAAAATTCAGTCGCGGTTTGA
>CACXLY010000125.1 GCA_902768605.1 uncultured Bacteroidales bacterium
TGTCACGATGAACTTGTCGCGAAGGCGGACATGGAGGCGCTTCAAGTGTCCCTTCAGGTAAGGCGAAGGCGTGACGAAGATGAGCGTCTGGCAAGCCTCGACGACCCGGTTGATGTCGCTCTCGAAGGTAATGCGGTTCACGTCGAAGTGGACGCTGGTGAGGTATGCGGGATTGTGTCCGAGGCGCTTGAAGTCCTCGATGCGGTCGTCTCGGCGAAGGTACCACCAGATGTGGTCATTCTTCTCGAGGAGCATCTTGGCAATCGCCGTCGCCCAGCTGCCGCCACCCAGTACTGCTATGTTTCCTAAGCTGTCCAAGTCGCAATTAAGTCTTGTGAGGGCTTTTCGACCTCGAGTTTATACTTCTTGATGATTTCGATGATTTGCTGCTGTATCTTGGCTGGTGCGACGCCTTGCAGGGTGCTGACGAGGTTGTAGCCGGCTTTACGCAGGATGGGGATGATGTCGGCGGGGACGCCTTTCTCGAGGAAGAGTTCGTCCTTGTCGCGCGGGGCCTTCACTTCGGGCTTCATCTGCGGGAAGAAGAGCACTTCCTGGATGAAGGGCTTGCCCGTCATGAGCATAGCCAAACGGTCTATGCCGATGCCGATGCCGCTGGTGGGAGGCATGCCGTACTGCAGGGCGCGCAGGAAGTCGTGGTCGATGACCATTGCCTCGTCGTCACCCTTGTCGGCAAGCTTCATCTGCTCGATGAAACGCTCCTCCTGGTCGATGGGGTCGTTCAACTCGGAGTAGGCATTCGCCAGCTCCTTGCCGTTCACCATCAGTTCGAAGCGCTCGGTCAGGCCAGGCTTTGAGCGATGCATCTTCGTCAGGGGCGACATCTCGACGGGATAGTCCGTGATGAAGGTCGGCTGGATGAACGTACCTTCGCAGAACTCGCCAAAGAGCTCGTCGATGAGCTTGCCCTTGCCCATTGTCTCGTCCACCTCCATGCCTTTCTCTTTGCAGAAGGCACGAATCTCGTCCTCGCTCTTGCCTTCGCAGTCGAAGCCCGTCTTCTCCTTGATGGCGTCGAGGATGGGCAGACGGCGGAAGGGAGCCTTGAACGAGATGACCTTGCCGTCGATTTCCGTCTCTGGCTTGCCGTTGACGGCCACGCAAATCTCTTCGAGGAGCTGCTCGGTGAAGGACATCATCCAGTTGTAGTCCTTGTAGGAGACGTACAGCTCCATGCAGGTGAACTCGGGGTTGTGGTTCTTGTCCATGCCCTCGTTGCGGAAGTTCTTGCCGATTTCGTAAACGCCCTCGAAGCCGCCCACGATGAGTCGCTTCAGGTAAAGCTCGGTGGCGATACGCATGTACATCGGGATGTTCAGGGCATTGAAATGTGTGATGAACGGACGAGCCGAAGCACCTCCAGCGATGGCCTGAAGGGTTGGCGTCTCGACCTCGGTGTAGCCGTGACGGTCGAAGAAGGCGCGCATGGTCTTGAGGATGGTGGCACGCTTCAGGAAGGTGTCCTTCACGCCCTCGTTGACAACGAGATCGACGTAACGCTGGCGGTAGCGAAGCTCTGGGTCGTCGAAGGAGTCATAGACGTTGCCATCGGCATCCGTCTTGACGATAGGCAGCGGCTTGAGGCTCTTGGAGAGCACTGTCAGCTCCTGAGCATGGACACTAATCTCGCCAGTCTGCGTGCGGAACACATAGCCCTTGATGCCGATGAAGTCGCCCAGGTCGAGGAGTTTCTTGAAGACGGTGTTGTAATATTGAACATTGACCATTGAACATTGACCATTCTGTTGTCCGTTGTCCGTTGTCTGTTGTCCATCCAATGCGTCGCGAGTTATATACACTTGTATTCTTCCCTTCGAGTCCTGCAACTCTGCGAAAGCTGCCTTGCCCATGATGCGCTTCGACATGATGCGGCCGGCTATGCAGACATTTCGGCTGTTCTCGGGTGTCGCAGTCTCGCGGATGTCGTTTCCTTCCTCGTCCTTGCCAGCAATAGGCAGGTCAACAAAGTTTTCCTTTATCTCCGTGCTGAAAGCGTTCGTGGGGTACTCGGCGGCGGGATAGGGGTCGATGCCCAAGTCGCGCAACTGCTGCAAATTGTTCCTGCGGATGATTTCCTGTTCACTCAGTTCGAGTATGTTCAATGCGTTCATTTGCTATTAATAAATTATGACGGAATAAGAATTTGTGTTTCTTAGTTATTTGTCTTCTGTGATTTTGAAGTTTCTGAAGAATGGTGTTATCGTTTCTTTCCTTTACCGAAGATGTCGGAGTGGGTGCCTGTGCGGTAAAGGGAAATGATTCTGATTTCTGTATCTTTCTCGTAGAGCAGAAGCCAGTCGGGATTGATATGACATTCCCAATAACCTTTATAGTCGCCACTCAATAAGTGATTGTGCAGATTGGCGGGCAGTGGCTCATCATTCTCCAGTTTCCCGACAACTTTGTACAAATCGCTTAGGGGAAGACCTCTTCGCTTGGCAAGCTTCAAATCCTTGCGAAACGGACCTGTTACTCTCACTGCATACTTTGCCATAGCCTTAGAGCGATTCGCACCATGCTTTGAATTCGTCCATTGACTTCATTTCATACACAGGCTCCTTGCCATTACGCACATCCTCTATGGCTTTCATCGTTTTGTCGTTAAGGCACTCGCCTGTCTCAGGGTCGTAGAGACGAGGCTTCTTGACAGCACTTCTCTTGCGCTCTATCATCCATCCCATCTTCTTGGCCATTGCCCTGAAGAAACTCACATCAGTCTTAGGTACGGTCAGCGTGAACGTATTCGCTGCCTGAGGAGACATTGTCATAGATGTTGCCATATTACAATATTAAATTTACTATTTGTGCGACAAAGATACAAAGAAAAGTGAAAAGTGAAAAGTGAAAAGTGAAAAATTCTCGCTTATATACAAAAAGCTGCCCGAAAGCTTTGCCTTTGAGCCTTTGAGGGCGTCGAGCTTAAGCTATGGGCAGCAAAGAACAAGACTCCCGCATCATCGCGACGCAGGAGCTGTGTGGTGCACCAATTTATTAACTTCTAAAACCAAAGTCTTAGGCGGGACTAAAACCTATTTCATATTATCTCCCTGCAGCCAATAACTCGTAGGGAATGTCGTCGCACAGCATGGAGCAGGCTTTCTGCTCGGGCGGGGTGTCGGCTTCTGCCTCAAGCGTTGGCGAAGCTTCTGCTTTTGCCAGCATTGGCTCGTACTTGGTGACGACGCGGGTCTCGTAGATGGTGTCGCGGACGGTCTGCACTTGCATGATGGTGTCGTGCCATGTTAGCATGGAGGGCATAGCCTGCAAAGAAGCTGACAAGGCTTGCGGCAACAATCCACCATTGACCATTGACCATTGACCGTTGACCATTATTCTTGGAAGGAACGGTTTCAGGCGGAGCCCAATGGTCAATGTTCAATGGTGAATGGTCAATGGTATTAAGAACCTTCTGCCGTTGACGGCGGGCCGACGCGATGATTTGTTCGTTACTTATTTTCATATTGCTTAAGTTTTTTGCGGATGATGTTCATTGTCTTGTGCAGGCGGGACTTTACTGTTCCTTCGGGAATGCCGACAATCTCTGCAACTTGGGGGACGGTAAGCTCTTCCTGATAGTGCAGGGAGAAGATTTGATGCAAGGGCGGCGGCAATTCGGAGAGCACCCTTTCGAGAGCCTCATCAAGCTGAGCGGCATCCATTTCCACTTCTATTTGTTGGTCGGAGACGGGTTCGGCATCGAGGGAAGCCAGCAGCTCAGCTTCGTAGGCATTACTGCGATAGTGGTTCTTGCAGATGTTGTAGGCGATGGTGAAGAGCCAAGTGCTGACGTCCTTGCCTTCCCGATAGCGGCTTCTGACTTCGTAGGCACGGAGGAAGACGTCGTGCGTGGCGTCGGCAGCCAGTTCCTCTTTTCCGCCAAGCTGCATGAAGAAGAAGCCCTTCAACCTGCGGGCATAGCGACGATACAGCTCCTCGAAAGCCGTATCGCTTCCTGCCGCAGCCTGCGCCATCAGCTGCTCATCAGTCTGGTGGCGCAGGGGTTTAAGATAAAAGATGCTCATTCTTCTATTGGGTCTGTTTTAATGAGTACTCGTCTGTTTTTCTCATTCTTCAGTGAGGACTACCATCGGTTTTATACTCCACAGAATAGTATTTATCACTATTGGGGAAGGAGATAGCATATGAGCCCAGATTTCTCATGATGCCAGCAAAGATACGATTCAGCCGCGCATATTCTACAGCATTATGCTTCTTGTAGTACGGCATCAGGTCGTGGAGTAAAAGCAGGTAGTTGGAAGCCAGCGAACTTGCATGTTTCGCGGATGTCGTACTTTTTACCTCTGGGTGAAACTGCATTACCAGATTATCCATCAGGTACCGTTGCTCCACGTTGCGACGCTTTACAGCCAGATTATTGTAAGGCTTTGCCGAGTAGCGCATGGTCAGGCCCTCGTTGTAAAGGCAAGCTTTCAGGTCATCGGGAATGCCTTTTCTAAACATCGATTTCAGATTACGAGCCGACAGATAGACGGGGCGCTTGCTGTGTTCAAAGATATAGCGGATGATGGCTGTCAGTTCCTCATCTTGCGACTGGGACTTAAACTGACTGAATATCTCATCGCTAAAGGGAATGTCGATGCACTCGAACATCCATTTCACGCGCTCTTTGACATTAGCCTGTGACAAAAGAATCTTATCTTTATGTTTACCTAAGACAAGCTGTACCATCAGTTTGCCGATGACATCATCCTGAGTATCACCCAGATATACGCCGCCCTTCTCCATGCCTTGCAACTCATTATAGTGGTATTGCAGGGCAGAAGCGGGGTATTGTCCGCTCTCGTAATAGTGGGTTAGCAACTTGGTAAGTTGCAGTGTATCATTTTTACCTCTTACATACGTCGCCAACCGGTCGAAATCCTCGGCTGGAACATTATTATTCAGCACGGCAATGGCAGAATCGGCATATTCCCTTGCACGGGTTTCGCTACAAACGTAAACACTATAGTAATAGGTATAGGTGCCGGGGATAGCCTGCTGCATACGCGGCATTACGTTCAACTCCTTGCGCAACTGCCTTGACACGTTCCTCCTTGGGGTGTTCGGTAACGAAGTTATTCCAATACCTATACACGCTGTCTAACGTCACGGAGTCCGTCATACGCACATTGTAATCCGACCCTTCAAGTTTAACCGTTCCCTTACTCTTTGTGCCAGAAGCCGACACGTGAATGGTTTTCGTCTTTCCCTGTGCGCTGGCTCCCATCAGTATCAGGAAGAGCACCAGCATAGTCATAACTGTTCGTTTCATGTTCCTTTTTGTTTGGTTGGTTTTGCGTTGGTTTTGACAGCATACACACGAAACGCCAAATCGTTCAATTTTATGCACTTTATTTTCCTTTAACCCGAAAACCATTTTTTCCGTTGCAAAGGTAGCGGAAAACAATCAAACAGCCAAACATTTCATGCATTTGCGGAGATGACACTTTGCAACAAGAATGACAGATTAGCTTACTACCTGAATTTTGGCCGACGCGCGAGAATCGCTTAAAATTGCTTCGGTGGCACTTTTCTACCCTCGGAGCGAGAAATGCGCTTAAATCGAATCTACGGTGAAAATCAGCAAGTTACGAGACGCTCTCCGGTGAATAAGAGTACCGGATTGACAACCGGACTTTACAAAACAACGTTCTTGTTCGCCTCTTTCGGCCTTTTTCGAGGGTAAACTTCTACAGCCAAGATTTCAAACGCACCGTGTTAAGTTGACAAACTTAACGTAGGGCGTTGGCAAACGCCCTACGTCGAATCACTAAATTCGACGTGTTTTGCGGCCTTTTTCGGCACCTTCAAAACTGACACTTTGCTAACAGGAACGGCCAATTTGCTTTCACTCTGACTTTGCTGCATCATGCCGTTTTTGTCTTTTTTAACAGGCAAAGAACACTAAATGCAAGCCGATGGACGTTATTAAAGAAAACGAAACGATGAAACATCTCTTTGCTTTCCTTTCCGCTATTCTGCTCCTGTCTGCTTGCTCGAATAGTACAGACAGCGATGACATCATTGTTGACCCGGACCTCCACCCTATCGTTACTAATACTGGGCAGTTGCTATCCGTAGATGGCAGCAAAATGCATATTGCCTACACCTACGACGAACAGGGCCGCGTAACCAATGCCGAGCGGTTCGACTCCAGTTGGTACGTCGTGAAGTTGATAGCCGAGTACAAGTACGACGCCGACCGCATCTACATCACCTTCCAGGAGTTCGAGGAACTGCCTAACGGCGAACGGAACCATGACTACAGCCGCGACTACGTCCGCGACGACACGCTCTTCCTCCAGAATGGCAGAGTGGACAGCTGCGCAGGCGCTATGAGGCACAGGAACAACAGCTTCTGCTACAAGTTCCGCTACAACGAACGTGGCGAGCTCACATACGTCAGGGACGACAACTTCAAGCGCAACTACTGGGGCAAGCTGGAGGAGAAGCCTTGGTACACTGAGATATACCAATTGGAATGGCAAGACGGTAACGTTCTGCACAGAACAAACATCGACCCGATAAACCGCGACACGACCGTCTGCACCTATCGTTATTCCTCGCTGACAGGTTCTTGCATCGTCAGCGAGCCGAGGAACGTCCTGCCCGACTTCGAGCCTCTCATGCAGACAGGCTACTTCGGCAAGAGCTGCAAGAACCTGTTCGAAAGCCTTGAGGCAAAGGCATATACGACGCAGACAGCCTACCAGCTCGACGAACAGGGCAATGTCGGTCTGGTGAAGTCCAACGTCACTTGGGACGACGGCGTGAGCCACGACTATGCGTACAGCATTCGTTGGAGCGGCGACAACTGATGAGGCTCAGCCCTTTGCATATTTATTATGTGTTTGCTCTCTTTGGTTCGTTTTATGCAGGAAAATGCATAAAATGAAGCCATCGCCCTCTGATTTTTCACTTTTCACTTTTCACTTTTCACTTTTTTCCGTATCTTTGCACTCGGATTCACGGTAAAAAGATAACAAATTATGTTTTATTGGACACGTTTAATTTAAAGTAAAGTATGAAAAACGTCCCTTACAAGATCTATTTGAGTGAGGAAGAGATGCCCACCAAGTGGTACAATGTGCGTGCTGACATGAAGATAAAGCCGGCACCACTGCTGAATCCAGGCACAGGACAGCCGCTTACAGCTGCTGAGATGGAACCCATCTTCTGTAAAGAACTCGTAGCGCAGGAGCTCGACAACGATACCAAGTGGTTCGACATTCCTGATGAAGTGCTCGGCTTCTACAAGATGTTCCGCCCCAGCCCACTCGTTCACGCGAAGTTCCTGGAACAGGCGCTCGACACGCCTGCCAAGATATTCTATAAGTTCGAAGGCAACAACACGAGCGGCTCGCACAAGTTGAACTCGGCTATTGCACAGGCTTACTATGCCAAGAAGCAAGGGTTGAAAGGCGTTACCACCGAGACGGGTGCAGGCCAATGGGGCACGGCGCTCAGCATGGCTTGCCAGTACTTCGGCCTCGACCTCAAGGTCTTCATGGTGAAGTGCTCATACGAGCAGAAGCCTTTCCGCCGCGAAGTCATTCGCACTTACGGCGCCAGCATCATTCCCTCGCCCAGCGACACGACTCAGGTTGGCCGCAAGATATTGGCTGAGTTCCCTGGCACAACGGGGTCACTCGGTTGCGCCATCTCTGAAGCAGTCGAGGTGGCTGTTACCAACGAAGGCTATCGCTACGAGCTGGGTAGCGTCTTGAATCAGGTACTCTTGCATCAGTCCGTTATCGGCCTCGAAGTGCAGGCAGCGCTCAAGAAGTACGGCATCAAGCCCGACATCCTCATTGGATGTACCGGTGGCGGCAGCAACCTCGGTGGCTTTGCCGCTCCTTTCCTTGGAGAAGTGCTGCGTGGCGAAGCAAACTACAAGATAATCGGAGCTGAGCCAGCCTCTTGCCCGAGCTTCACCCGAGGCGTTTATGCCTACGACTTCTGCGACACGGGTTGCATCTGCCCCTTGGCAAAGATGTACACCATCGGCAGCCAGTTCATTCCCTCGGCCAACCATGCAGGCGGACTTCGCTTCCACGGCATGAGTCCCATCCTGTCCGAACTCTACGACGAAGGCCTCTTCGAAGCTCGCGCTTACGAGCAGACCGCAGTCTTCGAGGCAGCAGAAATCTTTGCCCGTGCAGAAGGAACACTGCCCGCTCCCGAGAGCAGCCACGCCATCCGCGCAGCCATCGACGAAGCCCTCAAATGCAAGGAAACAGGCGAAGAGAAGGTCATCGTCTTCAACCTCTCAGGCACCGGTTACTTCGACCTCTATGCCTACAAGGCCTTCAACGACGGCACGATGAGCGACTACATTCCCACCGACGAGGAAATCAAAGCCGCCCTCGACAAACTGCCAAAAGTGTGACCCCTAGCCCCCTTTAGGGGGAATAATAAAGCGCCGCAAGTTAAGACATTCATCTAAGCTTGCGGCGTTCTTTATTTATCCATGTGAAGTTGGTCAACTTAACACGCCATCTTTGCAAATTAAGCACGTTAAGTTTACAAACTAGGCACGTTAAGTTTGCGAATTAGGCACGCCTAGTTTGGCAATTAGGTTGCCTTCGTTGTAAAACAAAGCAGGCCTCCGTTGGGAAGCCTGCTTTTATTGATGTGCGGAGGTTCGTTATCCTCCGAAGTTGTCGAAGCGGATCATGTCGTCCTCTACACCGAGAGAGTGCAAGAGGTCGAGCACGGTCTTTGCCATCATTGGAGGTCCGCAGAGGTAGTACTCGCAGTCCTCGGGAGCCTCGTGTGCCTTGAGGTAGGTGTCGCCCATGACGGGTGCCACGAAGCCCGGCGTGTACTTGATGCCTGCTGCATCGGCCTTCGGGTCGGGACGGTCGAGCGCCAAGTGGAAGTGGAAGTTGGGGAAGTCCTTCTCGAGCTGCAGGAAGTCGTCGAGGAAAGGAATCTCCTCCAGAGCACGTGCG
>CACXLY010000126.1 GCA_902768605.1 uncultured Bacteroidales bacterium
TGCTGCTCAACGAGGGCGGCCTGACCTACCATGACATCGACCTTTCCGGCTTCGCAGGCCTCCCCGCCGCCAGCGCCGTCAAGGCCTATCGCACCTCCGCGGAAGAGAGCCTGAAGAGCGTTAGGGATTTCAAGATCAATGACTCAACGCTGTTTGTGAAACTGCCTGCTCAGAGCATCACTACGCTCGTGGTGCCGGTCGGTGGCGTGACGACAGACCCCCAGATTGTGGATGGCGAGGAGTATATCATTGTGCCTCGGCATAACCTGACCTGTGCGCTTACTGCCTCTGCAGACGGGAAGGTGACCATCGAGGGAAACACCTACGGCGACAACCAGCGCTGGAAGGCCATCGCAAAAGGCAACGGCTTCATTCTCGAAAACGCTTGTGGGCAGCGGTTGACATCGTTCCGCTCGTCGAGTTCCTCGAAGCTGGCTGCGCAGACCTCCACATCCGGCGAGCAGCAGTTCTCCATCAATGCCATCGACCTCCCCTACTACAAGATTTCGCCCTCACGCTACAGCAGCTATGCCTTCGACGTGAGCAATGCCAGCAGCAGCGCTGGTGCCACCATCTGTACGTGGCAGTACACCGCCGACACCGACACGCCCACGCATCGTCACTGGATGTTCTGCCCGCTGCGTAGCACCGGCGAAGATACCGGCATCCAACAGCTCGCCGGCTCCTCGCCCCGTCCCACGTCCCCGCTCTCAGGCGATGTCTATGACCTTACCGGCCGCCGAGTCCTCAGTGGCGCCGCCAGCGGCCGCGCCCTCCAGCAACTGCCCCACGGCATCTACATCATCAACGGCAAGAAGTTCCAGCGCTGATCCACGATACCATTGTATCTTGAATGGCCAAGCCATCGGTTCAGAACCACGGCAGACGAGCAAATCCGAACGTGACGGAGCCGTCGCGACGGGTCACGATGACCTTGGCGGCAAAATCGTCGGGTGTGAATTTCAGGTCGCGCATACGGAAGGTAAGCACGAGATCCCGGCCTTCCACGCGTGAGGATGTGGGAGCTGCGCCTCGGCCGTAGTCCACTTCGTGAGGTGAACCGCATCGCAAGCTGCTCAGGTCGAGGTCACGTTGGGGCTCGAAGCCTTCTTCCGCATGGATGCGCAGCGTGAGCTTGCCGGCATTGGCCTTCGTCGTGGCGGGAATCGCGAGCAACAACCCGGGGTCGAGGGGGATGCAGATGTTCTTTGAGCTATGACGGTCGAGCGGTTTGTCGTCCCACTTAATCGTGTCGATGACGGCGAAGTTAGCCTGAACGGCACGCCCGTGTTCGTCCTGAAGGATGCGCATACGCTCGTACTTGAACCATTCCTCACGACTGCCGTCGGCATGACGTGCGATGCCCGGCATATAAGCCTCGCCATCGTCCGCTTGCCAATGGCGACCATCGGCAGAACGCAAATAATAGGCGATGCGCCCGAGCCAGTCGTTCACAATCAGGTTGTACTGCACCGAGTCGCGCCACAGCACGGGGTCCTCGAAGCGTCCGTCAACTTTCGGGTACACCGAACCGTCGGAGATCTGACGCCACGTGGACAGACCATCGTCGCTCGTCCAGATGCCTCTGCCGCGGCACACCATTAGCCATCCGCCTTCGGGACGTCGCGCAAACGAGAGGTTCGACAGCCCTTCGATGATGGGCTTTCCCTGAGGGTCGAACTCGAACTTACCCTTTTCCCACGGACCATCCAAGCTGCGCGAGGTGTAACGCGCATCGATGACATAGAGGACCCACGTGCCGTCGTCGGTGCGATAGATCTCGGGGTTGTGGCCTCGGCCTACGATTTGCTGCGGACGGAAAGGACCGTGCGACGTGGGGGCCGTGGCGTGGACCACCCATGAGTTGCCCCACTCCATGTGTCCCTTCTCCGAAGCCTCTAACCAGGCGGCTACGAACAGGTGCCAGCGACCGTCGTCACCTTTGACGATGTTACCGCCCCAGTAGCTCCAAAAGGCATCCTCAATGCCGTTATCCACCAGGCGGGGCTTCACGTAGTAAGCGCCCCAGACATCGCTGCGCAGGTCATTGCCCTGCATAGGACGGAATCGATCCATGAAACGGGCACCGGGGATGAGGTTCACCCACTCGGCAGGACGCTGACGCTCCGTGATTTGTGCTTCGACAGGAAGCGTGAAGAGGGAAAAAACCGTGAGCATCATTAAGCCCAACGGACGATTTAAGCATCTGCTTTTCATAGGATTTAGTTGTGCTATGACAAACGGGTTGATGGCGTCTCTTTAATCGGCCTTGCCATGATTGTCTTTTTCATTTTCCTGCCGCAAAGGTAAGCCCTTTTCTTGTTCCCGCCAAATTTTTCCCAAATTTCTTCAATCAAAAACAAATGAGGCTGTATTTTGATGCACCCTCGATGGAGCCCTTTAAACCTTGCCACGCAAAAAAACTTTTGCGGAAAACCCTACGAACCCTCCGCAGCTGCTACTGCCGAAAGGACGTAGATGCGGTGGCTGCCGCGACCGGTGGCGGCGATGCCGGAGTGCGTGAGGTTGGCTGCCAGTTTCAGCTCGCGCTGGGCGGTGGTGTAGGAAAGGCCTGTGAGCTCGGCATAGTCATCGATGCGCATGAAGCGGTGAGTCCTCAGATACTGGCGGGCTGCAGCAAAGCGATTCAGGCGATTGGGAATCAGCGGTGCATAGAGCGGCACAAAGCCCGAATAGCGCGACTGCCGGAAGCTGCCTTCGCCAGACAGGCGACGGCTGACATCCTTGAATAGTTCCTTGCTGCAGCGGAAATTGATGCGACCTACTTCGAGGCTGCGGGCGTTGATGTCGTGATCTTTTTCGGGCGTTGCCTCTGTTGGCACGTCTTCTTGTTCTGCGCCGCTGAGCTTTTGTCCCGTTGCGCTCATCGTCACCTTCTTGTCTATCAGCCCTTTCTCTTTTCCTTCCTTAGGTCGGATGCCGACGGTGAAGGTGCCGATGCCAGGCAGCGTGACGCTGCCCGTGCGCGCCAGCAGCTCTCCCAAGAAGTCGGCAATGGTGATGCACGCTTGCTGTGTCTCGCCCGGGGTGAGCGAGGAATGGGCTGTCACATAGTTCATGAAGCTGTCGCCGGTCACGTTGCGGGTTTTCACCTTGTACACCTCGCGCATCCGTCCCGACTCAGGGTCGCGCAAGTCGCGCATTTCTTGTTTGTAGTATTCCAGCATAGGGTAAATGTGTGATTGACGCGACAAATTTACGTCATCTTCACGAACCAAACAAATCAAGACCGTTAAGCTTAGTTAAAAAAACGCGTTGCGATGTGAAAACATCCCATTGCGATATTTGCAAAGCGCGTTGCGATGTGTACAAAGCGCAATGCGTGACAAGATATACATCTTGACGTTAACACGTATGGAGCTTGATGTTGCAGGGTATTCACCCTTGGGCTGACAGGTTTTGACCATGGAGGGGATGCGCGAAGTCCTGATGTTGTAAGTCGTTGATTCATGGTGTTTTAGTCGCAAATCAAAATTTGCAAACCGCAATTTTTTTTGTATCTTTGCAGCCGAATTGCAACTCATCGAGATCCAAAACTCAATTATCAACTTCATCAAAATTCTAATTATTAACTTTATCCAAAACCCAATTTAAACTATGGAGAAAATTACACAAGAAAGTCTGTTCACCATGAACAGCCGCGAGAATCGCGAACAACAACCTGAGTTGCCCGTTGAGATCTTCCTCAACGAGCGTTACGAATTCCGCTACAACGTGCTCTCTGATAAGACAGAGGTACGCACGCGCGAGGCGCAGAGCAGTCTGCAGCCGAAAGAGGCCACTGAATGGCGGCACCTGGACAAGAAGGTGCTCAACGGCCTCGCTGTGCAGGCGCGCAAGGCACTGCCCGACGAGAAGAACCTGAAGGGCCAGCTCTCGGACATCATCTACAGCGAAGCCACCCCCGCGTGGAATCCCATTGACCATTGGCTCGACAGCCTGCCGGCATGGGACGGCAAGGACCGTGTCAGCTACCTCTTCGGCCTCATCCCCGGCCTCACCTCCGAGCAGCGCTACTGGCTCTCCGTGTGGCTGCGCTC
>CACXLY010000127.1 GCA_902768605.1 uncultured Bacteroidales bacterium
GTGCTTTCAGCACTTAGTTGTTACGATGTCTTCTTTACGGGGGTTGCACCCCCGCCTGTATTCTTATCAGGCTTTCAGCCTTCATCTTTCCTCAACTAAACTCTTACACTTATCCGAAAAGCGTGCCAACTACTATATCATTGCTTCAAAAAAAACGCGTCGAAGCATAGCTAATTCAAAACTATTTGCTATCTTTGTCCTCGTTTTAGCGTTTTTCGAGATGGACAGGAACAAACGAATCTACAGGGTGACGCTGTGGGGAGGGGCGGTGAATGTGCTGCTCCTGGCCTTCAAGTTCACGGCGGGCATCGCGGGACATAGTGCTGCGATGGTGGCCGACGCGGCGCATTCGCTCTCCGACTTCGTGACGGACATCATCGTGCTGGCCTTCGTCCACATCAGCGGCAAACCGAAAGACAAGTCGCACGACTACGGCCACGGGAAGTACGAGACTTTGGCGCTGACCATCATCGGCCTCATGCTGCTCGCCGTCAGCGTGGGAATCGTCTATGGCGGACTTGTGAAGATTGTCGCCTGGATGCGGGGCGAGCAACTACCTGCCCCGGGGATGCTGGCTCTCCTGGCTGCCCTGCTCTCCATTATATTGAAGGAAGGCGTCTTCCACTATACGATTGTGAAGGCGATGGAACTGGAGTCGCAGGCACTCGAGGCGAATGCCTGGCACCATCGCAGCGATGCGCTGTCCTCGATAGGCACGGCGATAGGCATCGGCGGCGCCATCTTCTTGGGGAGCCGTTGGGCGGTGCTCGACCCCTTGGCATCCGTCGTGGTGGGTATCTTCATTGCGAAGGTGTCGTTCGACCTGCTTAGAAATGGCTTTGGCGACCTCATGGAGCAGTCGCTGCCCGACGATGTGGAACAGGAAATCCTGCGACAGGCTGGCTCAGTAGAGGGCGTGGAGGAACCTCACGACCTGCGGACGCGACGCATCGGCAACCATTATGCCATCGAGCTTCACATCCTGATGGACGGGAATGTCCCGCTCCTTGTGGCTCACGACCGCGCATCGGAGGTGGAGGAGCGGCTGAGGAAATTATACGGCGAAGAGACGCACGTCGTGGTGCATGTAGAGCCCTTAACTAGTTCATAGTTCATAGTCCATAGTTGTCAATTAAGAATTAAGAAAGAAGAATTAAGAATAATGACTAGCAGTAAGCAAAACTCTTAACTCTTAACTCTTAACTTTTTAACTGACTCTACACTCTACACTCTAAACTCTAAACTTTAAGCCAACACCCACTTCACCCACTTGCCCTCCTTGCTCTGGCTGGATGCCACCATCGTCTCGATGAACTGCAGTCCGCGCACGCCGTCATAGACATTCGGGAAGTCAAGACATTCCGGCGAAGGCGTCTCGCCTTTCGCTTTGGCGCGAACCGTCGCCACGAAGTTGCGGTAGATGTTTGCAAAGGCTTCGATGTAGCCTTCGGGGTGTCCGCCAGGCGTTCGCGTGTTCCATTTGGCCAGGCTGCACATGTATCCATTGCCTGTGCGGATAATCTCGGCGGGCCGGTCAGCCCATCGTGCCGTCAGCGTATTGGGCTCCATCTGATGCCATTCAAAGCCTCCCTTTTCACCATAGACACGGATGGAGAGCCTGTTCTCCTCGCCCGCGGCAATCTGCGTGGCATGCAGCACGCCGCGCACGCCGTTCGTGAAGTGCAGGAAAGCCGCAGCATCGTCGTCGATGGGGCGTCCCTCGACGAACGTGTTGAGTTCGGCACACAGCTCTGTCACCTTCTCGCCCGTCACGTACTCCGAGAGGTGCCAGGCGTGCGTACCGATGTCGCCGGTGCAGCCACCTTTGCCCGATTGACTGGGGTCGGTGCGCCAGCCGGCATTGTTGCCGCCCTCCAGCTCGATGCGCTGCGAGAGCCAGCCCTGCGTGTACTCGACATATACACGGCGCAACTTGCCAAGCTGACCCTCGGCAATGCGCGTCTTCATCTCCTTGACGGCAGGGTAGCCGGAGTAGGTGTGGGTGAGGGCGAGCGTGAGACCCGTCCGCTCCACCTTCTCCTGCAGCTTCAAGGCTTCCTCCAGCGAGAAGGTCATCGGTTTGTCCAGCACGACGTTGAACCCGAGGTCGAGCGCCAGGGCGGCCTGCTCGTAATGCACCTTATTTGGCGTCACGATGGCCACGAAGTCCATACGCTCGCCTTTGGGCAAGGCAGCCTCTTTCTCCATCATCTCTTTGTAGTCGTGATAGATGCGTTCGCTGGGGACGTGCCATGCCTCGCCCGTCGCCAGCGACGTCTGATAGTTGCGGCTGAAGCAACCGCATACGAGTTCGATGTCGTTCTCCATCAATGCCGCGCGCAGATGGATAGGGCCTATCATGGCGTTTCCTCCGCCGCCAATCATGCCCATTCTGAGTTTCCTTTCTTTCATGATATTGTTTGTTAGGATTTGATTGCTGAGTCGAACTTGATGTCAGAGGGTTTGAAGTCTATCTTGCGGACAAACTCCAGGGCCTCGCGGGCACCATATTCCCTGTCCATTCCCGAGTCTTCCCATTCAACGGAAAGCGGGCCTTCGTAGTTGTAGGCATTCAGCACGCGGATGATTTCCTCGAAATTGACGTCGCCATGACCTAAAGAACGGAAGTTCCAGCCTCGACGCATGTCACCAAAGTCGATATGCGAGCAGAGAAGGCCGTTGCGGCCATTCAGCGTCACGGCACAATCCTTCATGTGAACATGATAGACGCGGTGGATGAAGTCCTCCAGGAAGAGGTGAGGCGAGATGCCCTGCCATTGAAGATGGCTCGGGTCGAAGTTCAAGCCAAATTCAGGCCAGTCCTTGAACTTCTCGAGCAGGCGCTTTGTGGTGTAGTAGTCGAAGGCTATTTCGGCGGGATGTACCTCGAGGCAGTATTTGATTCCATACTCGCGGAAGACCTCCAGGATGGGGCACCACAGGTCGTATATCTCCTGGAATCCGCGCTCAATCATCTCTTCTGTGGTCTGAGGGAACGAGTACATATACTTCCAAATGGGCGAGCCCACGAAGCCCGTCACGCAATAGGCGCCCAACTTGGCGGCAGCAACAGCCGTCGCCTTCATCGTTCGGATTGCCCAAGCCCTGATGCCATCGGGATTGTCGGCCAGTTCTGCAGGGGCGAAGTTGTTTAGGCGAGGGTCGTTGTAGTCGCCCACGCATTGGCTCGGGACATGCGAGCAAAGTGCTTTCACCACAAGGCCGTGTCGCTTGAAGACGGCCTTTATCTCCTCCACATAAGCATCGTCTTCAGCTGCCCGGATAGGGTTCAGATGGTTGCCCCAAGTGGCGAGCTCGATGCCGTCGTAGCCCATCTCGGCGGCCTTGCTGCACAAAGTGTCCAGGTCCATGTCTGCCCATTGACAGCTCATGAGCGTTACTAATCTGGGTTTTCTCATGATTTATAGATGTATAATAGGGTTGATAAAAGTGCTTTTGTTGCCATTTCTTGTGCAAATATACAATTTAGTGAGCGATATTCAAAGAAGAGCTCGTTTTTTTCCTCATACTTAACAGAATTATTAGTATCTTTGCATGCAGAAAACGCATGAAACGCGCATTGTCCGTCAAAAACTTTAATATAATATGTGTCATCTGAGCCATTTGCGACATTTGTTATTGGTCAGCATCTTTTTGATTCCAGTTTTTGGACAGGCCGAGGAATGGAAAGGACAGTATCTGACGTTGGAGCATCATCAGAGCCGCCCCAACACTTGGATGCTCTGGCGCAAGAAAGCAAACGTCGAGAAAGTGCCGGCATCGGTAAAGGCAAAGATAGCGACGGACTCGAAATACTGGCTCTATATCAACGAGCAACTGGTAGTCTTCGAGGGCGGTCTGAAACGCGGCCCGGCTCCCAACAGCAGTTATTATGACGAGGTGGAAATAGCTCCCTATCTGAAGCCTGGCGAGAACCTGATAGCCGTGCTGACTTGGTACTTCGGGCTGAATGGTTTCAGTCATGTCAACAGCAGCCCAAACCCAACTATCGCATCTCCGAGAGCAATATCCGGTTTGATGCGCGGAGGGAGGAACAGGGATGGTACAAAAACAGCTACACATACGGTCTGGAGGAAGTGCTGCCCGTCGATGTAGAGAATTGCGCGTTGGGCAAACTGGTGAAGAGACCTATCCCAATGTGGAAAGACCTTGGGCTCCGGGAATACGTAAGTACGGAGCAACGTGGCGACACCCTGGTTTGTCGTCTGCCCTACAACTGCCAATGCACCCCTTATATGCGGCTCAAGTCGTCCGACGAGGGCCTGCTCGTCAAGATTCAGACAGACGTCCACATGATAGGCGGCTCGGCCACTCCAAGATGCGAGTACATTACCCGCAAAGGCGAGCAGGAGTACGAGAACTTCGGATGGTTCAATGGTCACGATGTGTGGTACATCCTGCCCAAGGGCGTGGAGATGGAAGAGGTGAAATTCCGCGAGACGGGTTATGGATGCGACTTTGTGGAACCCTTCCGTTGCAACGACCCGTTCTTCAACGAATTGTGGCTTCGTGCCCAACGCACCCTTTACATCACGATGAGGGACAACTTCATGGACTGTCCCGATCGCGAGCGAGGACAATGGTGGGGCGATGCTGTGAACGAGTTGGGCGAGGCTTATTACGCTCTGAGTCCCGAGGGTGCACAGATGGGCTTCAAGGGATTGAACGAACTGTTCAACTGGCAGCGAGCAGATGGCATCATGTACTCGCCCGTTCCGGCTGGAAACTGGAACAAGGAACTGCCCTCGCAGATTCTGGCTACTTGCGGATGGTACGGCATCTATACCCAATGCTTCTATGCGGGTGATTTCTCAATTGCCAAGACACATTATGCTCGTCTGCATCGTTATCTGCATGATGTTTGGCAAACAGATGCCGACGGACTTGTCCTCTTGCGTCATGGTGACTGGTTCTGGGGCGATTGGGGTGAGAACATAGACCAACTCCTACTGCAGAACTGTTGGTATTACTTGGCTCTGAAGGGTGAACTTGAACTCGCTAAAATTCTTGATAAAGCGAATGATGTGGCTCAGATAGAAGGCATGTTGAAAAGGATGGCAGACAGCTTCGACAAGCGGTTTTGGAAGGATGGCGTGTACCGTTCCCCCGACTATACCGGCGAGACCGACGACCGAGGAAATGCCCTTGCTGTCGTGTCGGGACTGGCATCGGAAGATAAATACAAAGCGCTGACCGAATGCCTGACGAAGGAATACCACGCCAGTCCTTATATGGAGAAATATGTGCTGGAAGCCTTGTTCCAGATGAATGCTGCCAGCCAAGGATTGGACCGCATACGCAAGCGCTATAAGCCTATGCTGGATTTCCCTGGGCTGACTACATTACCAGAAAACTGGATGCCCGAAGGAACAAAGCCCAAGCCGGGCGAACCGATGGTCAACTCTTGCTGGGGAACGTATAATCACGGGTGGAGTGGCGGTCCCCTGACCATCTTGAGCCAGAAGGTATGTGGCATCGAGCCGACTTCGCCCGGGTTCAAGACCTTCCGCATCCGTCCCCAACTGGGATATCTGAAAGAGGCTTCATGCACCATCGAGAGCGTCAGCGGCAAAATTACCGTAGACATCCAGAAGAAAGGGAAGCAGATGGAAATCTCGACCCTCGTACCTGAAGGCTGTACGGCGGAGGTCGTCTTTCCTAATGGAAAAACGAAGAAGTTGGAGCAGGGATGGCATCAGGTTAAGGGGATTTAGAAAATAAGAGAATAAGAAATTAAGATACTATACTATGAAGAAACTATTATTAATTATGCTTGCCGTTTGTGTGCAGGCAGGTGCGCAGGATATGGCGCACTACAAGCGTGTTGTGAAGGAACTGGCCAGCGCGAAGTATCAGGGTCGCGGCTATGCGAAGGGCGGCGCTAACAAAGCGGGCAAGTTCCTCGAAAAGGAATACAAGAAGGCCGGCGTGGACGAAGTGACCTTGCAGCCCTTTACGCTCGACATCCAGACCTTTGCTGGCAAGATGGAGATGGAAGGCCTCTACGCCGAGGGCGAAGGGAATCAAATGGTAAATGGTAAATCGTCAAATGGTAAATGGAAGAAGCTGACGGCTGGCATTGACTTCTCGATGCGCGAGTACTCGCCGGGCGTCAAGGGCGAGTTCCCCGTCTATCACGTCGATACGCTTCATTTCGATGCCGACAAGATGTTTGCCGACCTTGCGAAGCCCGAATACAAGAACTGCCTGGTGGCTTGCGAGTTTTGGTTCACCTACAAGCATCGCGAG
>CACXLY010000128.1 GCA_902768605.1 uncultured Bacteroidales bacterium
TGGGAAGAAGATATTAAAATAACTCTGAAATATTGACAATCATGAAAAAGGAATATATAGCACCAACGCAGATTACATGCAAATTGCTCTCGGAGAAGGGCATAAGTACCAGCGAAAGAATAAAGACTTCTGGAAGTGTTGATGGAGTCATTTATGGCGGTATAGACGAAGAAGGCACTATTGAACCCTCTGTCAAGGTTCTCAGCAACATCTGGGACGACGAATGGTAAGTGAGTGAATAACACCTCATATAAACGACAACAGGGGATGTGCCGATGGGCATATCCCCTGTTGTATTTAGATTCACATCTCCACGAGCCTGTATTCCATGATTTGCTCAGTTGGACAGAATGTCGTTCAGGTAAATCGCAAACGACACACTAGTAAATTGCAGTCCTTACACTAGTGGACTGCAGTCCACCCACTAGTAAACTGCAGTCCACCCACTAGTAAACTGAATACGACACGTAAGTATAATGGG
The DNA here is from genome assembly GCA_902768605.1 of uncultured Bacteroidales bacterium. The sequence continues at coordinate 482 of CACXLY010000128.1, forward strand.
AGCTATGGGAGCTATGGGAATAATGGGAACTATGGGAATAAATGAAAGTTCTGGCCTGCACTACTTGCGGCGTGAAAATATACATCAAAGACCTGATTAAGCGAGCAAACAAATAAAAGTAAGAAAATGCTTTGAAGTTTGCCCGCTTTTTTCGTATCTTTGCAGAGAGAATATAGCTCACATCACTCTCATCACTCTCATCACTCACATCATCCACATCATCCATGCCCATTGACAGTTCGAACTTCCTCTCACCTAAAGGTGATTACAAGAACCTCATTGCCTTTCAGAAAGCAGAATGCATATACGATATAACATACTATTTCATAGAGCATTACTTACCAAAATTAGGCGACCGCACCGTTGACCAGATGAAGCAGGCGGCTCGCTCGGGCAAGCAGAATATTGCTGAGGGCAACGAGACAGGCACCACTTCGACAGAGGCATGCATAAAGTTGGTGAACGTGGCAAAAGCCAGCCTCAAGGAATTGCAAGAGGACTACGAGGACTACCTGCGCAATCACGGGAATTTGCAATGGGAGCTGAACAGCGAACAGTGCCGCAATGCCCGCAATTGGTGCAAAGCACACTCAAAGCCAACTGATTACCTCCGCGTCTGCGAGTTGCGCAACGACATCACTCTGGCAAACATCGCACTGGTGCTGATTCATCAGACCGACTACCTGCTTCGTCGCTTGATTGACAGATACAAACAAGAATTCTTGGAGCAGGGCGGCATCAAAGAGCAGATGTCCGCAGCAAGGCGGCAATGGAGAGAAGAGCACGGGATGGGGTATCTCAATGGGAAGAATGGGAACTATGGGAATGATGGGAATAATGGGAGTAATGGGAGTAAATGAAATATCTGGCCTGCGCTACTTGCGGCGGCTGCCTACAACTATCTTCTTTCCTTTGTACAAATAGATTCCTCTCTGCAGATGGTCTGTGAATTCATCGGCCACGCGGCGGCCGTTGAGGTCAAAGACGGGAGCGGGCGAGTCTGCGCCCGATGAACGGACAAGCTGGATGCCTGTCGGGTCAAACAGTACGCGAAGGATGCCGTTTGCCAGGTTGCTGCTGTCCCAGCAAAGGCCTCTCTCCGGGTCAATAACCTCATTGACCAGCACAGGCGTTCCTTTGACGGTAGTGACGTTCTTCCACACGACGATGCTGTCGCCTGCCGAGAGCGTATGGGACTCGGGAACAAAGATTTCGATATTGCCATTCATGGTGAGCGTGCCTATGTTCTGCAGGCATGTGCAGCCAGTAGTGCTTTCCGTGGCCGAGCAATCTGCTCCGAGCTGCAAGGTGGAACCTGGGGAGAAGGTGACATTGTTGCCCCCGAAGTCCATGCGACCAGAGGTGTCGGTGCCTGTGCCTACACGCAGAGTCCCGCCGTTATTGATGGAAACAGATGAATTGGTGAGGGGTGCAGCGGCCGAGGTGAAGCCTGAAAGGACGGCACCCTTCTGTACCGTGAGCTTGCCCGTGCCAAGCTGTGCGCCCGACTTCAGACAAAGTTCGCCGGCCTTGACGGTGGTGGTGCCGCTATGGTGGCTCTTGCCTCCGACGGTCATCTTGCAAGTCCCTACTTTATTGAAGATGCACTTGTTCGACCCGCCTGCGTCGGTAAACTGGCCGTCGAAGGTGAAGTCTCCTCCCTCTTCCCAACTGTTGCCCACCTCCCAAGTGTTATTGCCTTTGGGGCTGTTCTGGCTTCGGAAATCATGCACAGGCTCGTTGAGCATCCCCTTGCCCACGAGTTTGCCTATGGCGAACGTTTTGGCGACATTGCTTACCGTGCAGCCATCGGCGATATTGAGAGTGGCATTGGGCATGCCGCCTCCCATGTCGAGTGGCAGCCAATTGTTCTTGGTGGTATGCTTGATGGTTCCTTCAAACGCAGACCAGTCGCCGGTGATGCGCACACGGCTCTTGTCGTTACGCGGCACGATGGTCAGGGTGCCTTTGCCCGTCAGCTTGTTGGCATAGGCAGTATAAAACTCCCAAGTGAGTTGCCAGGTTGCCGACTTCCCTTTGGGCACGTGGATGGCATGGGACGTGGCCTGCACGTCGTCCCAGAGCGTGCCGCCCTGTATCTCGATGGCACGAACGGCTGTATTGTTCTGCAGGGCTACGTCACCACCGGTCATAATGAGGCTGTCGAGCGAACCTGCCTTCATCAGATACAAGCATCCGTTGCCTTTCTTCGTCAGCTTGGTGCCTGAGAGGGCTGCATTCATCTTGAAGTCGGCAACAGCATTGAGCACGCCGCCCTCGTCGCCCACCATCTTCATGGGCGACCCCATCTCTACTGCCTTTTGCGTCTGCAGTGTGGCGCCGCACTCCATGGTAAACAGGTCGGCATTGTCTGTCAAGCCGCCGAGGTTGCCTGTCGTAGAATACTGGTTGGACAAGGTGTTGACTCGCACGATACCGCCACAGAGATGGTTGCCGCCGGTGTAAGCATTCTCGACGTTCATCGTCACGCCTCCTGTGTTCTGCTTTGTAAAGACAGCGTCGCCACCGATACAGCCCGACCCTTTGAAGGTGTAGGTGGCGGTATTGTCGACGGTGATGGAGGCGGGGTACACGTTGTCGTTGATGCTTACCGTCTTAGACTGTGCCTCGTCGTTGAACACCACATGGTCGCCAGCCACAAAGGGCGTGCTCTCGCCGTTGAGGACAAAGTTGTCGGTTTCTGCCTCGTCCCAAGCGTTGCCGTTGGTGCCCGTCCATGTCACCGTGGCAGCATCACGCAGTCCTACAATCTCGAGGACAAGTTGCCCGTCTTCTACATAGAGCCGTTTCTTCACCGTCTCCAGTCCCTCGACAATGATGTCATTGACAGAGCCGTGAAGGGCTTCCAACTCCGCTATCACATATTTGCCGGCAGGCATGGACGTCTGCCCCTCTGCCGGATGCCCCTTCAACTCGATGACCGGCACCAAATACGCGGGGCCGCCTTTCGTCCAGGCCGTGCCAGTCTTGCGTTCTATGAGGAGGGCACGGGTGCGGATGGTGTCGCTGTGCAAGCCTTCGCCAAAGAGGTCGAGGACGAGACGCGAGCCGAAGCCGAGCGAGAGGGAATCGGCAGTGACCGTGCCTGAACAGTCTGCACCACCGGGCACGATGGACGAGCCATAGGTGGCAGCTATCGAGCAGAACTGGCCGCCATTGCTCTCCAAGCGTGTGAAGCGATTCAACCAAAGTGGACTGGCCGTCAAGCGTCCGTCGAAGCACAACGTGCCGCCCCATACATTCGTCTCGCCTGTGTGGGTAAAGTCGGCTTTGGGCAGGACAAGCTTGCCGTCGCCCTGCTTCACCAGACGGCCATTGCCGCTGATGCCGCTACCCGTCACATTACATATATAATATGTATAGTTTATCGCAGTATTCTGTGAGGCACATTCGCTGGGAGCCGTTCCCTGCACCCACGAAGGCACATTGAAGGTGAGCACGGCTGGCTGCGGGTTGCACGTTCATGTCGGCATAACCGGAGACCAGCACATGCTGCCCGTCCTGACTGGCATCGATGGCAGAGTTGTCGGCAATGGAGACGCGCCCAGAAGTGGTGAGAGGAGGGGGAGCGATGGTGATGCCTTCCAGTTCGCCAAGGAAATAGCTGGGGCGCGGCGGCTGGTTGTAGCCGCACATCTGCCATACCATTGCATTGCGGTACTGATGGTCGTGCCAAAGGGTGTAGTTGCGCCACTCTGTTGCTGAAGGCGTAGAGTAAATGCGGATGTTGCCATCGGCGGTGCGCATAATGATTTCCTCTCGCCAGTCGCCAAGAATGTCGCCTTGGAAGCAGGGCGTTCCCTTCGTATCGTTATTGGTCAGGGAACCCAAGCAGGTGTAGATAGGATTCCACGAGCCGTACTTGACGATGCATCCCGCTGTGTTCTTGCCATCCAGGTAGTTGAAGCTTTCCTCGCAGAGGTCGCCGTCCCAATAGATGCGGAAGTTCTGGTTCACGCCTGTCTCGCCCAGTCCATTGATGGCTCCGGCAGTAACGCTGCTGATGGGGCCTATGTCAGTAGGTGTGCAGAGAGAGCCAGGGAAGCCGTTGGAGAAGTTGCCTGCCATGCAGCGCCCCACATCCCTCGCGGCTGTGTAACGATAGAAGACCTTCGATGTGGTGGCATCTCGGTAGTTCGTGCCCGGGTTGTCCTCCATGCAGGCAAATATCTCATGACCATGACGATAGGGGTCTAAGTCGCCCACATGCTCGGCATCGCCGTGCCCGAAGCCCGTCGTGGAAAGCCCCTTGCCATTGTCGTCAATGACCATCGAGCCGAAGACTATCTCGTCGCGTCCGTCCCAGTCAACATCTGCCACGCAGAAGTTGTGGTAGCCCTGCCCTTTCCACGGGCCGTCGGTGTTGCATGTCCAGCGCCAGCGCTCCGTCAGCTCATGGGTGGAGGGATTGATGTCGTAGGCCACCATCTTGTGACGGGTATAGATGCCTCGGGCCAGGAAGAGGCTGGGATGCTGCCCGTCGAAGTATGGAGCGCCGAAGAAATGCTTTGAGGTACGGTGGCCGTAGCCATCGCCCCAAGCACGATTCAAGTCGGTCTCGTTCGACTCCAGACGCTTCAAAGGATAAGGAAGGCATTGATAGGGCCGTCCTGTCAGTCCGTCCATGTAAAGGAGGTATTCTCCGTCGGTCGTGACGAACCAGTTGGTACCGCCACCGGTAGCTGCGCGCACATTCTTTGTGGGGTCGCCGACAACGTAGGTCGTGCTGTCGGACAAGTGGATGACTGTGCCGTCGGCTGCTCGCATGACAACCTCGGCACGCCCGTCCTCGTCCCAATCATACGCGATGATGTTCTGCTCGTTGTTCTGGAAGTCACCCATGTTCGGCCCGCAGTTCACCCACCACAGGCGTGTGCCATCCTGCTTCAGACACTCAAAGATGGAGTATTCTTTTGTGTCAACGCCATCTATCTCAGGGCCGTTCTTAGGGTACGACTGCTCTATCTCGCTCTGGTTGTCAAATTTCATCAGGATTTCCAGCTCGCCGTCGCCATCGACATCGGCACAAGTAGCATCATTGGGGACGAGGCTGCTCTTGATGCCCTCGTGCTTCAGCGTGATTTCCTTGTAGCTCGTGTTCCAAGGCGCGGCAGGATTACAGTCGGCCTGCTCCTCGCCGTTGATGATGGCCCGAATGGTGTACTGGTTGTCTGTCGTGCCACTCGCATCCTGATAATTTGAGACGCTGACATTATAGGTCACGTCATAGTACTCTTCGGCCGTGATGCGCCAACTCAGGAAGATACCGCCGTTCGCCTTCATGGCCACAAGTCCGCGGTCCAAGCGGTCTGTGTAGCGTTGTGCAAAGACAATCATCGGCATGGAAAGTAGTAAGAAAGCAAGAAACTTTTTCATAGTATAGTTTGTAAGAAATCCGCCACAAAGGTACGAATTAGTAAGAGATAAACAAAATAAATCGGTCGTTTTTTTCCCGACTTGGAGTGATTGTAAGTGAGAGCTCCCCTGCTCATGCCCGTCAAAAAAAGTTCAAAATCATTTGACTCTTTACAAAGTTATTTGTAACTTTGCAGAGGAATTGACGTCATATCTTTTTACGGAACAACGATAAGAACACATGAGAAAGGCTTTATTACTTACCATTGTCTGCGCCTCGGCAGCAGCTTTGGCGCAGGAGACGTACAGGATACCTGTCAGCGAGAAGAACGAGAAGATGCAGACGGGACGGTATGAACCGACTTGGCAATCGCTGGAGCAGCACGAGACGCCTGAGTGGTTTCGCAATGCCAAGTTCGGCATTTGGGCTCATTGGGGAGCACAATGCGTGGAAGGCAGCGGCGACTGGATGGCTCGCGAGATGTACATGGAGGGCAACCCCAAATACAAGTTCCACCTCGAGCACTACGGGCACCCTTCGGAGTTTGGATACAAGGACATCCTGCCGCTCTTCAAGGCCGAGCGTTGGCAGCCCGACAGCCTTGTGGCTCGCTACAAGCGTTGCGGCGCTCAGTACTTCTTTGTCCTTGGCAACCATCACGACAACTTCGACCTCTGGGACTCACAATACCAGCCTTGGAACAGCAAGAACATCGGGCCGAAGCGAGACATCCTCGGAGAGTGGGCGGCAGCGGCCAAGAAGTACGGGCTTCCACTTGGCGTCTCTTTCCACGCCGATCATGCCTGGACATGGTTCGAGCCTTCGCAGCGCTATGACCTTGAAGGCGAGAAGGCTGGCGTCTATTATGACGGCAACCTCCGAAAGGAAGACGGCAAAGGCAAGTGGTGGGAAGGCCTTGACCCACAACTGCTCTACCGGCAGAACCACCCGATGAGCAAAGGTTCGTGGGACAACGGCGCCATTCACGGGCAATGGGACTGGAGTCATGGCGCCTGTCCGCCGTCGCAGGAGTTCGTCGACAACTTCTTCAACCGCACCATCGATGCCATCAACCGCTACAATCCCGACCTCATCTACTTCGACGTGACCGTGCTGCCCTTCTATCCGCTGAGCGACTGCGGCCTCAAGATTGTCGCCCACATGTATAACAGGAATCCGCGTGGCGTGGTGTTCGGCAAGATTCTGGGTGAGGAACAGAAGAAGGCGCTGACGTGGGATGTGGAGCGCGGCGCTCCCAATCAGATGGTGGAGCGGCCCTGGCAGACGTGCAACTGCATTGGCGACTGGCACTACAACACCGACACCTACAACAGAGGCTACCGCTCGGCAACCAATATGGTGAAACAACTCGTTGACATCGTCTCGAAGAACGGCAACCTGCTGCTCAACATCCCTTTGCGAGCTGATGGGACGTATGACGACAAGGCCGCCCGCTTCCTCGACGAACTGGAGGCATGGATGACGCAGAACGGCGAGAGCATCTTCGGCACCCGCCCTTGGGTGAAGTTCGGCGAAGGACCTATTGCTGAGAAAGACATCAAGATCAACTCTCAGGGCTTCAACGAAGGGCAGTACAACAACATGGACCATCGCGACATCCGCTTCAACCAGACAGAGAAGCACCTCTATGTCACCGCAATGGGCTGGCCAGAGGACGGCAAGCTCCTCATCAAGTCGCTCGCCAAAGGCAACCCTGACTTCAAGAAGCCCATCTCGTCCGTCCTGCTTTTAGGTCATGGGAAACTCAAAGCGCGTCAGACAAAAGAAGGGCTGGAGGTACAACTCCCCCAGCCCTGCAACAGGATTGCTCCTGTGCTGAAGATTAAGAAGTAAAGAGTGGAATGCTGCTACTTCAGCCCGCGGCCTTTGAGGAAGGCTTCGTTGTCGGGCTGGCGACCTGCAAATTGCTCGAAGAGTCTCATAGGTTCTTCGCCGCCGCCCTTCTCGAGGAAGGTCTGCTTGAACTTAGTGGCCAGTTCCTTGTTCCACACATTACCCGATGCTTCGAAGATGGAGAAGATGTCCTTGTCCAACACTTCTGCCCAGAGATAGCCGTAGTAGCCGGCGCTGTATCCGCTGGAGAAGATGTGGTTGAAATAGGTGGTACGATAGCGCGGCCCTATCTCGGGGATGAGTCCCATCTCCTTGCAAACCTTCTTCTCAAAGGCATCGATGTCCAAGCCCTCGACACTCTCCAGCTCGTGCCACTTCATATCGAGGATGGAAGCGGCGCAAAGCTCGGTCGTCATGAAGCCCTGGTTGAACTTCAGCGAGTTGTTTATCTTCTCGACCAGTTCGGCAGGGATGACTTCGCCCTCGTCGTTTGTAGCATACTGCGCCAAGAGTTCGGGCTGGAAGGCCCAGTTCTCGTTGAACTGCGAGAAGGTCTCCACGAAGTCACGCTTCACGCTGGTGCCGCTGACGGAAGGATAGTGGCACTGAGTGAGCAAGCCGTGCAAGGCGTGTCCGAACTCGTGGAAAACGGTCTGCACCTCGTCGATAGTGAGGTTCTCCTCCAGATTGCCGACGTTGACGATGATGGGGCGAACCATCTTGCCCTCAGCATCGACATACTGCTCGCGGATGTTGTTCATCCAGGCACCGCCGCGCTTGCTGCTGCGAGGCAGGTAATCGGTGGTGAAGATGCCCAGCAGATTGCCGTCGGCATCCGTCACCTTGTAGGTCGTGACGACTTCGGGGTTATACGAAGGCACGTCCTCCAGTTTCTCCATATTCACGCCATAAAGCGTATTGGCGGCGATGAAGATGCCTTTCACCACGTTCTCGAGCTTGAAAGCTTGAAATAGGGCTTGGTGAGCTCTTCGTCGAGGTCGTATTTCTGCTTACGCACCTTCTCGGCATAGTACCACCAGTCCCAAGGCTCTATCTTGCTGCCGGCAGGAAGCTTGCCCGATGCGATGTCCTCGTCCATCAGCTTCTGCATGTCACAGACCTCCTCTTTGGCTCTGTTCACGGCAGCCTTCATGATGTCGGCGAGGAAGGCATCGACTGTCTCCGTGTCGTGCGCCATCTTTGGTTCGAGGATGTAGGCGGCGGGATTCTTATAGCCCATAATCCTTGCTTTCTCGATGCGGAGGCGCATGATGTCGAGGACGAGCTGGCGGTTGTCGAACTCGTTGCCGTTGTGGCCTCGCATGGTGTAGGCCTGCAGCATCTCTTGACGACGGGCACGGTCTTCGGTCGTGGTCATCGCATTGGGATAGTCTGAGACGCTGATGCCGAACTTCTCCTTGAAGGCGTTGCTTTCGGAGAGGATGTTGTTGCCCAGCTTCTGCGTCTTGGTAGCCATCTCCGTATTAATCTCGCGAAGGCGGGCCTGCTGCTTTTCAGGAAGGCCTATGCCGTTACGCTCGAAAGCCTCGAAGCGCTTCTTCAGCACCATCTGCTGCTCGCGGGAGAGCTGACTCTGGTCGGCGAAATAGAGCTTGGCAATGCGCTCATAGAGCCCCTTGTTGAAGGAGATGTTGTCCTCGTGCTCTGTAAGCATGGGAATGGCTTGATCCATGACCGAGTCGAGCGCGTCGGTGCGGTCGGTCTCGCAAACGTTGTACAAGACACCTGCCACCTTGGAAAGGATTTCGCCCGAGAGCTCCAGCGGCAAGACGGTGTTCTCGAACGTAGGAGCGTCGGGGTTGTTCACGATGGAGTCAATCTCCTTGTTCTGCTGCTCGATGCCCGCCTCGATGGCAGGAATGTAGTCCTCGCAGACGATGTCCTCGAAAGGAGGAATGCCATAAGGCGTGTCCCACTCTGTAAGGAAAGGGTTCTGGCGACTGTTGTTGCATGCCAGAAGTGACAATACTGCTGTCATACCTAAAAGAATCTTTTTCATAATATATTATTTCAATTGGTTTACAAAAAAAGCCACCGAGAGCTTCACGGCCTCTTCGGGATGCGGGCCGAAGCCGTGGTCGTAGTGGTCGAGGAGATACCACTCGCTCCCTTTCCACATTTGATGGAAGCGAAGGCCGTAGGTGTAGGGCACGGTGCGGTCGGACGTGCCGTGAACGATGCAGGCAGGGCCTTTGTAGCCTGCCGCCGTCTCGTAGATGGGCAGCCAGAAGGCCGTCTTGATGTAGTCGCGGCCAAGGCGATGCCCCCAGACCTCGACGTATTCGGGCGGGTCTTGCGGGTCGCCAGTCGGACTGGCTTGCCCAGGCACGTTGCCGCGAATGGCATCGTCGCGCAGCACGCCCGCCGGAGCCAGCAGCACTACCCCACCCTGCAAGGCTTTCTTGCCAAGCTGACCAGCCAGCATGGCTGTCACGACACCGCCTTGCGAATGACCTGCGATGCCAATCTTGCCGAAGCGTCCGTCGGCCTTTACCCATTCATAGACATGGCGAGCGTCCTCTATCTCGTTGGGAACCGTCATCTGCTGGAAGTCGCCCTCGCTCTCGCCGTGACCATTGAAGTCAAAGCGAATGCTGGCGATGCCTTTGGCCTCGAGTTCATGGGCAATGCCGACCTCCAAGCCGCCATTCCTGTTGCCCGTAAAGCCGTGGCAAAGGATGACAATCGGGCACTTTTTAGGCAACACATCAGGCGTCTGCAGTTCGGCCACAAGCTTCCCGTGGTCGCCCTGAATGATGACTCGCTCTGTTTTTGCATTTGCAAGGCCAGCCGAGAGCAGGCAGGCCAGGAATAACAATCTTTTCATCAGTATTTCACTCATCTTCGTTATATCGATAGACTTTGTAACTCGCTGCAAATTTACTAAATTTATTTGACACGAAAGATTATCTGGCAAGAAATCTTTCCAGACACTACGCGTCACGATGTCAGTCCACACACGGGAGGACTCGAGTACTACCGTGGGAGAACTCCAGTCCAACCACGGGAGGACTCCAGTCCTCCTATTGAAAAAGAAATTCGGAGAACTGAGCCGAGTTGCCTCTTTACAAGTTCTTCACCAGCTCCTGAAGCTTTTGCTTCGTGGCTTCGGTCTTCTGCTCGTCAATCTTGGCCGTGACGATGCCGGTGCTTTCCACGCCCCAGTAGTTGCAAATGTCGTTGTACTCGCTGATGGCACCTGTATAGACGCCAGGCGAATAGGACGAGACGAGCAGCGCCATCTTCTTCACGCAATACATGCGCTGTATGGGAGCCTGAATCTGGGCATTGAGGGTGAAGTAGTAGATGGGAGCGGCCAGCACGAGCACCTCGGCCTCAGCCATCAGGGGATAAAGCTCCTGCATGTCATCCTTCTGGATGCAGGCGCCGTTGCCCTTGCCGTGACAATACTCGCAAGCCAGACAGCCTGCAATCTTCTTCTTCGAGACGTTGACCAGCGTCACTTTATGACCGGCAGCCTCAGCTGCGTTCTTGTACTCTTCCGCCATCCAAGCGGTATTGCCGTTCGCACGAGGCGAGGCTTGTAAAATCAGAATGTTCATCATGTTAGTTGTTTTTGTTTATGATTTGTGTAGTTATATAGTGAGTAGTTATGTAGTGAGTAGTTAAGCCAATACATTTTTTCGCTTAATAGCAACAGCCATAACTTTTGGCTTAACTACTTGACTACTTAACTACTGACTACTTGATTGTCTCAGAGTTTCATCACGCGCTTCAGTTCCAAGTTCTCGTAGCCTTCGGGACAATGGGTGGAGAGATAGACGGTGGGATTCTGCATGATGAACTCGCGGACGCGGTCGAGCGTCTGGCGGGCGGCCTCCTTGTCCTCGAAGNNNGTCGAGCGTCTGGCGGGCGGCCTCCTTGTCCTCGAAGACGATGCTCAACTTGTTGGCCTTGAGGGCAGCGTCGCAATAGGTGACGTCGCCGTGGAACATATAGAAGAGGCCGTCGTCCTCGGCAATGACGATGCTGTTACCTTTGGTGTGACCTTTGGCCTCGATGAACCAGATGCCGTCTGTCACATGCTGGGCACCCGGGAAGTTCTTGTAGGCCTCGCCGTACTGAGCGCGGACGATGTCCTCGCCCTCCAGCTTCATGGCATCGGCATCCTCGGGCGCGATGTAAATCTTGGCATTAGGGAAGTTGCCAATGCAATCGGTGTGGTCGGGATGCTTGTGGGTGATGAGAATCTTCGTCACCTGCTCGGGCTTGTAGCCAGTCTTTGCGAAGGCTTCCATGTAGTCGGCCACCTTCTCGCCCATGAAGAGCGGAGCACCAAGCTTCTTGGCAGGAACGGGGAACTCCGGCTTGAAACCTGTGTCAACAAGGATGACTTCCTTACCCGTGTCGATGAGGAAGTTCTGCAGCGAGCTGCGATAGATGATTTGTTCGTCGAAGGCGTCTTTGCCTTCCTCGCCACCAAAGGCGAACGATTGGTTCATGAACCCGCCGTCGAACATACGGATAGCTTTGATTGTCATAATATCATTATTATATAAGGAGAATTTCTGTCGGAAGAAGTCTCCCTTTAAGGGAGATTTAGAGGGTCTTTATTGTTCCAGCATGGCTTCCACATCCTTCTCGAAGTCCTTCGGTTCGGTGGTGGGAGCAAAGCGTTTCACGGTCTTGCCGTCCTTCGAGATGAGGAACTTGGTGAAGTTCCACTTGATGTCGCTGTCCTTCTCCACGCTCTTGCTGATGGCTTTGAAGAGCGTC
>CACXLY010000129.1 GCA_902768605.1 uncultured Bacteroidales bacterium
TTGGGGGATTTTTCTTATCTCCTGCAAAGATACAAAAAAAATATCACATTGACAAATAAATGGTTATAAATAATCATGACATTTGGCGATAAGCCCTAAACTATTGCTGTCCGGGGAAAAGCACCAAAGGTGCGAAAGACCACAGACGGGGGTGTTAACCCCCGGTAATGATGCAATAGGAAGGAAAAGTCCTGAAAGGACGACAGAACCCAATAGCAAGTTGGAATTAATCAAATCACATATTCTGTTGCCCCTTCGGGGCTTTCTCTGTCGTTGCAACATTAACCGGGGGCTCGCACCCCCGTCTGTGTTCTGTCGCACCTTTGGTGCTTTTTACTGGGCAGTAATACTATAATATTCAACTTTCGGAAGTTATGTTTTTATGGGAGTTAAAGAAGTTAAAGCTCCGCCTGCGCCTGAGGCGACAGCCGAAGAAGTTAGCGAGCTATGCTCGCTTGTGGAATTTAAAGGACAATGGCTTTTGCAGCCAAATCCGTGAAAAGAAATGAAGAGTGAAGAATGAAGAAGCAACGCTCGACGGCCGAAGGGAAAGTCAATGAAGAATTTGTTGCCGCGATTAACTATGGACTATGAACTATGAATTATGAACTGTATCGTCCTTTAACTTCATTAACTTCCGAAACTTGAATATATAATAATGGGGGCGTGTCTGTAGTATGACACGCCCCTATCACTTAATTCCTAAGTTATCGTTCTCTCTATTCTGCGCCGCCGCCAAGGGCCTGATAGAGGTTGATGGTGGCGGTGATGGCATCCATGCGGTTGCTGATCTGGCTCATTTGGGCAGAGAGCAGCGAGTTCTGTGCGGTGATGACATTCAGGTAGTTCGTGCCAGTGTTCTGATAGAGCTTCTGCGTGGCATCGAGTGCCTTAGTCAGAGATTCCACTTGCTTGTCGATGAGTTCCTGCATTAAGCGGGAGACGTAGATGTCGTCCATTGCCAGATTCACCTCGTTGCCGGCCTTGATGACGGCCTGCTGGAAGTTGTTGGCGGCTATCTCATACTCGGCCTTCGATATCTTGTACTGAGCACGGATGCGTCCGTTGTCGAAGAGGGGCTGAGCGAGTGTTGCCACTGCCGCTCCGATGAAGACGCCCGGATTGACTACGGCACCTGCGGCGTTGGTGAACTGACCGTTGGCCGTGATGTTGAGCTGCGGGAAGAAACTGCTGTAGGCAATGTTCTTGTCGTAGAAGGCAGCCGCCAGTTTGTACTCGGCATCGCGGACGTCGGGGCGTCGGTCGAGGATGCTGATAGGCATGCCTGTGCTGCAAACGGCAGGTGTCTGGAAGGAGGCCAGGGGGTTCCTATCGATGTGGCTTTGCGTCTCTCCAAGCAACGTGGCAAGTGCATTCTCGAAGGCATGTATGCTGTTGTCGATGGAGACGACAGACGTCTGTATGCTGTAATACGTGGCTTCTATGCTGGCGACGGCTGCCATGTTGCTTTGTCCGGCATTCATCAGCTGCTTCTGCATCTTCAGGTACTTGTCCCAGTTCTCTTCCGTCTGCTTCGTCAAGAGCCGTTGCTCGTCGAGCATCGAGAGGTTGTAGTACATCGAGGCGATGCTTGCCACGAGCTGCGCCTGAATGGCTTGCTTGGCGTTGCGGAGCTGTTCGCGCGTCACCTCGGCCTTCTTCTTGTTGTTGCGCAGCGAACCGATGCTGCCCACCTGCCAGCTCATCGAGACGGGCAGGGAGTAGGTCTTGCTGGCCGTGTAGTCGTTACGGTTCCAGGGGTCCCATGTCTGGCTGAGTGTTCCGCTTGGCTTGAAGTAGAAGCTTGGGATGTAGGCGAGCTTAGCGCACTTGAGGGCATAGTCGGCCTCCTTGATGCGCAGGTCGGCATTCTTCATGTCGCTGTTCTGCAGACCTTTCTCGATGAGCGCCTGCAGCTTCGGGTCGGTGAAGATGTCGCGCCAGCGGAGGTCGCCAAGGCTGTTGTCGCCAGCGGTCTGCATGTCGCCATAGATGCCGTCGGTGATAATGTCGGCCGGACGCTCGTAGTTCTTGTAAAGCTGGCAAGAACTGAGAAGCATAGCCCCCACCAAACCTCCCCAAAGGGAGACTTTCTTAATGTATATGCTCATTTCTTAATCTCTTATTTTTTATTTTCTGATTCTTCTTTCTCTCTCTGTGAACGCTCTCTTTCCTTGAGGAACTGCTGGTCGGCCTCTTCGTGCATGACGGGACGAACCTTCTCCTGCAGGAACTCGAAGATGATGAAGAAGAGGGGCACGGTGAAGAGTATGGCAAGCGTACCCACCGTCATGCCGCCTATCACGCCGATGCCGATGGTGCGGTTGCCGTTGGCGCCGGCGCCTGTGGCAAAGACGAGGGGTATCATGCCGAATATCATGGTCAGCACCGTCATGAGGATAGGACGCAGACGTGCCTCGGCAGCAGCAAAGGCGGCTTCCACGATGCCCATGCCCTTGCGGCGACGCTCCAGCGCGAACTCCGTAATCAGGATGGCTGTCTTGGCAAGCAAGCCAATCAGCATGATGACGCCCGTCTGCAGGTAGATGTTGTTCTCAATCTGTCCCATGAAGAGCATGCGACCTATCGGCGCAGCCTGCCCGTTCATGGTTATCGTCCAGTTGAAACCTGTGTTCCACAGCCAAGCAAAGCCGTAGGTTCCCATCAGGCCTGCAGGCACAGAGAAGATGACGGCGAAGGGGATAAGGAAACTTTCGTAGAGGCAGCTCAGGATGAGGAAGATGAGAATGACGCAGATGGCGTAGGTGAGGTACGTGTCGTAGCTGCCGATGGTTCCTGCCTCCTCACGAGCCATGCCGCCGTACTCGTAGCTGTAGCCCTCGGGGAACACTTCCTTGTGCACCTCCTCGATGACCTTCATCACCTCCGTGTTGCTGACGCCCGTGTTGGCTGTCACGTTGACGGAGATGGAGCTGAACAGGTTGAAGCGGTTGTCGATTTCGGGACCGAGCACGGGCGTCAACTTTACAAACTGGCTCAAGGGAGCCATCTGTCCGCCGTTGCGGATGAACATATTGCCGAGGTCGCTTTCCGTCGTTCTGCTCTGCGGATTGCTCTGCAGCATGACGCGATAGACCTTCGAGAACTGGTTCATGTTGCTGACGTACGAACCGCCGCAGTAGCTTGCCAAGGCGCTCAGCACCGTGGCCGGCGAGATGCCTGCACGCTTGCATTGGGCGGCATCGACCTCCACCTGGAACTGCGGGAAGTTGCGCTCGTAGGTCGTGATGCAGCGGCCCACTTCGGGATGCTCGCTCAGCTCTGCGATGAACTTCTTGGTGTAGTCGAAGAAGAGCGCCTTGTCGGCAATACCCGTCTTGTCCTGCAACTGAAGCTCGATAGAGCCCATGCCGTAACCGGGAATCATGCCAGGCTCGAAGACGAAGCATTGTGCCTCGGGTATCTCCTTCAGCAGGCGGGCGTTGAGCTTCGCATTTGCCACCATCGTGCTCGAGCTCATCATGTTGTCGAGCGGGTGGTAGTTAATGAAGGCAAGGGCAGCCAAACCTGTAATGACTGCAAACGCCACAGCTTTCTTGCCGATGTGCTTCCTCTTGATGAGGCCTTTCACAAGCACTATCAGCGATATGATGAATGCCAGGAGGGCAAGCGTTGCGATGCCGAAGCCAATGCCGTATTGGCGTTCGCCCCAAGGCTTCAGTCGGATAACCGACATGCCGTAGCTGGTGCCTTGACCCGACATGAAACCGTAGCCAGCCACCTTGGTGTAGTCCTTCACCTCGGGCACTTCCTCGATAATCTTCTGCGCCTTGTTCATCACGTTGTATGTCGAAGCTACGTTGCTGCCGGGCACGGCGCTCACGTTCATCATGCAGACGCCTTGGTCTTCACTCGGAACGAGTCCGCCAGGCAGGTGACTTGCGAAGAAGAGCACGCCGACAACGGCGACTGCCAAGGCGCCGAAGCAAACGTAGAACCTTACTTTACGCGAAACCATGCGGCGCAAGACGTTCGCATACTTTTCCATCATGGCGGAATAGGTGGCCTCGTAGGCGAGGCGGGTGCGGTAGTTGATGGCTCCGAAGAAGCCTTTGCGGCGCTCCTCGCTTGCCGGGCGCATCATCATGGCACAGAGCGCTGGGCAGAGCACAAGGGCGCTGACGCAGGACAGACCAACGGCCGTGGCCAGCGTTAAGCCGAATTGTGTATAGAAGATGCCGGCTGTGCCGCCTGTGAAGCTGACGGGAATGAACACCGCCATGAAAACGAAGGTACAGGAAATGACGGCCATCGTCACGTCGCTCATCGCATCGCGCGTCGCTTTGTACGGACTTGTGTAGCCCGCATCGAATTTCGCTTGCACGGCTTCCACGACGACAATGGCGTCGTCCACCACCGTACCGATGGCAAGCACGAGGGCAAAGAGCGTCAGCAAGTTAAGCGTAAAGCCAGCCATG
>CACXLY010000130.1 GCA_902768605.1 uncultured Bacteroidales bacterium
CATTCCGTGAGGATAGGTAGCGCCGGGGCAGATGTATCCCGAGGCCAGCCCGTGGGTGGTGCCTGACCCGATGAGCGTGTTCACGAGGTGTGCGAAGTCTGCAGTCTTTGCAGCAGACAGGGCGATGGAATAGAAGAGAGCCACGATGGCCGGCATCATAGGCCTGAAAAGACGCGATGGGGAAAACGGTTTGTTCATAGTTTGAGGTATAATTTGGAATATGATGGTCGTTAGCGGGAAACGCTTCAATCCCTACAAAATTAGGAATAATTTCTCAGACGGACAAGGCAAGGGGGGATATTTGAATGCTTATTAAAGAAAATTAACTTTGGCTGAGCGGGGGCGGCGGTTCTGCGAATGAGCGTGCACGTCCGGCGTCGGGCCCACTTGTCGGTTGCCAGGCTCAGTAAACTCCCACGCGTGGCGTCGGCCGTTCCCTTGCTGTGGCGTCGGGCTTTCCTTGCTGTGGCGTCGGCAGTTCCTTGCTGTGGGAACGGCCGTTCCTTGCTGTGGCGTTTTGGCCTCTGATGATAATATTGTCTTTTCAAGACGAAAAAAAGCGATGAATTGCCCGCTAAGTGCGAAAAAAATCGTAACTTTGCACGGAATTATATACTAAGACACATGGAAAAGCATTTCAAGAGAACAACCATCACGTCCGCTTTGCCTTATGCGAACGGACCAGTACATATCGGTCATCTCGCTGGCGTGTACGTGCCGGCCGACATCTATGCCCGTTATCTCCGACTGAAGGGCCGCGAGTGCCTGTTCATTGGCGGCAGCGACGAACACGGCGTGCCTGTCACCATCCGAGCCCGAAAGGAGGGCATCACGGTGCAGGAGGTCGTGGACCGCTACCACACGCTCATCAAGGACAGTTTCGAGCGCTTCGGCATCTCCTTCGATGTCTATAGCCGCACCACGAGCAAGACGCATCACAAGCTGGCCAGCGACTTCTTCCGCAAGTTGTACGACGACGGCAAGTTCATCGAGCAGGTGAGCGAGCAGTTCTACGACGAGCAGACCGGCCACTTCCTTACCGACCGCAACATCCGCGGCGAGTGTCCGCGCTGCCACGCGCCGGAGGCGTACGGCGACCAGTGCGAGAAATGCGGCGCCACACTTTCGCCCGAGGAACTCATCAACCCGTACAATGCCGAGACGGGCAACCCGCTCGTCAAGAAGCCGACAAAGCACTGGTATCTCCCCCTCGACAAAGACCAGGCTTGGCTCGAGAAGTGGATTCTCGAAGAGCATAAGGAGTGGCGCTCGAACGTCTATGGGCAGTGCAAGAGCTGGCTCGACGGCGGTCTGCGGCCCCGTGCCGTGACGCGCGACCTCGACTGGGGCATTCCCGTGCCCATCGAAGGCGCTGAGGGCAAGGTGCTTTACGTCTGGTTCGACGCCCCAATCGGCTACATCTCGAATACAAAAGAGCTTTGCGACGCCCATCCCGAGCTCGGCTCCTGGGAGAAGTGGTGGAAGGACCCCGATACCAGATTGGTCCATTTCATCGGCAAAGACAACATCGTCTTCCACTGCATCGTCTTCCCCGCCATGCTCAAGGCGCACGGCGACTACATACTGCCCGACAACGTCCCCAGCAACGAGTTCCTCAACCTTGAAGGCAACAAGATTTCGACCTCCAAGAACTACGCCGTCTGGCTCAACGAGTACCTCGACGAGCTGCCTGGGCGTCAGGACGAACTGCGCTACGTGTTGACGGCGAACGCGCCTGAGACGAAGGACAATGACTTCACGTGGGACGACTTCCAGGCCCGCTGCAACAACGAGCTCGTCGCCGTCTATGGCAACTTCGTCAACCGCGCCCTGCAGCTCACGCAGAAGTACTACGAAGGCCGCGTGCCCGAGTGCGGAGAGCTCAACGACTACGACCGCGAGACGCTCGCCGAGTTCTGCGACGTCAAGGCGCGACTGGAACAGCTCCTCGAGGGCTTCAAGTTCCGCGAGGCACAGAAAGAGGCGATGAACCTCGCCCGCATCGGTAACAAGTACATCGCCGACTGCGAACCGTGGAAGGTCGTAAAGACTGACCCCGAGCGCGTCAAGACCATCATCTACCTCAGCCTTCAGATTACGGCCAACCTCGCCATTGCTTTCGAGCCCTTCCTCCCCTTCAGCAGCAAGCGTCTCAGAGAGATGATTGCCCTCGACACCTTCTCGTGGGAAGACCTCGGCCGAACAGATATCCTGCCCGCCGGCAAACAACTGCCCAAGCCCGAGCTGCTCTTTACCAAGATAGAGGATGACGTCGTGGCCGCTCAGAAAAAGAAATTGGCCGACACACTCGCTGCCAACGAAGCGGCTGCCTACAAGGCTGCGCCCGTCAAGCCCATCGTCTCGTTCGAGGACTTCGAAAAGCTCGACATCCGCGTCGGCATCGTCAAGAGTTGCGAGAAGATCAAGAAGAGCAAGAAACTCCTCAAGTTCATCCTCGACGACGGCAGCGGACAGGACCGCACCATCCTGAGCGGCATCGCGCAGTGGTATGAGCCCGAGCAGCTGGTGGGCAAAAGTGTCCTTTTCATCGCAAACTTCGCGCCCCGACAGATGATGGGCGAGGAGAGCCAGGGCATGATACTCAGCGCCGTCAACTACAACGGCGACCTCAGCGTCACCACCGTCCTCAACCCCGTCAAAGGCGGCAGTCAGGTCGGATAATTAATAAAATTATGAAACGAACAGCAACCCTTGGGCTCCTTCTTGCCCTCTTCTGTGCAGCGGGCCTCCGTGCTGAGGTCTATACCATCGATTTCAATCGGGGAACCGTGAGCGGCACGAATATCGAGAAGGATATTGAGGCAGCCGGCGTCACTCCGAACGACTATTGCAGCGCTGGCGCAGAGTATTTCACACTCAATCCCATCACTCAGAATTGCCGCTTCGACAGCAATGGCTGCGGCATCCGTATTGCCACGGCTGGCGGTCAGGGCTTGTTCGTCATCTCTCTCGAAGCGAAGAAGAATGTCTCGAAGGTAGTGGCTTATGCCTCTAAAATACCTGGCAACACCAAGGCTGAGCTGACATTTTTTGCTGCGGATACGCCCGTCCAGACGTTTGCGAACGATGAACTGACCGCCTATTCGGCCAGCAATCCTGCTTCTACTGCCTACAAACTGCCCGACATCATTGTGAACAAGGAGTTTCGCGACCTGAAATTCAAGACGCCCAAAAACGGCAACTTGATGCTTCACCGCATTGACATCTACATCGACGATGGCGCGGATGCGATACATTCACCCGTCACTTCTCTCGATGAAATGGGCGATTTTTGCAATCTCGCCGGCCAGCGCGTCAGCAAGCCTTCGCACGGCATCTACATCAAAGGCGGCAAGAAATACTTCGTCAAGTGATATAAGAAAGTCCCTCCGGCGGAAACATTTAACGCCGCATGCGGAAATTACAATCCTCGCATGCGGCGTTTTCTGTTTATGTATGCTCTCTATTGCTGTTCTCCCCAGAGTTTGAATGGATAGCGTCGCATGTGGCTGTTGTAGAAGCGACGGTCGCCAGTGACTTCCTGACCGATGAAATCGGGCTTTTTGAACGTATCGTCTTCACTCTCCAACTCGATTTCTGCCATAATCAGACCTGCGTTGTCGCCTTCGAAGACGTCAACCTCCCATGTGTGCTTGCCGTCTCCCGCCGGCACCAGCCAGCGTGTCTTCTCGATGATACCGGGTTCGCAGATGGACATGAGAGCTTGCGCTTCCTCGAGCGATATCTCTTTCTCCCACTCGAAACGCGACAGGCCGGCATTCCCGCTGGGACCCTTGATGGTGAGATAGCCTTTGTCGCCGCGGATGCGAACGCGGACGGTGCGGCCGTTGCCCGAAGCAATGTAGCCCTGGGCGATGTGGGTGGAACTGATGGCTTGGCTGCGGAACTCGCCGATGACGAGAAACTTGCGCTCGATTTCAAGGAGGGGCATAGCGGATGATGTTAATGGGGTTAATGTGGCTAGTTTTTTTCTAGTTTAACTAGTCCTTATAGTTCTAATAGTTCTACTAGTTAAAACTGGTATCACTAGATGTGTTTTTTGTGCGTTCCTTCAAAGGGGAGGAGCCTGGAGAGGCTTTTACTCTCCCCCGAATTCCATAAGGTAGGCCTTGATGAAGGCGTCGATTTTGCCGTCCATGACGCCGCCGACGTCGCTGGTCTGATAGTTCGTGCGGTGGTCCTTGACGCGGCGGTCGTCGAAGACATAGCTGCGGATCTGGCTGCCCCACTCAATCTTC
>CACXLY010000131.1 GCA_902768605.1 uncultured Bacteroidales bacterium
TTCTGACGTTTGTTGCCGCCGAGGACTCCAGTCACCATGTAGAGTAGTTCGTGAACGAGCTCGAACAAAGTTCAAGGTCGTGATTAAGTAAGCGAAAAACCAAGCTTGTAACATGCAAAAGCGGAGCAACCCTTTCGGTTACCCCGCTTTTTTTCACTCTTCACCGGCCAAGCCGATTCTTCACTCTTCACTCAAAACGGTCCGTAGCCCATGCAGCTGGTGGTATCCATAAGTTCAGAGGAATGCAAGAAATACAAAAAAATATGCATTTTAAGTTGTAAATACGAAAAAATGTGTTATATTTGCACCATAATAAACTAAAACTATAGATATGAAACAGTTACTACAAAAATCGTTTTTAGCATTATTGTTGTTTGCTTGTGGAGCGAATGCATTGGCTGATGACTTTACGGTGGAGCGTGCTGTAAATTTGAGCCAGTTGGATTCATGGGCAGACATAAGCCAGTTCCAATGGGAGGAAATCCATTACGGCATACAGGACAACGGCGCCGAGATGGATGCCCTCAAGGCGGTCTTCCGCGACCCTGCTCCGAAGGACACGGTGGGTTTCTACAAGCAGATCTACGACGCCCGCGACAACCAGTATATCGTATTGCGTCTGGACAAGGCTCAGAGCAACCGGCCTTTCCACGTCCGCGTGACCTGCATCAAGAGCACCACAGACCCCTCGCTGAACAACACGAAGGTGTTTTCCGCCAATAACTACGCCTACATCATGCCACCCATCACCGAGAACCAGATTGAGGTGAAGATATGGCCGCAGGGTCAGGGTGAGGAGACGGCGAAGACCTACACCTTCAACAGCCACAGCTACGGTTCGGCCTCCGTGCGTTCGGTGATGCTCGACAAGAGCCGTATCGTCGACGGCGACTACACCCTGCAGCTGATCCGCTACAACAGCGACACACAGTTGAGCGACACGGCCTACATTAAGAACATGGTGGTGGACAAGCTCTACACCTTCTACGACTACGACGGCGGCGACCTGGTGGAAGCCTACCTGATGGCCAACGGCTTCAAGCGCATCAAGCTCGACCACGAATGGTGGGCCAGGGACGCTGTGACCCATGTGAGTGACAACACAGTGTCGGTGTCGACGGGTGCGAGTATGCCTTATAACAAGCACAAGCATCTGGAAGCACCGAACCCCACCTATTTGGATTCGCGACTCTTCTCGTATCACGACACACTGTGGGTGCATCTCTTCTGTGATAACGAGCCTTATTACGATAAGGACGACCTGACAATGCACGCCGTGCGCTCCGACACAATCAACACGCCGATTGGTGAGCAACTGCTCAAGTGGGGCAAGGATCCCATGACGGGCCGTCTGTATGTGCTCACTGAAGGCGAGCCCGCCACCATAGAGTGCTACCGCGACGGCTTCCTGCCGAAGCTATGCATGTATCCCGGCTCATACAACCATGCGACGGGCATCATCGACAGCGACATTGAGGAAGTGGACATCTTCCTGGAGAGCATCCCCGAACCCGTCACTTCGCCCAAGGTGACTTCGTCGATACTCTCGACGCTGACGCCTACGCTCGACCGGCGCGGCGACTTCTACGTGAGCAGCATACAATCTTCGGACATCCTGCCCGTTCAGACCACCGAGACGGTTTACTACGATGAGTATGCCTCACACAAGGACACGATGAAGCTGGCAGACGACAAGATGTATTATCGCTTCGCCCGGATGGAGGTGGCCATCGTCGCACCCAAAACCTATGAAACCTCCGCTGCCATCACACTCATGAAGGCGAAGAACGATGCCGAGGAGAACGCCATCCTCAATGATAACCTCCCCGGCGACACGAGACCTATCACCAGCCCACTCTTCGACTACAAATACTGGATCACGAGGTTTAATCTGAACGGATATCTCGACATCAACACCTCAGGCCGTCCCGCTGTTGCCTTTGCCGGCGACTCGGTACGCGTTCTGCCCATCCTCTACAACAAGTATCTCGACCTGGAAAAGATGAAGGCTGACGCCCTCGCTAACGCTGCGGAGCGCCTCCAGGGAGACGAAGCGCAAAAGGCGGCAGAAGACTGGACGAAAGAAATGGCGCCAGCCGCCTATCCTCAGTTGACCTTCAACGTTCCCATGAAGAAGCCGTTCTACGCCCGCATCGGTCTCGAACTCGATTTCTTCAAGACCAAGAAGCTTCAGACGACGCTGACCCTCGGCGTCGGCACCGAAGAAAAGTACGACTTAATCGAAACAAGGAGCAGATGCTGGCCTAACGAGATGGAATCGAGCAAGTTGCAGTTGAAAAAGGCCGGTGAATACGATTTCGAGAATCAAGACTTATCGGCCAACCTGATGTATCTGCAGAGAGGGTCTGCTAGAGATGAGATATCGAGACCTGTGGGCGACCTGCAGTATAGTGCCTATGCGGAGTTGTATAGTAAGTTCTCCCTTCCGCTGTCGTTGGAGGGCAACGACTGGAAACACTGGTTCCGCGGCATGAAGTACGTCGATGAGGTCGGCTTGCGTGCAGAGGCTACGGCGAGTGCTAACTTCACCCTCGATTTCAGAGAATTGCTCCAAACCCTCAGCAAAATAAAGGGCATGCCCGATATTGTCAAGAAATTTAACTTCTGGGCGAATCTACCGAAGGTGAGAGATCTCGTAGACTTTTACGTTCCGAGGGTGCAAACCCACGCAGCCGTGAATGTCAGTGTTAACACGGGGCTCTATTCTTTCCAAAACACGCTGAATCTCCCCGACCCGCTGAAGAACCACGCCTTGGCCTTCAAGTTCTTCGGCCAGGCAAGCATCAACGGCTCCACCGGGACCGAAGTACCATATATCGTGGCGGTGCCGGTTGTTATTCCTCCCACCCTGATTCCAGTATTTGGCGACGTTGGTTTCGAACTGAAGGCGGGTGCCGGCGCTGGCTTCAAGTATGCCCTGGGCGCCCGACTGGATTTCCAGAACGAATTCTCGGGCAGTGCCTGGAACTGGTTTGCTGACGCGAGTGCCAAATACTGGGTGAAGCTTTTCTTCTGGAAAGTACACCAAAAGACTTATGGTTGGGAAGGTGGCAATGAGCATCTCCTCACGCCGACAGACTTCTCGAACCCCTTCCACAAGAATTTTGCCTACTACCTAAGCGATGATGTCGATCCCGACAATAATCAGGCTCGCGCCGCTGCTCTTCCAGGCGATGCGCTAAGCAGTCATGCCGACACAGAAATGCCGGTGAAGTTCATCTCGGGAGGTGAAAGCATCATCTATCAAGGCAACCAAGGCGATCCCGATGACCCAAACAAGACGACGGTTGAGGTGGCCTCTCTGGGCGACCCCTCCATCATCTCCGACTGGCGTACGGGCGGATGCAGCGACTACGATGCAGCCTCAGTGCCCGGTCTTGACCTGGCGGTGATGGAGCAGGCTACTGCGACAGTCACCAAGGAGCAGCTCGAGGATTCACTGACGCTCGACATGACGGTGAACCAGGTCAGCCGCATCTATGACCTCTACTACACCAAGAAGAACGCCGGTACCAAGTGGTACAAGCCCAAACCTATTTACAGTTCTCCCGAGACCGCTTCCTACAGGCCGCGTCTGGCTATGGCCGACGATGGCAAGGCTATAGTCATCTGGCAGGAGGGCACCATAAAGAAGGGCAGCTGGGTGCAGGAAGGAGACACCGTGCAGCTGTCCGACCTCATGATGAACGGCCATCTGATGATGTCGCGCTTCGACGGCAATGAGACATGGTCGGAGCCCGTGAAGCTGGCGGAGCTCAACGAGGACTTCTGCCTGAAGGACTACCGCGTCGCCTACGACGGCACTTCGGCCTTCATCGTGGCGCGCAGAAGTATCTCCAGCGTTCAGTATGAGAACGTC
>CACXLY010000132.1 GCA_902768605.1 uncultured Bacteroidales bacterium
GCAACGAGAAGAAGCCGCTTCAGTTCCACTCGCCTCGGAGAGGGATGAGGGGTGAGGCTGTTCATCAGGCGCTCGTTCAGGTCGCTTGGCATGGGCGGCAACTGCTCTTCCCGTCTGCGGACAGCTTCTTGTAGGTTTATGTCTTTCATAGCTTAAAGCGTTTTGATGATTCGGTAAAGTTTCTTGCGTATGCGGCTCAGCTGGGAGCCGACGGTTGAGGGAATGGAGCCCGTTACGTAGGCGATGTCTGCCAGGCTCCGTTCTTCGTAGTAGAACATGCTGATGATGGCTTGTTCGTGAGGCGGCAAAAGCGACAGAGCTTTCTCCAGTTGTTTGATGATTTCCTCGTCGAGAGGCGCATCTTCCTGCACTTCGAAGGAGTCGCTGCCCAGCTTGCTGTCGTCCATATAGACGAGGTTCGGCTTGCGTCGTCGGACGAAGTTGAGCGACTCGTTGAAGGCGATGCGGCAGAGCCAAGTGCTGAGCGTCGCCTTCTTGGGGTCGAAGGTCTCGATGGCTCGCAAAGCCTTGACAAAGACATCCTGATAGACTTCCTCCGCATCCTCGCGGCCAGGCACGATGCGCTGCACCATGCGGAACACCGTCGGACCATGCTCCGCGAAGAGTCGCCCCATGGCAGCTGGTTTCTGCCTGCGCAGGTCATCGATGAGGATGTCTGTCTCTGTCTTCATTCTCGTGTCTCTCTACTCCTTTATACACGCAAAAGGAGGAAACATTGCAACAAGCCGCAACTTTTTCTCCACAAAGTTACGAAATCCTACAAAACCAGCCAAGAATCCGCAGGCTCAAGTGCAGATTCCGGTCCTTCTTCGCGCTTTATTGCTCCGATTTGTTGCAAAGAAGTGCAGAAAAACAAGGCAACGCTTGTTTTATTATAAATATAATTATTATCTTTGCAATAAAATAACTGCAAACAGTACCTCTTATGGCAAAAGAAAATCCGGCTTGAAGTACCCTGAAAAACAAATGTCTAACTAATAAATTCTACAGTATGAAAAAAACATTACTTTTGTTTGCCTGGCTGCTGACAGCAAGTGCAGTGCAGGCTCAGCACATGCAGCCCGACCCCGTAGAGCCAGCGTCGAAGGGCGTACTGCCCGAAATGCCTGTCGTGGATCAGGCCGCCGAGGGACGCTTCGGTGGACTACGGCTGGACTACACCACGCTGCAGCCCTTCCAGGGCGCGAACTGGGACTATGAGGCCGAGCTGTCGTTCCCTTTGCCGACATCACTTGGAGGTGACAGCTACACGCTTCAGATTAAAAGATACGGCGACTCCTGGGAGACATACAACGACGAGAACACCATCACCGGCGCAAGCTACTTAGTCTATTCCTTGAACAGCTCCTATCGTCTGGTGCTGCACGGAGGCGACAAGGACGGATGGATATCCAATGAGGTGGACGTGCCATACATCTCCATCCCTTCACAGAAGAAGAGCACACAGTACAACGCCAACCAACAAACCTTCGTGGGCAGCACGCTGCGCGGCTCTTCGATTACGATTCGCGTGTACCACGACCATTCCAATTTCAATGACTACACCGACTACAAGGACGACCCAAGCTTTGTGCGCACTTGGTACAGAAGGAATCCCAACACAGGAGCGATGACCAGCACAGAGGTTCATGAAAGCACTTACACCGTGACCTCCGACGACGTGGGATACGAGGTGGTGGAAGTCGTGCGGGGCGACAAAAACAAAACCGACTTCTACTTTGAGCAGCCGATGGGCGTGGGCAAGTTTGCCATCTACAGCTCGGCTGAATTCTTCTACGAGGGTTTCATCGTGAACACAGAGTACGACATCCCCGATGCACAGACGGTGTTCGGATTCGAAGAGTACAACCCGGAAACCGGGACAATGGAGATTCAGCCCTTCGCACCCGAGGACTTCAAAGTCCTGGCTCCCGGTCGCTACGCCATCACCTATCCGTGGGAACAGTACAACTGGAAGTATGTTTACTCCACCAATAAGAAGCTTGGCATCTGCGAAAAGATGGGAGAGTACTACATACAGCCGCTCTACCTCTGGGCCGCTCCGGGAAGGCTGCAGACGATGGCCGTGCAGGACGGACACGAAGTGGAGGGCGCCAAGATTAACCTGCTGGAAAAGAACATGCAGGGAAGGATGCAGTACGTCTATACCTCGACCGACGGCACTCTCAACGCTGCTTCCTACATCACGCTCTACGCCAAGGCAGTGAACGTGGGCGACGACAACCTGCCTACCTACTATCCCAGTGCCTTGCTGTGGACCGAGGCGCAGGCGTTCGACGCACAGTCGATGTTCCGCAGCGAAGGCGGTCCTAAACCAGTAGCCATCGAAGTGAGGCGCAACTTCGCTCCGCTCGGCGGGCAATGCTCCATAGAGGGCAGGATAGAAGGCACTTTGCCTGTAGCCACTCCCCTGTTGTCGCCGGAGAATCCGAGCGTTGTCGGCACATGGAACTACTACATGACGGACGAAAACGGCGAACCCATCCGCACCGAAGACATGCTGCGCGTTCAAGTCATCATCAACGAAGACGGCACCTACGTCATGAACATCCCCGTCTGGGGCGAAGTGCAAAGTGGCAGTTGGTCTTGGTGGAATACGGGAACGACGCTCTACTTCCAAGTCTCTAAGCTGGTCAAAGGCACGGAAGTCTACGAAGGACAGGCCCTGCTGGACTACTGGGGCGTGGATGAGAACGATGAGCGCATGAAGTTCCGCACCGACATCTCCTTCAATTCCAGCGGTTGTCTCATCATGGATCTCTTCGGTCTGCCGGGTTCCGTCTATGAGCCAGCAGGCGGTATCGTGATGCCCGAAGCCGAACCGGTCTATGTGTACCTGCGCCAAAAAGACGGGGAAATCATCGCCGCTGCACTGCTCCAGGACGACGGCAGCTATCGCTTCGAACAGGTGCCCGAAGGAACGTACGAGGTTATCCCCAACATCGACGGCTATGACGTAAACATCCAGACCGTGACAATCTCTGCCGGACAGACCACCGCCGCCATCGACGACTACATCCTCTTCGATAACGACAGAGACCTCATCACGTCTGTGACAGCTCCTCGCACCGACACCGCCACCTCTTCCAGCTACTACGACCTGCTGGGCCGCCGCCTCTTTGGGCAAAGGACGCGCGGAATCATCATCACCGACGGCAAGAAAGTCCTCACGAAATAAACTCACTACCACCACAGGATTCCGTCGGGACGTTTCCCCGCGACCGTCCCGACGGAACCCAAAGAGGGAAGCACAGACAGCAATACTCAATAATAAAAACTCTAAGGAGTCAAGGAGCCAAAGGAGAAAGCCTCCTGTACTCCATTACTCCTTAGAGTCAAATCCACTGTCGTTGATTGTGACAAGCCCATGTTCCCCTCACACCGGAAGGAGAGCCGTATATGATTTGTTTCGGGGTTTGTTCGGCTGAGGGACTTAATTCTGCTCCGCGCATTAACAACGCGCCTTGTATGACTTTTTACCTTACCGCCAAACAATCTTGCTCTTTTCCACAAAAAAACCGCAGGGCTTTCGCCTTGCGGTCTTTAATATCCCCCTCCCTTTAAGGGAGGGCTGGGGGAGGGTCTTTTTAATAAATGCCGTCTGAGTAATCGAGCAGCGTCTTGCGGCTGGCAAGGGTGCGGTCGTAGTCCTCGCGGTTGGTCACGACAATCTTGTCGAACTCGCGGAGGCCAGTGCCGGCGGGGATGAGGTGACCGCAGATGACGTTCTCCTTCATGCCCTCCAGGTAGTCGGTCTTGCCGTTGATGGCAGCTTCGTTGAGCACCTTGGTGGTCTCCTGGAAGGAGGCAGCCGAGATGAAGCTGCTGGTCTGCAATGCTGCGCGGGTGATA
>CACXLY010000133.1 GCA_902768605.1 uncultured Bacteroidales bacterium
AGCCATCGACGAAGCCCTCAAGTGCAAGGAGACAGGCGAAGAGAAGGTAATCGTCTTCAACCTTTCAGGCACCGGCTACTTCGACCTCTATGCCTACAAAGCCTTCAACGACGGCACGATGAGCGACTACATTCCCACCGACGAGGAAATCAAAGCCGCCCTCGACAAACTGCCGCAAGTATAAAGCCCCTACTCCATAAGGAACAAACGATAACGCCGCTTGTTAAGACAGAAAACTTAACAGGCGACGTTTGTTATTTTAACGTGTTAAGTTGGTCGACTCAGCACGTTAAGTTTGGATTTTAACCACGTTACATCTTAAACCTCATCAATATGGGCAAGTGGTCGGAAGGGTGCCAGAAGTTTGAGATGTTCTGCGGATTGCGAACGGGAGTCGTGTAGCTGTCTTTCACGATGGCAGCTCCACGCACTTTCTTGCGTAATGCCGGAGTGACGTAAATGAAGTCGATACGGCGATTGCTGCCTGTTGAACCGATGAACTCCTGCGGATAAAGACTCTTGATGAGGTCAATGTAGGGCGTTTTGCTGCAGATGTAATCGTGCACCAGAAACTTCGTTGTGCTGTCCGGGTACTGATAGGTCGCGTTATCTACACGCGAGACGGAATTGAAGTCACCCATCATCGCCCATAACTCGCGCTTTGAATCTTGGTGGGACAACACGGTATTCTTGCAAATGAGTTCCATCTCCTTGCGTCGGAATACATCGCCTTCACCCCTGGCCTTGCTTTCTTCACGTTTATCTGTCGGCACTTTGTACCCATACGCCATAGGCCAAGTGTGGAGCGTCACAAGGTTGAGTGTCTTCTGCTTCTTGCCCAGCCTGACCTTATACCACGACGCACCATGACATACGATTGTGTCGGCATTTCCCGTGATAAGCTTCTCTGCCTCCATCGGATAGCGCGAGGTAATGAGTTGCGGGTAGTTGTCGGGATGAGCACTCAAGTAGACGTAGCCGTGGCCATAACGTTCGGCCAACCTGCGCCAACGAGCCAGGCACTCCTCCTCCGTTTCCTTTTCGCTCTTGTCGGAGTTCGTCACGTACAACTTCTGCGCCTCGCACCACACACATATATCGGGTTTCTGTGCCGACACCCAGTCTGTAAAGCGCTTGTAGTCGTCGGTTTGGCCGTCCCACATGCCGTTTTGTATGTTCCAATAAAGCAAGCTCAAGGTTCCGTCATCCTCTTTTCGAGCATGACCCGTCACAACTCCAACAAGAAACATGACAAGGAAAAACAATCTCAATTTCATAGTACAACATATTATAAGGTTAATGATTCAGGCAATAACTTTGCGTCTTTACAGGTATTTACGAACGATGGCATCGGTCTTCTCCCATAGCTCGTGCATCTGCTTGTGATGGACGAACTTGTCGCCAACGTCGATAATACGGCCGGAGCGATTGAAGGTGCCTGTCTGTGTGGCTTTGTCCTCGTCCAATAAGAGGCGGATAGCCGTGTCGGCTCCTTGTCGGGGAGTGCGGATGAAGGGCCGGAAGAAGATGTCGGTCAGCGGGTCGATAAAGTTGTGCATACGGATGATGTCGGTCGAGACGATGCCCGGGTCGGCAGCATTGACCGTGATGCCTTTGTCTCTGAGACGTTCTGCAAGGTCGAAGGTGAAGAGGGTCAGCGCCAGTTTTGAATTGCTGTAGATGGGAATACGCCAAAAACTTCCTTTCCTGCCACGCTGGAAGAAGTCGGGAAAGTCGAGGCTCCCTACCCTATAAGTCAACGATACCATATTCACGATGCGGCTTCCCTCTCCCATCAACGGCAGCAAAAGGCGGGTAAGTAGGTAAGGACCTACATAGTTGACCTGCACGGTATGTTCCATGTTGTCTTGTGTGATGTGGAGTCCCGTCTCGAGTGTTCCCGCATTATTCATCAGGAGGTCGAGGTGCTGGAAACGTGCCTTTATCTCGTCCGCAAAACGACGAACGGAACTGAGGTCAGCAAGGTCGATGCCAACGACCTCTACATGCTCGTTGCCCGTCGCCTTGACAATAGCCTGTCGCCTTTCTTCTGCTGCTTCAGGATGATGGCACGCCATGATAGTATGAAAGCCTTTGCCAGCCACGGCCTTCGCTTCCTCAAAGCCCATGCCTGTGCCTGCTCCGGTTATGATGGCTAACTTCATTGGTTCTGCTCCCTTTCTATACGTTCGATTTCTTTCAGCAGGTCTTGCGGAAGTTGCTCGCGAAGATGCTGATGACACGCCATCTCCAAAGTGTACATCCTGCCGATGCAGTAGTTGCTATGCCTGCAGCCACAACGATGATGGGGGTCTTCTTTGAGTCGGTTCACGAAGTCGGGTTCGTTGAGAAGACTGCGTGCCATCTGCACAGCCTCAAAGCCATGAGCCAGCACTTCGCTTATCTTGTCGCCACACACCAAACCGCCTACATAGATGAACTTCATGTCGGGCAAGGCCTCGCGAAACTTCAAGGCATCTTCAAGGAAGAAGGCTTCCTTGTAAGGGACAGGCTTTGTCATGATGTTCCTGACGAGTGGTTTGCACGAACGGATGCTGTACTTGAGCCAAGGGTCAGTCATGTAGTGTGTCATGGTCTGCAGAGGCAGTTCGCCTCGCATCACGTACATCGGCGTGGCACTCACCAATCCGCCGCTCAACACGATGGCATGGACGCCAAGCTCCTGCAGGCGACGGGCAACGGGGATACTGTGCTCCTCGAGCGAGATGCCATGCTTCAAGCCGTCTCGCATGTTCATCTTGCACACGACGGCTATGTCGTCCCTTGCCGCCTTCATGACTTCCTCCACACAAAGCGTCATGAAGCGCATCCTGTTCTCAAGCGAACCGCCGTACTCATCCTTGCGATGATTGAAGAAAGGATTGAGGAATTGGTCGATGAGATAACCGTGTCCGCAATGTATTTCCACCTCGTCGAAGCCTGCCTCACGAGCCAAGTTGACTGCTTCGCCGAACTTTTTTGCCAGTTCTGGCAGCTCGTCCCGACGCAGTCCGCGAACGATGGTAGGGCTATAGAGATTGAATCCGTTGCAAGCTCCCACGGGAATGCAGCCGCAGATGGCCTTGTGGCTCATGTTGCCACAATGTCCCAACTGAATGCCTGCCGCAGCTCCCTCCTGGTGAATGCCGTCGGTGAGACGACGCAGACCGGGCACAATCTCTTTCTTCATCACGAGTTGGCGGTCGAAACTCAAGCCGCTCTCCGTCACGGCAGCATACGCCACGGTCGTCATTCCCACGCCGCCCCGAGCCACGCTCGTGTGGTAGTCGTAGAGCATCTCGCTTGGCTCGTGCCCGGGACACATACTTTCGAAGGCCGCGCTCCTGATGGTTCTGTTCCTTAAGGTAAGCGGCCCGATGTGTGCCGGCTCGAAGATCTTGTTCACTTCCATAAATGGTCAATAGTCAATGGTCAATAAAGAAACGGTATGATTCGTTTACGCTTTCGCAACGCTTCCTCGCCGAACTCCTCCCTATACCTATTATATATAGCGTGCGCGCGAGGCACGAGGTTGGCTGCCGTCCAAAGCGGGAAGACCCAAGCTGCCGGCGTAGCTGCCGCGATGGCAAAGCCCGTCCACTCCATGATTTCGCCAAGGTAATTGGCCGATGTCACGTAGCGATACATGCCTTTCTGAGGGAGATAATGGCGCGTGTCGCCCGGCTTGCGAAGGTGACGAATCACATGGTCCGAGTGGAGATTGATGGCCATCCCTATGAGGAAGAGCAAGATGCCTGCCATCGCGTTCC
>CACXLY010000134.1 GCA_902768605.1 uncultured Bacteroidales bacterium
CAGGTGTGTCAAGTGGAAACGCCGTTTGCCAAAGAACATACTCACCGATGCAGAGATTGAACTGACGGTCTATAAGAGCCGCAAGGACTATCCCGAGAACCTGCGTCTCGTCAGATACTATGACGAAGAGCAAGACAGAGAGTTCATGTTCCTGACCAATGCGATGGACTTGACAGCCCTGCAGATAACCGACCTCTACAAGAACCGATGGCAGATAGAGCTGTTCTTCAAATGGCTCAAGCAGCACTTCAAAATCAAGAAGTTCTGGGGAATTACAGAGAACGCTGTCAGAATACAGATCAGTGCAGCCATCACTGCTTGCTGCCTCGTGGCGATTGTCCAGCATGACATGAAGTTGAAACGTTCGACCTATGAGGTCCTGCAAATCCTCAGCATGTCACTCACGGACAAAACACCGCTCAGAGAACTGTTCGATAAGACTTATTCCAATGATGTCAAAGAGCAACTTGGTCCCCTTATTCCGGGGTTGTTTGATTAATATTTAACTCGTCCCAATTTTAACGGGACACTAATGACTTGCACAAGTCAAGATTTTTCGTCCCTTTGCAGTAAAAAAAGATGAGGGTAAACAAGCCACTGCCCAAACGCCCGCGAAGCACGCTTAAGTGCGCAATTAAGCACGCCAAGTACGGCCACACGGCACGCCGTGTTCACCTCCTCACCCCGTCTGTGGTCTTTCGCACCTTTGGTGCTTTTAACCGGACAGTAATAATTAATTCTTAACTCTTAATTCTTAATTCTTCATAATGCAGGGTAGTGCTCCTTGACGTATTCGTCCACCCATTCGTAGTATTTCCGCAGAGCTTGTGCGCCCTTTCCCTTTCTCATGTTCTTCAATGCATCGCGACCATGATTGAGGACCTCTCGCTCCAAGGGCATGATTTGCTGCACGATGCCTGTGCCAGCCGCATTCATCAGCTTGCTGAGGTCGATGTAGTCACGAACATTGCCTCGCTTCAGGCTAAACACTTTCTTCTTCTGTTCGATGGACTTATTGCAGAGCCAAGACTTGTCGTTCTCTCCGCGCTGTACGATGGAGGGTAGGGGCACGCCTTCTTCCAGAACGAGGGGGATGGCAACCGAGGCACAAGGCCAGCCGATGTTCGTCCAACTGACGGTGTGCGAGGTCGTTTCGCCCGGCTTCACGCCCTGAACCAAGAGGGCAGACGAGGTGATGTAGCGCGGTATGAACTCCGAGAAGTGAATGAAGCGAGTGTCGTTCTCATCCTTGGGCAACTGGTCGTAAAGATTCTGCTTAGTCAGTCCGTGCGTGAGGTAGCGAGGCACGTTGGCTATCAGGTATTCGCAGTCGATGTTTTCCTTGCGATGCGCCTCTGCCATGAAATCGGTAATGGCCATGAAGCGCTCCACTCCGCGGTCGATATCGCGGCAACCCGTCATGCCATGATTCGTGCGAACGAGATAGCCGTCCGGAGCCTGTTGAGGGTCGTTTGCGTCGAACTTCACATATTTATAATCGCCCGTTTCATAATAGGCGCAACCGCCTTCGCCATCCAGTACGCCGAAGTTGGAGTTCAGGCCAAGAGGCAGCGGCAAGGAGTCGAGAAGATGTTCGAAGTCGGCTAATGTGCGACAGACCTCCAAAGCACGGCGCATCACCCGTCCGTCATTGTCCGTATCCTTGCCTTCGCAGCCATTCATGTTGTAGGCTGCAGTATTGATGATGGCAAAGCCCGCTTCATTGTGTCCGCCCCAGATGTCGACGGGCTTCTTGTCCCAAGATGCAGCGATGCCCATGTATCGGTAGCGTTCACCCTGCACGACTACGACCACGTTGTTGGCATCGCCCGTGTCTCGGTTCTTGAAAATGAGCGGCCGTCCGTCCTTCGTGGCCTTTCCGGAAACGATAAACGAGGTGCAGGCCAATGTCTTGCCTGCTGCAAGAAATAGCAGAACGATAGGAAGGAGCACCCATAATGTTTTTCTGTATCTGTTCATCTCAAAGACTGATTTATCTTAATTTCAACGCTAAGGTGACTATCTCGTGAGGCTTCAAAGTGACCTCTACGCCACCAGCCTTGCACTGCGGCTTGTCCACGCCGCTCATGAGATATTCCAACAAGGTGACGCGGCGAGCACCCTGTACCTGGCACGGTAGCGTCACGTGGATGGGCGTCTCACGACCTGTCATCTCACACACTCGAACGATGAGTTCGTTGCTGTCCTCTGCCTTCTTGATGGCGGAGAGCAGGACATTCGGCTTGTCGATAGAGATGAGTTGCTGCTCGGCAGGAAGGTTGGCGCCTTTCTTCTTAAGGGAAGTGGAGAGCGGCTCGGCAGCATAGACGGGCAGATTGTAATCGAGTCCTGCCAGCATGACGCCATTCGTCCAGCTGCCGCTATGAGGCATGATGGCATATTGGATGTTGAACTTGCCCAAATTGGGGAACTCATCGGGGTCGCCTGCAGAGCGAAGCAAGGTCATGCGAAGCTCTCCATCATTATAGCAATGTCCGTATTTGGAGCGATTCAAGAGGGCGAAACCAGCCTTGCCATCCGAGACGTCCACCCATTTCTGCGCCGCCACCTCTTGTCCGTCTTCGCGTTCCACGGTTCCCGGGTCCTCGCGGTTCTGGAGCCAAGCGGGAGTGGGCTGCCCTGCCAGCATGCCGTCGTGGGGACGCTCCACTACATTGAAGGCCACATCGTTCCAGAAGGTTGAGTTGGGCATATTGATGGGGAAGACGGCGCGCAGCATGGGCGAATCCTTCTCGGCCGTGCCATATTCCATCCAGCGGACATCAATATCGTAATCGATGCGCGGCAGCGAGCGATAGATATAGGTCAGCACCCTGAAGCGGGAGTTGCCCCAAGCGAAGTTGGCCTCAATCTTGGCGCGGATGGGGCCGTTCTCGATGCTGGCTTTGCCTGTAGTGGTGGTGATGTCGCCACGACTGGTACTGCGGTTGATGGTCCACGACTTCATCTCGCCGCCTTTCATCTCAGTGTACATGCGCAGAGTGTTCAGCTGTTTGCCGGTGGTCACGAAGTCCTTTCCACTTGCCTTATCGATGAGCGAGACGATGTTTCCCGTCTGCGGGTCTATCTTGATGCGGTAGTAGTCCGTCTCGAAAGTGTTGTCGTGGAAGGGAATGTCCTCTTCGAGCGTGCCCTTTTGCGAAGGGTCGACGTAGAAAGTCTTATAGCCGCCGGCAGGAATGTCGTCGCATACAAACTCCACTTTCCAGCGCCATCCGGGCGGGAAGCGTTTGCCCCATACAATCTGGGCGGGATAAGTCTTGCCCTCTGAATCGCGCACCAGCACCGTAGTCTTCAGTCCGTCGCGAGGAAAGATGGTGCGGAAGGCGTCGAAGTTGCCCCAGCCGTGAAAGCTTGTAGTCATGGGCAAATCATACGAGAAGACCTCGGCCTCCACCAAAGCACGATGCTGATAAGGCAGGAAATTGAAAGCCACGATGGGTTGTCCTGCACCAGAAAGGAAGGGAATGTTGTCCACATAAGCGCGGAAGGCATAGTCGCGGTCTTGGCTGGCGGAATGGAATATGTCGTTGTACCGGCCCACGCTCTCGCGGTTGGACTCGTAGATGGCCGAGCCCGGCAGGATGTCGTGGAACTGATTGAAGGCCACCCCCTCCCAAAGGCTTGTCAACTTCTCAGCAGGGTACTTGCCACCTCGCATCCAGTTGAGCGACTGCAGGTACTCATCCTCATACAACACGTTCTCGCACTTGCGATTGAATTCCTTTATCTCGGCCACATTGCTGTAGCAGCCCTCGAACACGTATCCCATCTCGCCCTTGTGGGTAGGTCTCTCGATGGCTTCCTTCTCGGCCATCTTGAAGAAGGCTTCGGCAGTAGTGAAGCGCACGCTGGGATAGTCGGGCCGAGCATCCAACTCATGTGTCCGCTCGATATTCAGTCGCGTAGGACCTCCGCCATGGTCGCCCTCGCCTGTAGGACAGAAAGAGCGATGCCCGTCCACGGGAAAAGCCTGCAGGCGGTCGCGCAGCCCTTCGTTGATATCTCCATTATAGCTTCCTGTGCTGAATGCCAACACGCGAGAGCCGTCGGCACCTTCCCACCAGAATGCACCGGTATGGGGTGCTGTGCGCATCAG
>CACXLY010000135.1 GCA_902768605.1 uncultured Bacteroidales bacterium
GAGTCAATAGGCGTTCTCCTCCGTCGCAAGTGGGGACTTGCTCCCCTCTGCGCGGTCGCAATGACATTCAGTCATTGCTGTAAACACCGCGTTCGCCCACAGGTGGCGGCTCATATCGACGTGGCCGTTGGGCTTAAAGGTGACGCCTTCTTCCTCGAGGAGTTCGCGCTGCCGCTTCCAGCCGGGAGCCGTGCGGCCCTGGACGTTGACGACTCTGTGACAAGGCAGTAACTCGGCTCCGGGTGTGTAGCGAAGCGTTCGCCCTACCATCCTTGCATGGCTCGGCCAGCCTGCCAACGTAGCGATGAGGCCGTAGGTCATCACACGGCCAGGCGGTATCTGCGCCACGATACTCAGCACGGCATCGCGAAACGCCCGAGCCTCCTCAGCCGACATCTTATCATAAAAGTCCCTCATCATGCTAGCGTTTCCTGGGTTTGGAGGCAGGCAAAGCCTTGCACGTCTCACGGACAAGCAGGGAGAGATAGTCTCGGTCGTCCACGTCGGCGATGTAGAAGTAATCCTTCGCTCCCGGATATGGCGGGCGCATCTCGACGGCTCGCAACAAAGGACGAACTGCTTCGGTGGGCACATTGCTCCGTGACGAACTGCACAAAGTCCTTGCTACTTGCCATCGTTAATTTTAACTTTTAATCCTTCATTCTTTCCTGCAGTTCGCGGTGTGCTTCGAGCAGGTTCCAGATGCTGTCTTCCGAGAGCACGCCGCGCTTCAAGTCCTTTGGCAAAAGGCCTGCCTCGTCGGCGGCAAAGTCCTGCTTCCAGTCGTTGCTGCCATAATAGCTGGCGAGGGCAGCAATGTCCGCCTTTGCCTCCTCATATTTATCGAGCGCAGAGGAGAGCCTTTTCAAGGCAGAAGCAGCACGGGCAAGGTGCCACTCCATCTGCCGGATGCGCTGAAGCTGCTCTTTGCTATTAATGTTTACCATGAACAAGAAACTTTTTGCCGTCAGCTATGCAAAGGCCTTGCAGGTTCCCTTCCGTCATTTGATAGCCGGCAGGGGAATAGTATTTCGCACTCTCTTTAGGCAAGGGCAGGGGAGAGGTCACTTTTGTAGCCGTGATGTCGGCCTCGAACTGTATCTCCTGACGAGGCAGGATGCAGTCACTGACAATCTTCAGATTGCTGCCGTCGGCGCTCGGCACGGCCTGTATTTCGATGAGGCGCTCTTCACCTGGCAGGAGTCCTCGCAAAGAAGTCTCAGAGCGGACGTCGCCGATGGCGAA
The DNA here is from genome assembly GCA_902768605.1 of uncultured Bacteroidales bacterium. Next base: position 1,246 of record CACXLY010000135.1, read on the forward strand.
CCAAGCGTCGCGATAGAGCGGGGCAATGCCCTCGTTGGTGACAAGCAAGCGCGTGGATGTGCCGTCCGTCTCGCATGTTTTCACCACAAAGCGATAGCCCGTCGCCATCGACCCCTTGCGGAATCGGGCAGCAGTTGCTACGCCTCCTCGCGGGGCGTCATTGGCTATCATGAAGGTGATGTGGTATTTCGCGGCCTGCTCTTCCCATGTGCGTCCGTACAGCCCGTTGGGGCTCAGGAAGTTCTTCTGGTCGTTCGATGAGTAGTAACTTATCTCGCCGCCGCAGACGCCCGTCTGCCATCGCGTGCCTTTGCCAATGGCATTCCAGCACTTCTCGTTGTATCCGCTGCCACTTCCTATTTCGTGCGTCTCGTGCATGAACGAATCATCGAACAGCCCGAAGCGTTTCTTCATCAGTACGCTGCTCTCTGTGACGGGCGAGTACGTCTTGTCGCCAGCATCGATGGAGACGGCCCAAGGGATGTCGACCATGATGGTGTCGAGGTGCTGGAAGAACTGCCGCTGGAAAGCTTTCGTGGGGAAGTTCTTGCCCAGTTGCAGCGTGGTGCCGTAGATGTGATATTCCGACCAATGCCCGAAGCCGACCTCGAGGAAAGCCAGTCGAGGGTCGTGAGCGTAGCGCTGGGCGAAGTCTGTGTAGAACTGGAGGGTGAAGCGCTTTAGTTCCGCGTTGCTCCAATCTGCGTAATAGGTCGGTCCGTCGCCGCCTGGGTTCTCCGAGAAAGTCTCGTTGTAGTCGTCGCGAGCCTTGATGTAGGCAGGCACGGCCGTCGTGCCCTTGTTGCCGTCCACGTCGCGGCTCGACGGGTATTCATAGCGAAAACGTGCGATGAGTTGATGTCCGCGGCTGCTCACATCGTTCAGTATGTTCTCGAACCACGTCCAGTCGTACTGGATGGTGCCGTCGTCCTCGCATCCCGTCACGACCTTGCAAGGCAGACAATATGAGAACTCCAATTGGATGGTCTTGCCATAAGTGGCGTTACGGTTGCGTGCTTCTTCGGGCCAGAGCACGAGGCCCGTCATGGGTTGCGGATGTGTGATGCTCCGCTTCAGCTCCACCGATTGCCACGATTGTGCGCGACAAGGCATCGTCGCCAAGGTCAAAATCAGGAATAAAAGTCGGGTTCTCTTCATCTTCGGCATCATTTTAGGAATGACGCTACAAAGTTAGTGATATAATGAAGAAGTACCAAATAAATTGAGCTTTATTTTGTGTTTTCAACGTCGCGTGTTACGATGGCAAACGACACGTGTGATGATTGCAAACATCACGTGTGACGTTGGCCAACTTCACGTGTGTCGTTTACAAACTAAGCGTGCCGTGTTTCATGACACGGCACGCTTCCTTTATTCTTGTGGCTTGTAACCAGGGATGTATTCCACTTTGTGGTCCTTGATGCTAAGGATTTTGCTCCAATTATGAGGAATGACATAGGCTCCGACCACTTCATCGATGACAAGGATGTAGAGGCAGCCATCCTGATAAGACAGGCTGCTGTGCAGGCTCTTGTGGCGATAGGGGCGCTTGGTGCTGTAAGGGTAGAGTTCCTTGTTGTGCCTCTCTATTTTAAAGAAGTCAGAACCATAGTTCAGGTGGAACAGCATGTTGGGATGATTCCTGACGTATTCGTATTTCGCCATGAACTTTAAATCACTCAGCACGCTCTTTGCCTTGGATTTGGGCACGACATACAGGTGGCCTTTGGTTTTGCTGGTGTTCGTGCGCTCTTCATCATACATCCATCTGTTGAAGTTCTGCGGACCGGCCTTGTAGTCTTCCTCGGTAAGGTCGTAGGATACCTCGTAAGCCTTCACGCTGTCGGTCGTCTCGACGGTTTGCTTGATGAACTTCGTGATTGGGCGGTCATCGTAGGGCTCTGCCTTTCCCCTTTCCTCGCGGACAATGTGCTCCACGGTAATGAAGATGTGTTCCTTGTCTCCCTCGTAATGCAGGGTCGCAGCTCTGGCTGCCTTGAAAAGGGCGTGGTAGCTGTCCTTGCCATATAGTTCGAGTCGTTCGCCCTCTAAGAGGTCCAGCGCCAAAGCGTAAACGATGCTGTCCTTGTCCAGTACATGATTCTCCTTGTGGTAGCATTGGCGGGCCATGGAGCAGCCCCATCTGAAGGCACGCAGGCAGGAATCCCCTGCTTCGATAGCTCCTTCCTGGTGCAGCGCACCTTTGGCAATGTTGATGGAATAGTAGGCTGCCTTCATAGAAATGCTGTCGCCATCGTATTGCTCACATTTTATGACATCTTTCTTTTCCTGCTTGTCGAGGAATTGTATCAGGTTCTCGATAGGGTCTTTACCTGGTTGTTTATTGTCGGAGCGGCTCGTACAGGAGGCTATCATGCTGCAAAGCAACAGGAATAATATGCTACGTTTCATTGATTCGTTGTTTAGGGGTTAATGGTTTATGATAGGTGTAAGACGTCTTCACATGTTATTTATTCTTTCATCTCTGCAATCGCCATTTGCAATTGTTGCCCGCTTTGCTCAATCTCTGCCACAGTCTCTTCGAAGGTGGGGAAGGATTGCGTCATGGAAAGCATGGTTTGATAGTCAGAACGCGCATGGTAGAGGTCTGCTTCCCCAGAGTCATTGCCCTTCGAAGGCATAAAGAGGAATAGTCCCACGGCAATTGTTGCTGCTATGCTCGCTGCCCAAAGAAGGAAATGTCTCTGCCTTGTCCTCTCCCAAAGAGAAGGAATCCTTTTCTTGTCAATTGCATTCATCTGCTCGTTCAGCCGAGCCATGAAGTCCTCTTCGCTACTCATCTCTGGATGGTAGGAATGGAATATGTCGTAAAGTTCCTGGTCTTTCATAGTTCT
>CACXLY010000136.1 GCA_902768605.1 uncultured Bacteroidales bacterium
GTTGCCATAATTTAAATTAGAACTTTTAATAGGTTTGAAATGTGCCGCTAACTCGTAACGGCGGCGCAAAGGTACAACTTTCTTTTGAATTACAATGCACTAAGCACACTTTTTTTATTCTTACCTCTGGATATTATATGTAGTTTTGCTGGTTTTGTCCCCTATTTTGGGCCGTCATCTGCTTCAGTTTTTCCTTTCCCTTGAAGGCAAAGAACCAGATGAGCAGAGCGGCGACGGCAAGGATGGCGATGCCGATGAGCGGCCTGTAGAACAGCCACGCCAAGCCGATGATGATGAGCGACCACACCAAGCCGACTACAGTACATACCAGTCCTACGCCCCAGCCTATGATGTTGGCAACGAAGGGAACGACCTTCAGCAGCGTTTCCAGGATGGCGAAGATTCCCTTCAGGCCTATGATGACCAGCAATAAACCTACAAAGCGGAGTATCCACATCAGCATGTGGTTCGACCTGTGGGCGCCTTCATAGATCTCTGCAGCATCGCGCGTTCCCATCACAAGGGTGGAGAAGGTCTTGCCGTTCTTGGCCTTGAAGCTGGTGAAGGTGTTGTCCTTCTGCTTGGCAATAATGGTGACTTTGGCGGGCAAGACTTTTGTCCAGGTGATGCGAACGTCGCCCACAGCCGGACCGCTTGGGCTGATGCCGTAGTAGAGCTGATTGTTGTTGACGTGGACAAGCTGTGCCGCATCAACACCATTGCCGCCATGACGGCCGAGCACCTGTCGCACCTCCTTGTTCCAACCGTCCAGCGTCAACGAATCCAGGCTGAGGCTCACGGGCTCGTCGCCTCTTATGCTGCAAATCTGGTGCTCATTCAGGAGGAAAGCACCAAAGGTGACTTTCTCTGCCTGCCAGCTCTCGGAGTCGGCTGTGGTGAGGACAAAGTTCTTCTGCTGGTAGGCAGGATCGTGGAAGCGGGACGATTGCACAGGTTCGGAGGTCCACTCTTTCGTATAAGTATATGTGGTGACAATCTCCTCCGAGCCGCCCAGCTTGTCCTTGTGCTGCTCCTGCGAGTGCTCCACCCACTGGTAGTATTCCACGTCGCGAGCCAGTCTGATGGCCGTCGCACCGATGCCGAACTGCGCATCCACCAGCGAGTCCTCGGTGTTGGCAAAGCCTGTGGCATAGACCAACTTGCCGTCCATCTCCGGATTTATGCGGTCGATGGTCTCCAGTTCCACTGTGACTTCTTCTGCTTCGTAAAGCATCTTGTCTGTCTTCACGACTCGGCCTTCATTCCACCAAAGCAGAGCGGTGCCTGCTATGAAGAGCAAAAAGCCTGTTCCTATGCTGCGGAACGAATTGCCTACGCGAGAGCCGTAGCCAATCGTTGTAGTCTCTGTATAAGCCATAATCGTTGTCGGGTTGTTTCTTTATGCTTTCGCGCGCATAGACGCACGTACCATATATATAATAAGGATGCAGTACATGCCGAGGCTCAGCAGTTCGGACGAGGGGTTCTGCCACCATGCAGCGTAGTCGAAGCTGACGTTCTGCCATTTAAGAGCTGCGCTGAGTACGCCCATCAAAGCGCCGCCGGCGATGAAGCCGCTGGCAAGCAGAGTGCCTTTTTCGCCTCGGGCATTGTTGAGGGCTTGGTCGCTGCTGCGAGTTGTGACGAACCAGTTGATGGCGCCGCCAACAAGCAGCGGCAGGTTGAGCTCCAAGGGAATGAACATGCCGAGGGCAAAGGCGAGGGCCGACACGCCGAAGGCATTCAGCACGAGCGCAATGATGGCACCGATGCCGTAGAGCAGCCAGGGTGCTCCGTTGCCGCTCATCAGCGGTTCAATCACTGCAGCCATTGCGTTGGCTTGGGGTGCTGAGAGCGTTCCGTCGGTGAAGCCATAGGTCTTGTTGAGTATCATGATGACGCCGGCTACGGTTGCTGCGCTGACCAGCGTGCCGAGGAACTTCCATGTCTCCTGCTTGCGAGGTGTGCTGCCGAGCCAATAGCCTATCTTCAAGTCAGTGACGAAGCCGCCTGCCATGCTCAGGGCTGTGCAGACCACGCCGCCCATGATGAGGGCTGCCACCATACCGCTCGTGCCGCTCAAACCTACGGCTACCATGATGACGGAGGCCACGATGAGTGTCATCAAAGTCATGCCGCTGACGGGATTTGTGCCGACGATGGCGATGGCGTTTGCTGCCACAGTGGTGAAGAGGAAAGTGATGACGCTCACGACAAGAATGGCAACAATGCTGAAGACCCAGTTCCCGCCCATCACGTCGAAGTGGAAGAAGAGGAAGGTCAGCACGAGAGCCAGGATGATGCCGAAGGTGATGAACCGCATCGGAAGGTCCTTCTGCGTGCGAGGAGCCTCGATTTGTTCGACGTCCTTCTTGCCTTTGAGCTCTCTTCCGGCCAGCGAAACGGCCTCAACAATAATGCGCCAACTCTTCACGATGCCGATGATGCCGGCCATCGCGATGCCGCCAATGCCGATGCTCTTCGCGTATTTGAAGATGACTTCGGGCGAAGCAAGCGCTGCCGTAACACCCTCTTGCACCTCGAGCGACGGGAAGAAGAGGGCGATGCAGGGCACGATGACCCACCACACAAGCGCGGAGCCGCAGCAGATGATGAAGGCGTACTTGAGTCCCACGATGTAGCCCATACCCAGGATTGCAGCGCCGGTGTTGCACTTCAGGACAAGCTTGGCTTTCTCCGCAATGGTGTCGCCCCACAGAAGAGCTCGGCTGGTGAAGTTCTCGTGCCACAGTCCGAAGGTTGCCACAACGAAGTCGTAGAGTCCGCCCAACAGGCCTGCAATCATCAGAGGCTTGGCTTGGGCACCACCTTTCTCACCGCTCACGAGCACTTGTGTGCCTGCAGTTGCCTCGGGGAAGGGATATTTGCCGTGCATTTCCTTGACGAAATATTTGCGGAAAGGAATGAGGAAAAGGATGCCGAGGATGCCTCCGAGCAGGCTTGCAAAGAAGACTTCGAGGAAGTTCACCGTCATTTCAGGGTACTTGGCCTGCAGGATGTAGAGTGCCGGCAAAGTGAAGATGGCTCCGGCAACTATAACTCCGCTACATGCTCCTATGCTCTGGATGATGACATTCTCGCCCAGGGCGTTCTTCCTTCGAGTGGCGCTGCTGACGCCCACGGCAATGATAGTGATGGGGATAGCTGCTTCGAAAACCTGGCCGACCTTCAGTCCCAAGTATGCGGCGGCTGCGCTGAAGATGACAGCCATCAGGATGCCCCAGCAGACCGACCACAGGTTGACTTCTCTCGGACTGCCCTCTGCGGGCATCAACGGTTCGTACTCTTCGCCCTCATGCAACTCGCGGAAAGCGTTCTCGGGCAGTGAAGTTTTGTATTCCATAATATATAAGATTTAGAGTTATTGCGTACAAAGATATAAAAAAGTTTAGAGTTTAGGGTTTAGAGTTTAGAGAAATTTTGTACTT
>CACXLY010000137.1 GCA_902768605.1 uncultured Bacteroidales bacterium
TATTCGTAGAAAGCCTTGAGGTCCTCGCTTATCGGATTCTTGTCGTTGAAGCTTTCGGGCACAAGTATTGCCATTGCCTGGGGCAGCGAGAGACCACTCATCGTAAGGAACTCGAAGACATTGTCAAGGCTTGCCGAGTCGCTCATTCCTTCCTGAACGATAGGCCGCAAGTCCTTGATGTCGCCCAAAGCCTCGCTGCTGAGCACGCTCTCCCTTGCTTTCATCCATCCACGATTGCCTCGAATGGTATTGATTTCACCATTATGTGCCAACAGACGGAAGGGCTGCGCCAGCTTCCACTTCGGGAAGGTATTGGTAGAGAAACGAGAATGTACGAGGGCAAGTCCGCTCGTAAAGTATGGGCTTGACAGGTCCGTGAAGTATCTTCGCAGTTGCCCGGAAGTCAACATGCCCTTGTAGATGATGTTCTTCGAAGAAAGGGAGCAGATGTAGAAGTCCTCGTTGTCGGTGCGTTTCTCTATGCGCTTCCTTATCTTATATAATATGCCGTCGAGCTTCGGAGCTTGCTCTTCAGTCGCTCCTGTCACGAAGATTTGCTTGTCACGAAGATTTGCTTAATGTCAGGCTCAACGTCTCTCGCTCCCACGCCCAAAACATCGGGACATGTCGGCACAGTCCTGACATGCATCAGCTCCAGTCCTTCGCGCTCAATCTCTTCTATCATTATGCTCAGTATTGTTTGCTGGGCCTTTTCGTCTTTTGGAAGGAACACAAGCCCCGTGCCGTACCGACCTTTCTCAGGTACAGGAATGCCTTGCAGGAGAATGAACTCATGCGGAATCTGCACCATGATGCCTGCACCATCGCCCGTCTTGTCCCTGGTCTCTGCACCACGATGCTCCATGTTCTCCAGCACCTTCAATGCGTTGTCAACAAGTTCGTGGCTCTTGCCTCCGTGAATGTGTACCACCATGCCCACGCCGCAGGCATCGTGCTCGTATGCTTCCTGATATAAACCTTGATTCATTTACAATTTGACGATTTACGATTTACAATTTATTCCCTCTAAAGGGGGTTAGGGGGTCTTTACAATTTACTATTTATTCGGCGAAGCGCCTTTACTGTATTCTCGTGTGTGCCAAAGGCCGTAAGTCGTACGAAGCCTTCTCCTTTGTCGCCAAAGCCAACGCCGGGAGTGCAGACGATGTGGGCTGATTGAAGCATCCAGTCGAAGAACTCCCACGACATCATGTTGCCAGGTGTCTTGACCCATAGGTAAGGTGCATCTATGCCGCCATAGACCTTGAAGCCCATGTCTGTCAATGACGCCCGCATCACGTGCGCATTCTTCATATAATAGGAAATCGTTTCCTTTATCTGAACCTTGCCCTGAGATGTGTAGATGGCTTCCGCCGCCCTTTGGGAGAGGTAGCTCGCGCCATTGAACTTGGTGCATTGACGCCTGTTCCACAACGCATTCAGCGGCATTCTCAAGGCCTTCGGCACAACGGTGTACCCGCATCGGATGCCGGTGAAGCCTGCCGTCTTTGAATAGGAGTGAAACTCTACGGCACACTTGCTTGCCTCAGGTATCTCGTAGATGCTGTGCGGCACATCTTCACTCTGGATATAAGCCTCATAGGCTGCATCGTAGAAGATGAGAGCTTCTTCCTGTGTGGCATAATCGACCCACGCCTTCAGCTGCGCTTTTGTGAGCGTCGTGCCCGTCGGATTGTTGGGATAGCAGAGGTAGATGACGTCCACATGGTCACTGGGCAGTTCGGGCACGAAGCCGTTCTCCGGCGTGCAAGGAAGCTTGACGATAGTCCTGCCTGCCATGAGATTGGAGTCCACATAGACAGGATAAACGGGGTCCGTGACAGCCACCACACACTTCTCGGAAAGCAGTTCCTGGAAGTTGCCTGTGTCGCTCTTTGCTCCATCACTGACGAATATCTCGTCCGCCTCAACGTCGATGCCGTGTCTGCGGAAGTCATTCTCTACAATTGCTTCGCGCAGGAAGTCATAGCCACGTTCAGGGCCATAGCCGCGGAACGATGCTGCCACAGCCATCTCGTCCACGGCCTTGTGCAGAGCCCCCACAACAGCCGGGGCAAGAGGCTGCGTCACGTCGCCTATTCCCAATGAGATGACGTCCGCCTCCGGATGTTTCTTCTTATAGTCGTTTACCTTCCGGGCAATCTCTGCAAAGAGATACGACTCAGACAGCTTTAAGTAGTTTTCGCTGATCATTTCTTTATTTCGTTATTACGTTATTTCGTTATCACGACAGTTCTATTTCTCCTTCAAACACGAACACGGCCGGTCCCGTCAAATAGACGTGATTGTCCTGAAGGCACCATTTAACGTCCAGCGTGCCACCATCCATGAGGATGCGACTCCTTCTTTCTGCACGTCCAGTCAATGCAGCTGCCACAGCCACGGCACAGGCTCCCGTGCCACAAGCCTGGGTGATGCCGCTGCCGCGCTCCCAAACGCGCACTCGAATGCCGTCAGGACGCATTTCGGCAAACTCGATGTTGCAGCGTTCGGGAAACGCGGGATGATGTTCCAGTCCACAGCCTTCCTGCTCAACGGCATCTATATCTTCGGTGAAAACGACATAGTGGGGATTGCCCATCGAGACGAACGTTCCCTCCCTGAGACCTGTTCCCTGTGGCAGAAACTGCAAGGGGTTCTCGAAGACAGGCTCGCCCATATCGACCGTGCTGGCATCGACGAGACCATCACGAACTCTCAAATGGATTGTTTTTATGCCGGAGAGAGTGAGCAATCTGACTTCCTTGCTGGTCGTCAGTCCCTTTTCATATACATACTTCCCCACGCATCGGCTGGCGTTGCCACACATCATGGCCTCCGACCCGTCGGCATTGTAGATGCGCATCGTAAAGTCAGCTTCAGGTATGCGGCTGCGTCCTATCAGTACAAGTCCGTCGGAGCCGATGCCTTTATGCCTGTCGCTCCACCGGCGTGCCAACTCCTCGGGCTCCTCTATATTATATAATAATGTGTCAACATATATATAGTCGTTGCCGGCACCATGCATCTTTGTGAAATGAATCTTATGTTTCATTTTGTATAGAATTTCTTTATTAGACTGACATATTTACTTAATTCTGATGCAAAGGTAAGCATTTTGAAACAAAACAACCTAATTTCGCAAACAAAAGCACACTTTAACGATGTTTTAATTGACATATATCAAGTAAAACACATCTAAACATATCATTTTGACCGTCTATTCTTGTTTAATCGAACATATTGTCATACCTTTGCATCGAAAACATTGCAATGTGTAAGAATAGGACGCTCATTAGTAACAATTATTAAAGTATGAAAAGAATTGAAGCTATCATCAGGAAGACGAAGTTTGAGGATGTCAAGGAAGCGTTGCTTTCGTCGGACATCGACTGGTTTGAGTATCACGACGTGCATGGCATTGGTCAGAGCCGACAAGAGCGTATCTATCGTGGCGTTCAATACTCGACCGACGTCATAGAACGTGTGGCACTGACCATCGTTTGTCGCGACCAGTTTGTCCAACCCACCGTGAAGGTGATCATCGAAACAGCACATACAGGCGAGGTAGGCGACGGCCGCATCTTCGTAAGCGACATGATTGACACATGGAGCATCCGTACCGGCGAACACGGCGACACAGTGCTGAGAGACAAGAAATAATCAGAGTTAACGAAACACAACACATTATTTAATTATGAACGACATTGCACTTTCACTATGCTTCTGGCAGCCATGCTTGTTTTCTGGATGCAACCGGGCTTTGCCTTATGCGAAGCAGGCTTCACGCGCGGCAAGAACACCGCAAACATTCTGTTCAAGAACTTCGTGGACTTCATGTTCGGCTCGTTGCTGTTCTGGTTCATCGGCTTTGGTTTCATGTTCGGCTCAGACGGCTCGGGCTTCATCGGTATGCCCAACTGGGGCGACCTATCCTTTTATAATGGCGACCTGCCCGTAGAGGGTTTCCTGATGTTCGAGACCGTCTTCTGCGCCACCTCTGCAACAATCGTCAGCGGAGCAATGGCAGAGCGCACCAAGTTCTCGATGTACGTCATCTACAGCGCTGTCATATCTTTGTTCATCTACCCCATTGAGGGACACTGGACTTGGGGCGGCGGTTGGCTCTGTAATGAAACAGAGGACGGGTTCATGATGCAGACCTTCGGTGCCGTCTTCCACGACTTCGCCGGTTCTGCCATTGTTCATAGCGTGGGCGGCGTGCTGGCATTGATAGGAGCGATATGCAAAGGACGGCAGCAGCAGAGCCATTCCCGGCCATTCACTGACGTTGGCTGCCCTCGGAGTCTTCATTCTTTGGCTTGGATGGTTCGGCTTCAACCCTGGCTCACAGTTGGCAGCTTCGGGCGAAGTAAACCGCAAGGCCATCTGCCACGTCTTGCTGACCACTAACCTTGCCGCTGCTGCCGGAGGCATAGCGACAATGTTCGTCACATGGCTGAAGTATGGCAAGCCCTCGTTCTCCCTGATGCTCAACGGCGTGCTGGCAGGGCTGGTGGGCATCACGGCAGGTTGCGACCTCGTCTCGCCCGTTGGAGCCGTCGCCATCGGCCTCATCTGCGGCATCGTGCTTGTCTTTTCCATCGAGTTCATCGACCATCAGTTGCACATCGACGACCCTGTTGGCGCCAGTTCCGTACACGGTGTCTGCGGCATCCTCGGCACGTTGCTGACGGGTCTGCTCTCCACGTCGGGCGGCGCTCTGTACGGCGGTGGCTGGGGCTTCTTCGGGGCACAGTGTTTCGGCATCCTTGTCATCGACCTCTGGGCAGCAGTTTGCGGCTTCGCCCTGTTCTACGGAATAAGGAAACTCCATGGCCTTCGAGTCGATGCCCGCATTGAGGACGAAGGACTGGATGTATATGAGCACGGAGAGACATGTTACAATTAAAGAGAAAAACTTCTCGTGAGAAAATAACAAACTTCTCGTGAGTAGTTTATTCACAACAAACACACCAAACATAAAAAGCACATGAAAAGATTGATTATGACACTCCTGTTGGCAGCCTGCATGACTGCAGCGGGAGCAAAGGATAAGGTAGGAGCGACGATAGGTTGTGACTTCGTCGGCCAGTACATTTGGCGTGGTCAGAAGCTCGGTAACGTCAGCCTACAGCCCACACTTGGCATCGACTATAAAGGCATAAGCCTGAGCAGCTGGGGAAGCGTCGGTTTCGATTCAGACGATGCAAAAGAGCTTGACTTCACGTTGGCCTATGAATTGAAAGGCTTCAACGTGGGCCTGACCGACTACTGGTTCTCTGAAGGCAACTACTTCAACTATAAGGCTCACCAGACGACCCATGTGTGGGAAGCAAACGTCGGCTACGACTTCGGCTTCCTCAGCGTGCAGTGGTTCACGAACTTTGCCGGCAACGACGGTCTGAACCGTTGCGGCAAGCGAGCCTATAGCAGTTACTTCGAGATTGTGGCACCCTTCCGTCTTGCCAAACTCGACTGGACTGCCACCTTCGGAGCCGTGCCCTATGCCACAACATCCTACGATGCCAACGGCTTCTGCGTCACGAACATCTCCCTGCGTGCCACCAAGGATTTCATCATCAAGCAGAAATGGCATCTGCCAGTATTTGCAGGTCTGACGGGCAACCCAAGGGCAGAGAAGCTCTACATCATCTTCGGCACATCATTCTCTATATAAAAAGCCTTCAGACTCATGAACACAAAGTACATCTTCGTCACTGGCGGCGTGGTTTCCTCTCTCGGGAAGGGAATCATCTCCGCCAGCATCGGCAAACTGCTGCAAGCACGCGGCTACAAAATCACTATCCAGAAGTTTGACCCGTACATCAACATCGACCCGGGTACGCTCAATCCCTACGAGCACGGCGAATGTTATGTGACGGAGGACGGCATGGAGACAGATCTTGACCTCGGGCACTACGAGCGGTTCACCGGCATACGCACTACCCGCCATAACAGCATCACGACGGGACGCATCTACAAGACCGTCATCGACCGCGAACGCCGTGGCGACTACCTGGGTAAGACCATTCAGGTGGTGCCGCACATCACGGACGAGATAAAGCGGCGAATGCTTCGCGAAGATGTAGAGGAAGAGGAGTTGGACTTCGTCATCACAGAGGTCGGCGGCACCATCGGCGACATAGAGAGCGCACCGTTCATGGAAGCCATCCGTCAGCTCCGGTGGCAGTTGGGGCGCGACGCTGTCTGCGTACACCTCACATACGTTCCTTATCTGAAAGCTGCCGACGAACTAAAGACGAAGCCCACCCAACATTCCGTCAAGGAACTGCAAGGCATGGGCATCCAGCCCGACATCCTTGTGCTGCGAACCGAACGCCACCTCGACGACGCATTGCGTCTGAAGGTGGCTTCGTTCTGCAATGTCAGCCTGGAATGCGTAGTGCAGAGCGAAGACATGGCAAGCATCTACGAAGTACCTGTGAGTATGCAGAGGCAAGGACTCGATGCTGCCATCCTGCGTAAGATAGGCATACCAGTCGGCGAGACTCCTGCCATGAAACCTTGGCACGACTTTCTCAACAACTGGCGTCGTGCTACACGTGAAATCAACATCGGCTTGGTCGGCAAGTACGACCTGCAAGATGCCTACAAGAGCATCCGCGAGAGTCTCGAGAGTCTTCATCTTGCAAGTATATATAATAATGTAAAGGCGAAGTTGCACTTCATCGACAGCGAAGGTATTACTCTGGAGAATGTTGCGGAGAAGCTGGACGGCATGGCAGGCGTGGTCATCTGCCCAGGCTTCGGACAGCGTGGCATCGAGGGAAAGATCGTCGCCGCTGCTTATACCCGCACTCACGACATCCCAACCTTCGGCATCTGTCTCGGTATGCAGATGATGGTAATTGAGTTTGCGAGGAATGTGCTGGGCTACGAGGATGCCAACAGCAGTGAGATGGACAATCAGACCGAACACAACGTCATCGACATGATGGAAGAACAG
>CACXLY010000138.1 GCA_902768605.1 uncultured Bacteroidales bacterium
CGTGCAGGCGTCGCCCGAGTTCCGCCTCGACGAGAAATCGCTCTCCAACATGCGTGTCCGCAGCGAGAGCGGGCAGATGATTCCCATCACGCAGTACATCTCTATGGAGCGCGTCTATGGCAGCGAGGGCTTGAACCGCTTCAACCTCTTCAGCAGCATTGCCGTCATGGGACAGACCGCCGACGGTTACAGCAGCGGACAGACGCTGGAAGCCATCCGCCGCACAGCAGCCAAGGTGCTTCCCGAGGGCTATGGCTACGAGTTCGGCGGCATGTCGAGGGAGGAAGCGTCGCTCGGCAACACCACCGCCATCATCTTCGTCATCTGCGTCCTCTTCATATACCTTATATTATGTGCGCTCTACGAGAGCCTCTTCATCCCCCTTGCCGTCATCCTGAGCGTGCCGTTCGGACTGCTCGGCAGTTTCCTTTTCTCGCGTATGTGGGGCTTGGAGAACAACATCTACATGCAGACGGGACTCATCATGCTCATCGGCCTCTTGGCCAAGACAGCCATTCTGCTGACCGAGTACGCCACGGAGCGACACCGCAAGGGTATGAGCATCACGATGGCCGCGATGAGTGCCGCCAGGGTTCGTCTGCGCCCAATCCTGATGACCTCGCTCACCATGATATTCGGCATGTTGCCTCTCGTCTTCGCGCACGGCGTGGGGGCCAACGGCAATATATCGCTCGGCGTGGGCTGCGCAGGCGGTATGCTCGTCGGCACCATCGCGCTGCTCTTCGTCGTGCCCGTGCTCTACATGCCCTTCCAATGGCTCCACAGCCGCTTCGGACACGCGGTGAAGCGGTAAGTCAGAAACTTTCCTTTGCCTGATAACTGCTGCCTCGTCGCCCGATGCGGCAGTTTTTTTTGTGTCATGATGCACGCATAGTTCGTTGCTGCATGGCGATGCAGCAATTGCTTTGTCGCCATGCAGCAATTGCTTCGTCGCGACAAAGCAATCAACTTAACAGCAATTTCCGGGCAAAATGTTTGGTGAAGTGGAGTATTTTTACTAATTTTGCAGAGTAATTTAATACGATACGACTATGCCTATTCAGTTTTCTATTGCCAAGCGCGGCCTGTTGCCTCAGGAGGAGGCTCAGGTGAATGAGAGTAACGGAATTGATTTGACCAGCCTGCGCCCGCAGTTGGAGTGCCAGGCCACGGTGGATGCCGTTGAGTTCCAGAACAGCAGCACGAGGTTGCCCTCCGTGTTGCCGAAGTCCGAGCTGATGGCCGCCCTGAGCACCCTGCAGCGTGTCATGGTGCATGAATTCGCGAAGGGCAATGCCGTCACGCTGCCCGAAATAGGCACTTTCCGCCTTTCTTTGAAGGGCGGCATCGAGGAGAAGGACGGCAACTATCACGGCAAGGACGTCCGCGTGGACAGCATCCTGTTCCGCCCCGCCCGCGAGTTGCTGGCCGAGGTGCGCGGTTTCGAGGTGGACCAGGTGCCGTATGGATGGAAGTTCAATGCTGAGGAGTCGGAGGTCGAGGCACGCCTCACCGAGCTCTTTGCCGGCAAGGAATCCATCACGCACAAGGACGTGGCCGTCGCTTTCGAACAGATCCTGACCCGCAATCGCGTGACGACCCTCCTGAACCGACTTGTCAAGGAAGGCCGCCTCCTTCGCGACGGCAAGGGCGCTCAGACGCGGTATCGCCTCCCGTAAGCAAAAATTTTTCTCTTTTTAGCGACATATTTCTGCTGCTCTTGTGTATATAAGGGTGGCAAGAATAACTATGGCAGTACCGGAACGACAGATGATACTCGCTGCCCAGCGCGGGCAGACCGACGGATACAAGTACCTGATGGAGAGGTACGGACGTCAGGTTCAGCTGCTTGTGGCACAGATGGTCGGCGATGTTCGCGACGTGGAGGAGCTGACGCAGGACGTCTTCGTGCGTGCCTTCAGGCATCTCTCCGACTTCGACCCCGAGCGAGCCTCGTTCCCGACATGGCTCAGCCGCATCGCCTACAACACGGCCCTGAACCATCTTCGCAGCCGAGGACAAGCATCCATGCCGCTCGACGAGGAGCGCTACAGACCGCCAGACGGGGCACTCTGGGCGCAGGATGAGGAGGAGACGGCTGCAAGAAACGAGCGGCTCGTGCTCCTCGACAAAGCCATCGAAAGCCTGCGCCCAGAGGAGCGGACGCTTTTGCACCTGCATTACTACGAGGAACGTTCGCTCGCAGAAATAGCCGAGGTGATGGACGTCGCAGCAGGTCCGCTCGCCAGCCGCCTGCAAAGAATCAGGCAGAAACTAAAGAAACTGTTGAAAATTGAAGATTGAAGATTGAAAATTAAAGAGACCCCCTTCAAACCTCCCCATGGTGAGGCTTCCCTTGCAGCAGTCACTTCCCCTCGGGGGAAAAGGAGAGGGGCCTGAAATTGAAATGATTATGAAGGAAAAGGAACTGGATAAGCTACTAAAGGCATCACTTGAGCGCCGGGCAGCCGGCGTGCCGCCCCTCCCCGAGGATTTCGCCGAAAAGGTCCTGGCGCGCCACCGTGCGTCGGCCGTCAGGTCGACGGGCCTCCGCCTCCTCTGGGCCGGCGGCATCGCGGCAGCGCTTGTCGTGGGCTTCTTCCTCTGGCCTCGCCAGCAGGCGCAGCAGCCTGGGCCAGCCGCTCCAACAGTCGTCGCCGAGCTCCCGAAGCAGGAAGCCGACACGCCCATCGAGCCAAAAGAGCCCGCCCCTCAGATTACTCCGAGTTCTCCGATTACTCCGAATACTCCGATTATTCAGAAAACTCCGAATACTCTGAAACCTCAGAAACCTCAGAAGACACTTGGCAATCAGCCAAAGCCCAGCAAGCCTATCGTCCCCGAAGAGCCACAGGTCGAGCCTTTGCTTGCAGAGGCCGAGCCCGTTCTCCCTTCCTCCTCGGCGGAGGAAAAGGAGGAATTGCCTGTCATCTCGCCCGAAAAGCAGGCGCTCGTCGATATCTTCCTTGCCGAGGAAGTCTTGCAAGTTGCCTACGAGATGCATGAGCAGACAGAACCTCTGCGGGCATACATCTCTACGCTTCTGGGCGAAGAACTCGAGACATCAAACCAAATCGTTTCATTCTAAACATTCAATACCTTATATATTATGAAGAACTTAATCCTCGCGAGCTTG
>CACXLY010000139.1 GCA_902768605.1 uncultured Bacteroidales bacterium
GCAACGTCTGCAAGAGGGAGAGCCCGACAATGACTTCATCGTGCTGTTGCCCGTGAGGAACATGTGGCGGACGAACCTTCAAAACCGCCTGATGCTGTTCGAAATCAATTCTATGGACAGGAAGGCACCCGAGTTCATCGCCTCAATAATGAAGATAGACTCCCTGGGCTACGACTGCGACTACATCTCCGAGAAGTACCTGCTCAGCACGTCCTTCACGGACGGCAAGCTGCAAACGGCAGCCGGGACTCGCTACGCTGCGCTCATCCTACCGCCGGGCTGCATCCTCAGCAAGGCCGCGCAGAAGCATTTGGAGCGGCTGAAGCATCAGGGCGCACACATTATATATAATATAGAGGGGCAGGAACTGGCGAAATACGCAAAGACAGAAGAGCTACGCACGGCGCTGCACATGAAGATGATACGCCGCAAGGTAGGCGATGGCTATCGCTATTTCGTGTCGAACCTTACGCCAACCGATGTGGAGAGAGAGGTAGCCCTTGCTGCAACGGGCGGGCGCGTTGGCATCTCGCTTCGCAGCGGGGAGAGCTGCTTCATTGATGCTTTGCCTGACGGCAAAGCCACGGTGGTTTATCCGGCTGGTGAGCTGCAGCCAGGACGTGGGCGAACGGAAAGGGGAGGGACGGCGCTCCTTGCCGACCTGACGGGCAACAAGTGGACGCTCCGTTTCATTGAGTCGCAGCCAGCCTTTGATGAAGAGATAACCCTCGACGGGCTCAAGACGTGGGAGGCTTTGCCATACGACAGCCTGAGCACGCTCATGGGCACCGGCGTTTACGAGACCACGTTCATCCTTTCTGCCGCTGATGTTGCGGAAGGGGCCTACCAGCTCGACCTGGGCGATGTGAGGGAGTCGGCACGTGTCGTTATCAACGACACATACATTGGCTGTGCCTGGTGCGTGCCGTTCACGCTGGACTTCGACGGCTTGCTTCGCGAGGGCGAAAACACCATCCGCATCGAGGTGACGAACCTTCCCGCCAACCGCATCGCGGAGTACGACCGGCAGGGAAAGCCATGGCGCAAGTTCAACGAGATAAATGTGGTGGACATCAACTACAAACGTACCACCTACGCAGGCTGGACGCCCATGCCATCGGGCCTGAACTCATACGTGAGAATATACACATTGAAACCATGAAAAGGATATTTCTTCTGCTACTTATATTGACATTTGCCTTGGCTAATACTGCGAAGCCCAAAGGACAGCAGACATTGTGGCCCGACGGCAGCCAGATGGACGCTTTCTTCCAGTACACAAAGAAAGTGGACGTCGGGACACTGGGCAAGCAGTACGTGATAACAGACCACGGCGTGAAGAAGGACTCGACGCTCGTGCAGACGGAGGCCATACAGGCCGTGATAGACCTTTGCGCCAGCGAGGGCGGCGGCGTCATCGTGATTCCCGAGGGAACGTTCCTCTCCGGGTCGCTCTTCTTCAAGCAAGGCACCCATCTTTACGTCAAGGGACGGCTGAAAGGCTCGGACCGCATACGCGATTTCCGACTGCTGGAGACGCGTATGGAAGGGCAGACGTTGCAGTACTTCGCTGCCCTCATCAATGCCGACGGACTGGACGGCTTCTGCATCACAGGCGACAGAGCGAAGACCGACTGGACGGAGACGCCGAACGAGCTGGGCTTCACTTCGCAGCAGAGCTGCATCGACGGCAACGGCTTCGTGTACTGGGAGGAGTTCTGGCTGAGGCGAATGTACAACAAGGCCTGCACCAACCTCGAGGCCATGCGCCCCAGGCTCGTCTATCTCTCGAACTGCAAGAACGTGACGGTTCAGGATGTCAACCTCATCAACTCACCCTTCTGGACCAACCATCTCTACCGTTGCGACCACGTGCGCTACCTCGACAACTTCATCTACGCGCCGACGAAGGGCATCATTCCGCCCGGCGACACCAAGCAGCACGGCGCTCCGTCGAGCGATGCCATCGACCTCGACGTCTGCCACGACGTGTTGGTGCACGGCTGCTACATGCAGGTGAACGACGATGCCGTGGTGATAAAGGGCGGCAAGGGCACGTGGGCTGACAAGGCCCCGGAGAATGGTCCCGTGTATAACGTGCTGGTGAAGCAGTGTCGCTACGGAAAGGCGCATGGCTGCCTGACGCTCGGCTCGGAGTCGGTACACGACTGGAACATCGTGCTCTCTGACATAAATGTCAATGGCGTCAACCGCGTGCTTTGGCTGAAGATGAGGCCCGACACGCCCCAGCACTACGAGAAGATACGCATAGAGAACGTCACGGGCTCGTGCACCTCCTTCCTCGTGGTACGTCCTTGGACGCAGTTCTTCCAGCCCGGCGACCGCGAAGACATGCCGCTCTCCAGGTGCAACGATATCACCTTCCAGGACATCGATGTCGACACACAGGATTTCTTCGACGTAGGCACGTCGGACAAATACAAGCTCCTGAACTTCACCTTCGACAACTGTCAGGTCCGCGACAAGAAGCAGTCGTTCGACCCGACGATGATAGAAGGTTGCGTGACCAGGAAACTATATATCAACGGAGTAGAAAAGTAACGAACCATGAAGAAGACAAAGACCATCATCCTGCTGACGTGGGTGCTCTCAGTCGTCGGCATCCTGAGCGTATCATCCCAAAGCATCAACCTGAGCGGCAAATGGCAATTCCGTTCCGAACGCGAGCAAGGCACGGTGACGCTGCCGGGCTCTATGCTGACCAACGGCAAGGGCGACCCCCTGAGCGTCGACACGCGATGGACCTGTTCGCTCTACGACTCCAGTTTCTTTTTCAATCCCTACATGGAGAAATACCGCGTGGAGGGGAAGATGAAGTACCCCTTCTTCCTGACTCCCGAGCGCCACTACGTGGGCAATGCCTGGTACGAGCGCACGGTGGACGTCCCATCGTCATGGACCGGACGACCAGTGACCCTCTACCTCGAACGCCCGCATATCGAGACGACAGTGACGCTGAACGGACATGAGGTGGGGCACCAGATGTCGCTCTCCGTACCGCATCAGTTCGACCTCACACCTTATATAAAATATGGCGCCCAGAACACGCTGAGCATCAAGGTGTACAACGGCATCGAGAATGTCAGCGTGGGGCAGGACTCCCACTCCGTGAC
>CACXLY010000140.1 GCA_902768605.1 uncultured Bacteroidales bacterium
CCCATCATCCAAGCCATCGCCAAGATGTCGGGCATCGAATACGGCAAGGCCGAGAAGACCGACGTCGCCATGCGCGTCATCGCCGACCACCTGCGTGCCGTGAGTTTCGCCATCGCCGACGGACAGCTGCCTTCCAACAACGGCGCTGGCTACGTCATCCGTCGTGTGTTGCGTCGTGCCGTGCGTTACGGCTTCACCTTCTTGGGCTTCGATGAGCCTTTCGTCTGCAACCTGCTGCCCATCTTAGTGAGTCAGATGGAGCATAACTTCCCTGAGATTAAGGCACAGCAAGAGCTGGTGAGCAAGGTCATCCGCGAAGAGGAGGCCTCGTTCCTACGCACCTTGGCACAAGGCATCAAGCGCTTTGAAAGTTACGTGGAACAACACAAGGGTCAGGACATCGACGGCAACTTCGCCTTCGAGCTGTTCGACACCTTCGGCTTCCCCATTGACCTCACCCAGCTGATGGCCTCCGAAAAGGGCATCAACGTCGACATGGAAGGCTTCAAGGCCAACCTCGAAGAGCAGAAGAACCGCTCGCGCAAGGCTGCCGAGAAAGCCAACGGCGACTGGGTGGTGGTGAACGAGAGCGAGCAGCCCACCGAGTTTGTCGGCTACACCGACATGAGCTGCGAGAGCCACATCCTGCGTTTCCGCGAGGTGGTGGCCAAGAAAAAGACCCACTTCGAAATTGTCCTCGACAAGACCCCGTTCTATGCCGAGATGGGCGGTGAGGTGGGCGACACCGGCACCCTGACCTCAGAAAACGAGACCATCAAGATTTTGAACACGGTGAAGGAGAACAACCTCGTCATCCACATTACCGAGCAACTGCCTCAGAACCCCGAGGTGGCTTTCACCGCTACCGTCGATGCAGAACGTCGTCAGCGCATCGCCAACAACCACAGCGCCACCCACCTGATGCACGCTGCCTTAAGGCAGGTATTGGGTAGCCACGTGGAGCAAAAGGGCTCGTTGGTCGACGACCAGCGTCTGCGCTTCGACTTCAGCCACTTCGCCAAGATGACGCCCGAAGAGATCCGTCAAGTGGAGAAGATTGTCAACCAGAAGATCCGCGAAAACTTCCCCAATGTGACCTACACCGAAATGCCTATCGAAGAGGCCAAAGCCATGGGCGCCACGGCTTTGTTTGGCGAGAAATACGGCGACAAGGTGCGCGTGGTGGTCTTCGACAAGGACTACTCCATGGAGCTCTGCGGTGGCTGTCACACCAGCGCCACGGGCAACATCGGTATGTTCAAGATCGTCAGTGAAGGCGCCATCGCTGCTGGCATCCGCCGTATCGAGGCCATCACCGGCGAAGCCGTGGAGCAATACCTCGACGAACAATTGGACCTCATCGGTCGCCTGCGCGAGTGCGTCAAGTCGCCCGACCTGGTGAAGGCCGTCACCTCGCTCAACGAGCAGAACTCCGCCTTAAAGAAAGAGGTAGAGCATCTGATGCAAGAGAAAGCCCAGGCCATGGCCGAGAGGCTGCATGAGAAAGCCCTCGACCACGAAGGCTATAAACTCATTATGGAGACCCTGCCTTGTGGCGGCGACCAGCTGCGCAACATCGCCACGATGCTCAAGCAGATGAACGAGAGCACCATCGCCATCCTCGGCTCTGTCGTGGACGGCAAGCCTTCACTCTGCCTGTTGCTGCCTGAAGCCTTCGCTGATGCCAAGGGTTTGGATGCCAGCAAACTCATCCGCGAGGTGGCCAAGGAGATCCAAGGCGGTGGCGGCGGACAGAAGACCCTCTGCGTGGCCGGAGGCCGCAACGCTGACGGATTGCCGAAGGCGATGCAGATGCTGAGGGAGAGGATTTAAAGAAACAAATCTAACGCAAATCTTTAATAAATCAGCTCCGCTGGGATGATCATCCTTACGGAGCTGGTTTTTTATTGCAGCCTTGACATCCTCTCGCATGGCACCAGCAGCCATGTCATGCCAGCACGGGCAGGTGCGACGGCGGGCATCTATGGCTGCGGACAGCCAGTGGTTCAGCAGCCATGTCATGCCAATGCGGAAAGGTGCGGTGGCGGGCATCTATGGCTGCTGCCATTTATTTCCGTCCTTTTGTCTTGAAGCATTGGACTCAGCGGCCATTGAAACATCATAGCTGTCTTCAGAGTTCGAGTATTGAACTGGCATAGGAACGAAGGTGGCCATCTCTTCGTCATCCGTCCATTCCTCGCATTGCTTCAGGACGATTTCGAGGGCACTTTCGGCTTCCTCGGGCGGGTACTTGTATTTCTTCAACAACCGCTTGACCATTTTGCGCATTCCGGCACGGGCTGACTCTTTGTGCTGCCAGTCAATGGTGCGGTTCTTGCGTAATGCCTCAGTCAACTCCTTGGTCATCTCAACCAAGGTTTCGTTCTCGTAGAAATCCTTTACGGCCTGCGGACGCGACAGGGCATCGTAGAAGGCTTTTTCCTCATCGTTGAGGCCAAGGTCGTTGCCTTGTTGCTCGGTCTCCTTGATTTGTGAGGCGAGCTTCAGCAACTCTTGGATGACCTCTTCATTGGTGAGCATACCTTTCAGGTAATTGCTCAGGGCATTGTTTAGCAGCTCGGAGAATTTCTCGCTCTGCACCAGGTTTTTATGCTGGAAGGCTTTCACCTTTTCCTTCAGCAGGCTTTCCAAAATCTGGATGGAGATGTTCTTCTCTTTCATCTTGGACAGCTCGTCAAGGAAGGCTGGGTCGCTGAGCGAGAACTCCTTGCCTTCATTCTGAAAGAGATTGATGACGCCCTCACTCTTTACGCTTTGCTTCATCAGCTCACGGACACGCTCGTCGATGTCCTTCTTGGTTATCGTTCCCTTGCCATTCAGACGCATGAGCATCACGCGGACGGTCTCAAAATAGGCACTTTCCCATCGTTGCGAGTCGGTCAGGAGGCTACGGCACAATGTGATAGACTGATGCAACAAGGTGGCATGCTTCATGAAGTCGTTCTTCTTATCTTGTCGCTCGATGGCCAACAAGAAGTTGGTGCCGCCCTTGATAAGCTCGGCACGCTTCAAGTCGGAAGCATCCCTGAACTTCGAGTAGTCGAAGCCATGC
>CACXLY010000141.1 GCA_902768605.1 uncultured Bacteroidales bacterium
CAGCGACAGGAAGCGCTTCGACTTCGTCATGTCGCCCTGCAGAGCCAACGCCTCGTCCTCGTAGGCAAAGAATGTGGTATGAACGGGCAAGCGGTTCACGTTATTTACTTCCATATCATGCCATTCTGTCCATGTGGGCGTTGAAATGTGTTCAGCATTCACATTCATTGCTAGAACAGTGATGGCAGTCAGCAGTGATAATCTTTTCATCTTATTACTTTTTACTTTAATAAAGGGTTGATTGGCTAAAACTTTACACGGCTCGTTTGCTCTTCGGATGTGCTAAGGCTTGGTACATTCTTCCTTTGCCGCTATCCGCTCCAATGTCTGATATACTTGCATCAAGCCTCTCGGAACGTGGAAACAGCCTTTCCACTTGCCGCCTTTGAGCGTCAAGAGCACTTCTCCGCGGCGGTTCAGGTAGCCAAACCACTCTGGATATTCAGGATCCATGAAGTGGCTCCATACGTATTCGTGCACCTTCATGAACCAGTCTAGACATTCCTGCTTGCCCGTCAGCTCGTAGCCTTTAATCATGGTGATGAGCGTCTCAATGTGAACCCACCAAAGCTTCTGGTCCCACTCGAGCTGCTGAAGCGGACGGCCTAAGCGGTCCATGAAATAGAAAATGCCGCCGTACTGCTTGTCCCAACCGTATTCAGCCTCGCGAAGGGCGATATGTACAGCTTTGTCGATAAGGTCCTGACGACCGAGACGCTTGCCGAGGTCCATGATGAACCACATGGCTTCGATGGCGTGACCAGGATTCAGGAGGCGTCCCTCGTGGCAGTCCACCAGCTTGCCGTCCTTGCTCACATGCTCCACGACGAGGTCGAGTTCGGGACGATAGAAGACGTCTAGCACTTCGTGCAGGCAAATGTCGATGGTCTCCTGCAGGAACTTAGGTTTCAGCAAGTCCTCAATCTCGAGGGCGACATTACAAAGTATCATGGGCAGGGCGAAGTCTTTCAAGGCACGAGCGCCCTGTGCCGCCTTGCTCCACTTGCCTTTGGGATTGTTGCGCTTGCTGAGCACGATGTCGAATGTTTTCTTGGCAATCTCGGCATATTCCTGAATGCCAGTCGCCTTGTAGAGTTGCCCGAAGGCAATCACGGCAAAGGTGTAGGAGAAGATGTTGTACGGCTCTACAAGCGGACGACCTTCTCTGTCGAGCGAGAAGTACCAGTTCAGTTGGCCGTCGTGCCCGTACTTCTTGAGGAACTCGGCGCCCTGAATAGCAGCGTCGAGCCATTCCTGATTCTTCTCCACCTTATTATATAATGTAGCGAGCATCCACACTTCCCGGCCTTGCAGCCAGATGAACTTGTCGGTGTCATAGACCTCGCCGTTTCGCTCGATGCAGGTGAAGTACCCACCGAACTCTTTGTCTATACTGTTTTCCATCCAGAAGGGCATAACCCTGTCCAGCAACTCGCTCTTATACTGAGCGGCTAATAAATTGAAATCAACCATATTATTATGTTTAAGTTATTTTTTCGTTAGGAATGATGTGAACCAAGCCACAATAACACTTATGACAATCCCTGTTGCTCCGAAGAGGAAGAAGTTGACGTCCGTGTAGAGGTACATGAGGAAGACGACCAGTTCGCCTGCGATGAAGCCTGTCAGGGCGGCTCGTCCCTTGATGCGCGGGAAGAAGACGGCCATGACGAAGAGACCTCCGAGGCCGCTCGTCAGCAGTCCGAGGATGGTGTTGAAGTAGTCGAGTAGGGAGGCGATGTCCCATGTGGCCATCAGCAAGGCGATGCCGAGGCCCATCAGTCCGCTGACGATACACGTCCAACGGGCTACACGAAGCAGTGTCGCGTCCTTGATTGAGGGACGGAACCGCTGGATGAAATCCACGCTGAAGGCTGTCGAGACGGAGTTGATGTTGCTCGATATCGTACTCATCGTGGCGGCAAAGATGGCGGCAATCAGCAGTCCGGCTACGCCTGCAGGCATCTGGCTCATCATGAAGTACGGGAAGATGGCATCGCCTTGTTGCATCGTGATGTCGAGGCTCTGGGGGTGCGTCTTGTAGAACGTGTAGAGACCCGTGCCGATGAAGTAGAAGGCGACGGAAATGAAGACGCTCATGAAGCCGTTCACCAGGATGCTGCGGCCTGCGCTCTTCTCGTCCTTCGTGGTCATGTATCGTTGGATGACCGTCTGGTCCGAAGTGTAAGAGATGAGGTTGTTGGCTATGCCGCCACCAATAATAGCTACCCAGAAGCTGACGCGGCGGTAGTCGAGACTCCAGACGAAGAGCCGCATCTTGTCGTTATCGACTGCCAGTTGCCAAGCTCCCGAGAAGCTGC
This sequence comes from uncultured Bacteroidales bacterium, assembly GCA_902768605.1. The sequence continues at coordinate 2,322 of CACXLY010000141.1, forward strand.
CTTCGGTGTTGCCCCACAGATAAAGGGCCGCAAAGATAGCGCCACCAACAAGGATGCAGCCTTGCACGACGTCGCCCCAGATGACCGCTTCCACGCCGCCCATCGTGCAATAGACGATGGTGACGAGTCCCATCAGGATGATGCAAAGGTAGATGTCGATGCCCGTTACTGCGGTCAGAGCAAGCGAAGGAAGATACATCACGAGTGCCATGCGGGCCACCATGAAGATGCAGAACAGCGTGGAGGCCATCATGCGAGTGGCGAGGTTGAAGCGCTCCTCGAGTATCGCGTAGGCAGATGCTGCTTTGAGTCGGCGGAAGTAGGGTAGGTAGTACCATATTACGGGGAAGCCCACGACGGGAATCATCCAGAGCATCGGGTAGTAGGTCCAGTCCGTGGCGTAGGCTTTGGCAGGAATCGCCATGTAGGTAATGGCAGAGCGCCCTTGAAGAAGTCCTCGGCGCCGTTCTCGCGTTTCATGAAGTAGATGCCCATGCCGAGCATGGCGACAAGGTAGAGGATAAGCACCGTCCAGTTGAGCCAGCCGAAGTGGGTCTCGTGCTTCGTCTCGATACGCGAAATCTTGTCCGACCTGATGCCGGGCATCGTCTCGCCTCCGCTATAGTACCATCCTCCGTCGAAAGGCGTGAGGGCTGCTCCAGCGCGAGCCAGAGCCGTGTCGCCCGGGATAGTCATCCACGAGTCGGTTATCGTGTGGTAGGCCAGCACGTCAGAGCGGAACTTGTACCACGAAGGCTCGTGACGAAGGTATTGGTCGTCCTGCTTGCCTTGAATGGCAGAGAGGAAGATGTCGTAGTTCACGCCACCGAAGAAAAGTATGTGGCTGTAGCCGCAGGGAGTGCAGCAGGAGCCGACGAGAGCCACAGACCCAGACCCTCTCCCGACCTCTCCCTTGTAGGGAGAGGCGTTTATAGTAGAGGAGGCTATCTCTTGCCACTCAAAAGTCTTTAGATTAAGCTTAAGGCCTTTGGTATTTACAACTCCCCCTAAAGGGGGGTGGGGGGTCCATCCTCCGAAGATATACAGCGCCTTTCCTTCTGGCGCATTCTGTACGGCCATGCAGGGCTGCAAGCGGCCTTCGTCAGGCAATTCGCAGAGTTTCACCCATTCCTTTCCGTCGGGCCAATCGAGGGCATATACGTCCCTGTTAAGTACGCCATTTGTCTGACCGCCTGCCACGAAGATTCTGTCCACGCCATAACATGCTGCAAAGTTGTCGAGAGGCTTGGGGAAGGGTGGAAGGTTAGAGGGGCTGACGGAAGCGTCAGACCCATTCTCGTCCATGCCTCCAATATAAATAGTTTCGCCCGGCACAGTCACGCTTGCGCCATAAGCTTTCGGATAGAAGACTTTTTGTCCGCCGTCGGCACAAGGGACGTCGGGGAAGTTGCAGCCGCCCCAGGTCGTGAGTTTGCCGTCCACAAGGCCTGCGAAGTGCCCAGAAACAGCCCGTTCCATCTTGCCTGCTGGTGTGACGATGATGTTGTTTTGCCCTTGGCAAAGTCCAAGGATAAGGAATAATAGGACGAAGAGAAATTCGAGTCGTTTTTTCATGGAATTGTCATGTTTCAGTTTCAAGCTTGTATGAAAAGCGAGAATGTGTCTGCAAAGATACAAAAAAATGAAGAATGAAGAATGAAGAATGAAGAATTTTTAATAACTTTGCCCAAGGAAAAACATAAAATGTAATACTATGGAAAGAAGAAGTTTTCTGCGAGCAAGTGCTTTGGGTGCTGTGGCTATGGCGGCGCCCGTAAGTTTTGTACAGGCTAAGATGGTGGCTCCTGCGAAGTCTGCCAACGGGAAAGTCAATCTGGGTTTCATCGGGCTTGGGCAGCAGGCGATGTATCTGCTGAGCACCTTCATGGCGTTCGACGACGTGCGTGTGCTGGCTGGCTGCGATGTCTATGACGTCAAGCGCAATCGCTTCGAGCGTCGTGTGAAGGAGTACTACGGGTCGAAGGGCGAGAAGAAGGTGAAGGTGGATGTCTATGAGGACTACCAGGACTTGCTGGCTCGAAATGACATCGACGCTGTGGTTATCGCTACGCCCGACCACCAGCACGCCATCATCGCCATCGCCGCTTGCAAGGCAGGCAAGGATGTCTATCTCGAGAAGCCGCTCACGCTCACCATCTTCGAGGGACAGCAACTCGTGAAGGCCGTCCGCAAGTATGGGCGCATCCTGCAGGTGGGCAGTCAGCAGCGAAGCAGCGGCGAGTTCATCCATGCTGCCACGCTTTGCCGTGAGGGCATCCTTGGCAAGATAGATAAGATAAAAGTCCATTGTGGACGTACTGCGACGAACCCTAAGAGTGCGGCTCCTGTGCCCTACAACCTGCCGAAGCAGGACGTGCCAGCCGGTCTGAATTGGGACAAGTGGCTCGGTCCGCTACCTACTTTCATCTGGTACAATCAGGAGCTCGACCCCTTCATCGACGCGGAGCACAACGAGACCTTCTGGGGCGCTTGGCGTTGGTACAAAGAGACGGGTGGCGGCTTGATGACCGACTGGGGCGCTCACATGTTCGACATCGCCCAATGGAGCATCGGCAAGGACGGAAACGGCGGCCCCGTGAAGATAGCTCCTGCTGGCTACGGACGCTACGAGCAGTTGACCTTCGAATACGACAATGGCGTCATCATCACCGAGGAACCCTATAACGGCGGCGAGCAAGGCCTGCAGATCTATGGAGAGAACGGCTGGCTGAAGGTTTGCCGCGGCTCGTTCCGTGCTTCCGACAAGAAGTTCGAGAAGATGGACCTCGGCGTGGAAAAAGGCGCCTACGAGTCGCAATCGGCTCACAGACGCATCTGGATAGATGCCGTCAAGGCTCATGTTGACCCCAACTGCCCCGTCGAGACCGGTCACACCAGCTGTACCGTCTGCAACCTCGGCAATATCGCCATCCAGCTCGGCCGACCCGTCCGCTGGAACCCCATCGTGCAGAAGTTCATGGACGACCCAGAAGCCACCAAACTGCTGCACTACGAATACAGAGAAGGCTACACGCTCGACGTCTGAAACGACAGGCACGTTATTTAGTTAAACAACGGATTGAACGGATTATAATTTAACCACGAATTGCACGAATTACACTCTTTAAGCCTATTGAGGGCGTAGCCAATTCGTGCAATTCGTGTAATTCGTGGTTAAAGGTCGTTAATTGTTCTTAGGCTTGACTTCGTAGTTTATCCTCAGCGAGTTGTTCTTTCGTGAGGCTTCCCTTATAACGTGTTCCATGTTGTCGAGCTCTTTATCAGACGAAAAGTTGATGACAGTCGACTCTCCGCTATACTTGCTGAGCAGTTCC
>CACXLY010000142.1 GCA_902768605.1 uncultured Bacteroidales bacterium
ATTACCTGGTAGAAATCGGGCAACAGAGCGAATAAAAAAGGCAGTGATATCATTGCTGTCGGGGAAAAGCACCGAACCAAAGGTCGACGATAGTCAAGGTGCGAAAGACCACAGACGGAGTTGTTCTCCGCCTGCGCTTACTTTTTCAGAAATAAGTCCGTAGCGCCTATTTATCGGCACTGCGGACACATGATTGATAGCTTTTTAACTTTTACCAGACAGCAATATTTCTTTATTCCTTTTTTCTCACAAAAAACAACCCACAGCTTTGACAACGAATTGCACGGATTTCACGGATTTAAGCCCTGCTGATAATCAGCACTTCAGACAATCCGTAAAATCCGTGCAATCCGTGGTCGTCAATTATGACACAATCCTCTCGCCCGTTATCTCCTATTTCCTCATTATCTTCTTGCCGTCCTTGATGGCAGGCGCCCCCGGTCTCTAAGCCTTTCTCTCATATATCAGTTTCTTTTCTTTGTTTACCGCATCTACAGCCCATGGACGAAGAGTACCTTCCTCTACCAAGTCAACGTCCCGACCTAAGAGATTCTTGAGTCCCATGTAAATGCCTCCAATGGTAAAAAGCGACACATCCGAAGACTCATCATAAGCCACGAGTATGTCCACATCGCTGTCGGGGCGCTCTTCGCCACGCGAATAGGAACCGAAGAGCCAGGCCTTCAGGACGGGCTGCGTCTTGAAGTACTCGGCTATCTTTTGCGTCATTACCTCTGTGGTCATGTCTGTTGAAACACTTATTCTGCTTGCAAAGATATGAAAAAATGAAGATAAAATGAATATAGATTGAAGTTTTTTTATAAATATTGGGGAAAATGTCTTGTCGCTCGTCGCCGAGGGAATTCTTGTCTTCTTCGGAGCATCTCTTTACCAAATGGGAACAGATGATTGCCCGTTTGCTTGTCTTGCCTTACCTTTGCAGCGAATTAGTCGTTTAGGAGACTGGTCGTCTATATGATTATGAATTAAGAATTAAGAATTATGAATTGTTCTAAAGTGGAAGACAGGACTACATTGAACCGCCAGTTGGCTCAGATGCTGAAGGGCGGAGTGATTATGGACGTGACAACACCCGAGCAGGCACGTATTGCCGAGGCTGCCGGGGCGTGTGCAGTAATGGCTTTGGAGCGTATACCGGCCGACATCAGAGCAGCTGGTGGCGTGAGCCGCATGAGTGACCCTAAGATGATACGAGGCATACAGGAGGCCGTGACGATTCCCGTAATGGCGAAGTGCCGCATCGGTCATTTTGCGGAAGCGCAGATACTCGAAGCCATCGAGATTGACTACATCGACGAGAGCGAGGTGCTCTCTCCCGCGGACGACGTCTACCACATCGACAAGCGGAAGTTCCGCGTGCCGTTTGTCTGTGGGGCAAAGGACTTGGGCGAAGCGCTCCGACGCATCAACGAAGGCGCCACGATGATACGCACCAAGGGCGAACCCGGCACGGGCGACATCATACAGGCCGTCCGCCACATGCGCCTCATGCAGAGCGAAATAAGAAGACTCGTCTCGCTCAGCGACGATGAACTCTACGAGGCAGCCAAGCAGTTGCGCGTGCCTTTCGACTTGGTACGCTTCGTTCACGAGAACGGCAAGCTGCCCGTGGTGAACTTCGCAGCCGGCGGTGTGGCAACGCCTGCCGATGCAGCCTTGATGATGCAACTGGGTGCAGAAGGCGTCTTCGTAGGTAGCGGCATCTTCAAGAGCGGCAATCCTGAGAAAAGGGCTCAAGCCATTGTGAAGGCCGTCACAAACTACAACAATCCGGCCGTCTTGGCTAAACTGAGCGAAGACCTCGGCGAGGCGATGGTCGGAATCAACGAGAGTGAGATACAATTGCTGATGGCGGAACGGGGGAAGTAAGCTGGCCCCCTCCCCGCTCCCCCGAGGAGGAGAGGAATTAAAAGGTAGTTATATGAAGATTGCTATACTTGCTCTGCAAGGAGCCTTTGCTGAGCACGAACAGATGTTCAGGAATCTTGGGACAGAGACTACGCTCATCCGGAATCTGGACGACTTCAATTCAACCGTCAAGAAGCCTCCCTCCTCGGGGGGAGGTTGGAAGGGGGCTGTCATTCCTGGTGGCGAGAGTACGGCCATGATGCGCATCATGAAGGACGAAGGCTTGTTCGAGCCGTTCCGACAGGCCATTCTCGACGGCCTCCCGGTGCTCGGAACATGTGCGGGCCTCATTATGCTCGACCGCAATCACCTCGACGTGATGGACATCACGGCCCGTCGGAACGCCTACGGCCGTCAGTTGGGGAGCTTCAATACGGAGGAGGAGTTTGCAGGCATTGGCCGCGTTCCCATGACCTTCATCCGTGCTCCCTACATCGAAGAGGCGGGTCCGGAGGTCGAGATTCTTGCCCGCGTCGATGGCAAAGCCGTTGCAGCCCGCCAAAGGAACATGCTCGTCACCGCCTTCCACCCCGAGCTGACCGCAGACACACGCATTCATGAACTTTTCCTGAAGATGGCCACGTCGAGGAACTAAGGACGTGTTGTTAGACGATTAGCCACGTGTCGTTAGAAAACGAGGCACTAGTAAATAGCAAACGACACACTATTAAATAGCAAACGACACACTATTAAATTGCAAACGAAACACGAGTAAATCGACATTTATACACGTGTAGTTTTCCTACACGTGGGAATCGGTTTTCCTACACGTGGGAATCGGTTTTCCTACACGTGGGAATTGGCTTTCCTACGTGTAGGAATTGCTCATGCCTCACGATATAATAGGTATTCAACCGAAACGGGACCGGATTCAAGCCTGAAACAAGAAAAACACCTGTGTGCTCCAGAAACTTTATACACGTATCGTTTTACAACGATGCCTGCCGAATCAATTCGTCGAGCATTTCAGGCGTGCCGTCGGCGCCTGTCATCTTCTTGTACAATCGGCGCCGAGTGGAGGTGATTGCCTCTTTGCTATGAGCCGTCAGAATAGCGATTTCGGACGGTTTGAACTGCG
>CACXLY010000143.1 GCA_902768605.1 uncultured Bacteroidales bacterium
TTTGCGCTGCGCCAAGGCGTCCTTCACCTGCGGATGGAACATCGCCTCGTAACGGCTGATGTCATCCTTCGAAATCGTCGGGAAGCAAAGTCCCAACTGTTTTATCTGCAAGGCTTTGGCGAGGTTCATGTCAATCTTCGCCATCGCGATTTGGGCTTCCTCCAAAGCCTTCGCAAAAGGAACCAACTGTTTGCTCAAATCCCTCCGCACACCTTCTTCAATCTCGGCACACTCGGCCAAGAGTTCCTCTTGCCGGCTGGGATTTTGGCGCATCTGCGCACGCAGGTCACGCAGTTCCTGGCAGTAGGAGTCGTACACATAGAAGGTCGCCATTTTCAGCCCGTCGGGGTCGAGGATGGTGATGACCTCGTTCAAGTCGGGCACGGCAATGGCCTGGTCCAAGCCGTGGGCTTTCATCCGCTCCGCCACATCGACGGCCAAGATGGCCAAATGCTTCACCTCGAAGAGTTCGATGTCGTCCAAGACGGCTTGCTGTCCGAGGTTCTTGATAGTCGTGCGGATGTCCTTCAGTCCCTGCAGGCGGAACTGGAGCGTATTAATATAAGGTGTATCGACCTCTTCCACGAAACGCACAAACTGCCGCAGCACCTCATACGATTGGGCAATCTCCTCCCCTGTCCGCATCATCGGCATGTCGAGCATCCAACGGCGCGTATAGCCCGCTTGCAGTTCGAGTTGCTCGAACACATAACGCAGGCCGCAGGGCGATTCTATGTGGTCTCTCAATTGCATACTGGGCTTGCGGACGGCTCGTCCGCACTATTTTTCATTAAATCATACACCGGAAGTTGTATCGCTTCCGAAAGTCTTCCACAAAGCGTGTCGGAGTCCAAGGTCACGCCCAAGGGCGAGGTCGGGTTCACCGTCACGGCGATGAGTTTGCTCTTTTGCAGCACGCGGATCATGCCGCCTGCCTTCAAGAACAATCGGTACTGCTGCGGGCTGACGAAGATCTTGGTGAAGTCGCGCACCACCAGTTCGCAGGTCTTCAGTTTCGGGTTCTTCCTCACCTTCTCGAGAAAGCCGTCCACCAGGGCGCCGGCTACATAGAGGGTCTTGCAGCGGTCCATGCCCTCGAAGCGGAAGTCTTGCGACAACGAGGAGATGTGGCTCAACTCGTGCAACGCGCCTTCGTCGTCGATGTACCACACGCCTTTCTCGATAGGCATCAGCAGTTGCAGGTTGGCCTCCTCCGTCAGCGGGATCTTGATCAGGTCCACCACGAAGGCGGTCTGTTGCACCAGCGTGTTCATGTTGGTTGAATACGCGGCTCCCGTGGCCAGTATCATGCTCTGGCTCACGGCGGGCGAAGCGAGGCTCATGCGCGACAAGGCTCCGTCGATGATGACGAGTTCGATGCCCACGCGGTGCATGTCCTTCATCCAGCGTTTCAGTCCGCTCGACGACGAAGGTCCCGACAGGAGGATCTTGCCCCCTGTCAAGGCTTTGGCCGTCACCACACGACCTAACGAGGTGTTTTCATCGCTTACGTCGATGAGTTCGGAGACGATGCGTTTCTGGCGGTAATGCATCTCGGAGGTGCCGAAATACATGCCTTGGCGCAGGTAGATCTCCGGCTTCTGGGTGCGCGTCACCTGGTCGGTGGTCTCTCCATCAATGCCTATTGAAGTCACGGCAATGTGCTTCCTCTCGATGGGCAGGCGGTCGAGCACATAGTTCAGACTGACGGTCTTCCCCGTGTTCTTCTGCAAGCCTACGATGGACAGGCTGTCGTAGTTCAATATGTCATCGATGAAGGTCATTTATCTCTTTTTATGTTTCAATTCCACATGAGATGGCTGTCGCTTATCGTTTTTTGTGCATTCATCACAACAATTCAGCATAAGAAGCACAGGGTCGTATCCAGGAAGATCAATAATATACATTATTCTATCTTTCCGTTCAATGGTGAACGAAAAACTTCCGTCCATATCACTATAAAACTTTTTATTAGGGGAAAGTATATACACATCGTCTATACATTTTTCTACGGGAAGAAAGGCGGGAAAAGTGCCTTCTCCAGTTTCTGCATCAATTACAGTTCCCGAAATCCTAACGCTTTCATTACTAATCAGTTCCACGTCTGATGTAATATCAAAACGCCCCCTAACAACACACGAATGGAATGCTAATCCATATTCAGGTTTATATGCATCAGGAGCATAGTCAGTCAACTCTTTTAGTGAAAGCCAACATCCATTGTTCTGGGCATTCCCACATCCCATCATTAGCAGGAACAATAGCAGTGTACAAAGTCTTATTGTTTTCATGATATTTCAGTTTTTGAAATAACATTTAGAATAACATCGGGCAAAATTTCAAGTTTTGAGAAAGCGAAGAGTTTCTTTCCCAAATCCTTCAATGAGGCACCGATGTGCAAAAAATGCACATTGCTTTCCCTTTGAACTGTCGCAAATTTTGCGATAGTTGATGCGGTTGGTAAGGATTCCTTACATACTAGCTTTTTTCCTTCTTTGTGAACTACAGAGGTTTTCTCGGCAGTTATAAAGAAATTCTTTACAACTGAATCTAATACCAACACGCTTTCTTTCAGCATATTGTCACTATAAAAGCCCACATTCCTATTTAGGGTGTCAGTTATTAAACAATCCTTAATAACTGAACCCAATGCTAATTTATTCTCTTTTAATATGTTGGCTCTATAATAACCCATATTCTGCTTCAAGGTGGCAAATTGTAGAGACGCGACAAATGGCGCCTCTACAGTTGCACCTTAATTAATTATCTGTTCTCGTTACGCTCATGTCTCTTCAAAGCCTTCGGCTCGATGTTCATGCGCTCGCCTTCCAGCAGCGAAATCACACCGTCAACGGCCTTGTCGGCAGCTACTTGTTCCTTGGCGCGTGCAGCCTGGCACTCGGGGCAGTTGCACTCGCTGTGGTACTCGGTCGGCTCGGTGTAGGTCGTGATGACGCCTTCGAAGTTG
>CACXLY010000144.1 GCA_902768605.1 uncultured Bacteroidales bacterium
AAGTATCCGCAGGTGCCAACCGTCTTCACCCTCGCCCCAGTATGCCGCCCCACCTGGCTCATCGAGATGGAGTGCATCGCGATACAGCCCGCCGAGAACGAGGGCTTCAAAGACTTCTAATCGGAAATAGAGGCTTAAATAGCTAAATAATACAATAGTCAATAAATCGTAAATAGTAAATCGTCAAATCGTAAATAATATAGATGAAAGCCGGCATAGTCGGACTGCCCAATGTAGGCAAGTCAACCCTCTTCAACTGTCTGTCGAGCGCAAAGGCGCAGGCAGCAAACTTTCCCTTTTGCACCATTGATGCTCAGCTTGGACAAGTCACCGTGCCCGACGAGAGACTGACCCGTCTCGCCGAGCTCGTGCACCCGGGTCGCATCGTGCCTGCTGTCTGCGACATCGTCGATATTGCCGGCCTCGTGAAGGGTGCCAGCAAGGGCGAAGGCCTGGGCAACCAGTTCCTCGCCAACATCCGTGAGTGCGACGCCATCATCCACGTGCTCCGCTGCTTCGACAACGACGGCATCGTGCACGTTGACGGCAGTGTCAATCCTGTCCGCGACAAGGAAATCATCGACGCGGAACTGCAGATCAAGGACCTCGAGACCATCGAGAACCGCATCAAGAAGGTGGAGAAGCAGGCCCGCGTAGGCGGCGACAAGCAGGCCAAGGTGGAGCTCGACGTGCTGCTCCGCTACCAAGACGCCCTCAACAAAGGCCTCAGTGCTCGGAGCGTCAGCTTCGAGACCGAGGACGAACTGACGGCAGCCGCCGGCCTCTTCCTGCTCACCACGAAGCCCGTCCTCTATGTCTGCAACGTCGACGACGCGTCGGCTGCCACGGGCAATGCCTACACGGAGGCCGTCAAGAAAGCCATCGAGGGCGAGGATGCCGAGATGCTCATCATCTCAGCACAGACGGAAGCCGACATCGCAGAACTCGAGACCTACGAGGAGAAGCAGATGTTCCTCGAGGACCTCGGCCTTTCGGAGAGCGGCTGCAACCGTCTCATCAAGGCCATCTACCACCTGCTCACGCTCCAGACCTTCATCACGGCGGGCGAGATGGAGGTAAAGGCCTGGACGTTCCGCCGCGGCTGGAAGGCACCGCAATGCGCCGGCGTCATCCACACGGACTTCGAGAAAGGCTTCATCCGCGCCGAGGTCATCAAGTATGAAGACTACATCCACTACGGCTCGGAAGCCGCCGTCCGCGAAGCCGGCAAGATGAGCGTCGAAGGCAAGGACTATGTAGTGCAGGACGGCGACATCATGCACTTCCGTTTCAACGTGTAAGACGTTGAAACGTTGGATTAAGGATTAAAGATTAAGGATTAAGGCTGTTTGAATAATCCGCTGAGGTAAGGCTGTTTGCAGATGGAAGAGTTCTATTATAGGAAATTAGAGGTTTACAAACGTGCCAAGGCCCTGTCTCATGTGGTGTGTCAACTCATCAAAACCTTCCCTTCAGAAGAACGATATGGCCTGTGCGACCAGCTACGCAGAGCTGTAATGTCCATTCCTATCAACATTGCAGAAGGCTTTGGAAGATTCTCAGCAAAGGAAAAGGCACATTTCATACAAATCGCCTATGGCTCGCTCAATGAAGTGATGTGTGAGTTGGAACTGTCGCAGGACGAGAACTACATTAGTGAAGAACAACTAAAAGAATTAGAAAAACAGATTATACCTATCAACAGACAATTATCTGCTTTGTATAAATCTATTATTGGCAACGGAGATTACTGCCCATCACAACAAAACCTTAATCTTTAATCCCCTATAACACCAAGCCTTAATCTCTAAATAGAAACATGCCCGCGCTATACAATCAGCCTTAATCTTTAATCCTTAATCTTTATTCTTATGAATCTATTCATAACTTGGAACCCAAATGTCGTTGCCCTCGACCTGGGGTTCTTCGCGATACGTTGGTACTCGCTCTTCTGGGCGATTGGCCTCATCAGTGTCTATTTGCTGATGCACAGGCTTTACCGACAGCAAAAGATTCGTGAAGAGCAGTTCGAGCCGATGTTCATGTACTGCTTTCTTGGCATCCTTATCGGAGCGAGATTGGGCCATTGCCTGTTCTACGAGCCGGGCTATTACCTGTCGCATCCCATCGAGATGGTGCTGCCCATCCGCAACGTGCCGGGGCAGGGCTGGACGTTCACCGGCTACGAAGGACTGGCGAGCCACGGCGGCACGCTTGGCTTGATGATTGCCCTTTGGCTGTATGCCAAGCACGTCGGCCTCAAGTTCCTGCACGTCCTCGACAACGTCGCCATCGTCACACCCATCTGTGCCTGTGCCATTCGTCTCGGCAACCTGATGAATTCCGAAATAATAGGAAGGCCGACCGACGTGCCCTGGGCGTTCATCTTCGAGCGCGTGGACATGCTGCCGCGCCATCCCGGACAGCTCTACGAGGCCATTTGCTATGCCATCTTCTTCGGCATACATTGGTTCTTCTACCGTCGCTACCCGCAGAAGGTGGGCAGCGGTTTCTTCTTCGGCCTCTGCCTGTTCCTCATCTTCACAAGCAGAATCTTTATCGAGTACACGAAGGAGAATCAGGAAGCCTTCGAGGAGGGTATGCTTCTGAATATGGGGCAGTTGCTCTCCATCCCCTTTGTCGTGCTCGGTCTCTACTGTATGTTCAGATCTTCACGCGCAGCTGAAAAGACAAATCATTCTTCCAAGGACTGAGGATTTGCTGTAGGGCGGTGCCTTGCTCGTCGCGGTCGAAATAGCGGAGCAGGCTGTAGCGTCCCTCGAGCCAAAGCTTC
>CACXLY010000145.1 GCA_902768605.1 uncultured Bacteroidales bacterium
GTTCGTCCTGCCTCCTCGTCCTGTCTTCGTTGCAGCCACAGCCACGGCACAGGCTCCTGTGCCACATGCCATCGTGATACCACTTCCGCGCTCCCAAACGCGTACTCGAATGCCGTCAGGACGCATTTCGGCAAATTCGATGTTTACGCGTTCGGGAAACGCAGGGTGGTATTCCAGTTCTCTTCCTTTATCATTAACTGCATCCACATCATCTGTAAATATAACATAGTGCGGATTGCCCATCGAAACGAATATGCCTTCTGGGAGCGTTTTCTTTGTAGGGCTGAACTGTACTTCGTTGTCGAATACTGGCTCACCCATATCGACTGTTACATTCTCAACGATGCTTGTCGAGGTAAGTTTCAACATCAGCACCTTGAGGCCAGATGGTGAAAGAAGTCTGATTTCAGTCTTGTCGGCCAGTCCTTTCTCATAAAGATACTTCCCGATGCAGCGACAAGCATTGCCGCACATCATGGCTTCTGAGCCGTCGGCATTGAAGATACGCATCGAGAAGTCGGCCTCGGGAATGGGACTGCGACCGATCAGCACAAGTCCGTCAGACCCGATACCCTTATGGCGGTCACTCCAAAGACGTGCCAACTCCGATGGACCATCTATATTATATAATAATGTATTAATGTAGATGTAGTCGTTGCCTGCACCATGCATCTTCGTGAAGTGTATTGTTCGTTTCATTTTGCTTCGGAATTAGCACATTTTCTGTCACTTTGTCTGTTTACGATGCAAAGGTATGTCAATTTGTTCGGACTTACCTTGTCTTTGCATCAAAAACACACTTTTAAGTCAGTAATTATTGACATATATCAATTGTTGTACTCCATTTCGTTTCTTTTTGCTTGAAAAATTGTAATTATTCTGACGATTTGCCGTACATTTGCACTCGAAACATTGCAATGTGACACTAAGGACGCTCATTAATTAATAGTTTAAAGTATGAAGAAGATTGAAGCGATTATTCGCAAGACCAAGTTCGAGGATGTCAAGGAAGCATTACTTTCTTCGGACATTGATTGGTTTGAGTATCACGATGTACACGGCATCGGCCAGAGCCGACAGGAACGCATCTATCGTGGCGTCCAGTATTCGACAGATGTCATTGAGCGTGTTGCGCTGACCATTGTTTGCCGCGACCAGTTTGTGGAGCCTACGGTAAAAGTCATCATCGAAACTGCTCACACGGGCGAGGTTGGCGATGGGCGCATCTTTGTAAGCGACATGATCGACACATGGAGCATCCGTACAGGTGAACATGGCGACACAGTATTAAGAGACAAGAAATAAAGGAAAAGGATAACAAAAGCACGTTAATTATGAACGATATAGCACTTTCATTAGATACTGTATGGATGTTATTGGCAGCTATGCTTGTGTTTTTTATGCAGCCTGGCTTTGCTCTTTGCGAGGCAGGTTTTACCCGCAGCAAGAACACAGCTAACATCTTGTTCAAGAACTTTGTGGATTTCATGTTCGGCTCGTTGCTGTTCTGGTTCGTAGGCTTTGGCTTCATGTTCGGTTCAGACGGCGTAGGTTTTATCGGTATGCCCAACTGGGGCGACCTCTCCTTCTATAAAGGCGACCTGCCCGTAGAGGGTTTTCTCATCTTCGAGACTGTGTTTTGTGCCACGAGTGCCACGATAGTCAGCGGCGCGATGGCAGAGCGAACGAAGTTCTCGATGTACGTCATCTACAGCGCCATCATATCATTACTGATATATCCCATCGAAGGCCATTGGACATGGGGTGGGGGCTGGCTCTGTAACGATGCAGCCGACGGCTTCATGATGCAGACCTTTGGCGACGTTTTCCACGACTTCGCAGGCTCAGCCATCGTGCATAGCGTGGGTGGCGTGCTGGCTTTGATAGGAGCGATGGCATTGGGGGCACGTCGAGGCAAGTACGCAAAGGACGGCAGCAGTCGTGCCATTCCGGGCCACTCGCTGACCCTTGCGGCCCTGGGTGTCTTTATCCTCTGGATGGGATGGTTCGGCTTCAATCCTGGTTCACAACTGGCTGCCAGCGGAGCCGTCAACCGACAGGCCATCTGTCACGTCTTTTTGACGACCAACCTCGCCGCAGCTGCCGGAGGTGCCGCCACGATGTTTGTAACCTGGCTGAAGTACAAGAAGCCCTCGTTCTCCCTGACGTTGAACGGCGTACTGGCAGGCCTTGTGGGCGTTACGGCAGGCTGCGACCTCGTCTCACCCGCAGGGGCCGTCCTCATCGGTTTAGTTTGTGGAACCATATTGGTCTTCTCCATCGAATTCATCGACCATGTGTTGCACATCGACGACCCTGTCGGTGCCAGCTCCGTACATGGCGTCTGCGGTATCCTCGGCACGTTGATGACCGGCCTTCTCTCTACGAGCAACGGCGCGCTCTATGGCCACGGCTGGGGCTTCTTTGGGGCTGAATGTTTCGGCATCCTTGTCATCGACCTCTGGGCAGCTGCCTGCGGCTTCCTTCTCTTCTTTGGTATCAAGAAGCTTCACGGCCTTCGAGTGCCCGTCCGTATTGAGGACGAAGGACTGGACGTGTATGAGCATGGGGAACTTTGCTACAATTAATAATTCACAATTCATAATTCACTTCGACATGAAACGATTACTCATTATAGCTCTATCTCTGGTCGGTATGGCCACGACGAGCGCAAAAGACAAAATAGAAGCAACCATCGGTGCCGACCTCGTCAGCCAGTACATTTGGCGCGGTCAGAACCTCGGCGACTTCAGCTTGCAGCCCA
>CACXLY010000146.1 GCA_902768605.1 uncultured Bacteroidales bacterium
TCGTATGGCGAGGATGGATACTTGTCGGCGGTGATGGGTACGGCCTTCGTGAAGGGTCTGCAACAGGGCGATCTGAAGAAAGGTGTGGGTGCTTGCTCGAAGCATTATCTCGGATACGGAGGTGGTGGCGATGCTGACGAGAAGGAGTTGATGGAGGAGATTTTGATGCCCCATGAGACGATGATTCGGTTGGCAGGCAGCAAGGCGGTCATGCCGGGGTATCATGCGATGAAGACTGCTCCGACATCCTCCGACGAGAAGAATTGCGTGGCTAATAGTTGGATTCTGCAGGACATCTTGCGAGATTACATCGGCTTCGACGGGATGGTGGTAAGTGATTATACAGCGATAGACCAGTTGCCAGGCCTCGACAGTCCTGCTGAGAAAGCCGCAGCGGCTATCAATGCCGGCAACGATGTGGATTTCCCTTATGGCGCAAATTATCAGCATCTGCAAGAAGCCATTGACAAGGGGCTGGTGAAACAAGAGGCCTTCGAACGTGCGGTGAAGGACGTGTTGCGGTATAAGTTCCGTGCCGGTCTTTTGGACAAGAATCCATACCTGTATAGCAAGGAGAAGATTGTGCTGGATAGTCCGGAGGAACGTCAGACGGCCTACGACATCGCCACGCAGTCAGTGGTATTGCTGGAGAACAATGGGGTCTTGCCGCTGAACGATTATTTTTCCACGATCCAATTGCTGAACAGTCAACTGCATAAGCGCCAAGATAGTCTGTCCTCTACTAAAGTTCTCCTGACGGGTCCCAACGCCAATTCCATGTGGGCGATGTGCGGCGACTATTCCTTCCCAGCCATGACTTACTTCTGGAAGAAGGTGACGGAAGACCTCGACCATCCCCATGTGGTGACGCTGCTCGAGGGCATGAAGGCGCAGAAGCCCGAGGGTGTGGAGATTCTGTATTCGCGTGGTTGCGACTGGACGGATAGCATCGAGACTGACTTTGTGAAGAATGGCGATGCACGTGCTTGGGAGTACGAACTGCTGCATCGCAAGGTGGATTCGGGCGAGAAAGCCGACAAGGACGAGGCGCTGCGCATGGCCAAGGACGCTGACATCATCATTGCCGCCGTGGGTGAAAACGTCATGCTTTGCGGCGAGAACCGCGACCGTCAGGGTCTGCGTCTGCCAGGCCGTCAAGAGCAGTACGTCGAGGAACTCATCGCCACTGGCAAGCCCGTGGTGCTCATCGTCTTCGGAGGAAGGGCACAAGTCATTTCCGGACTGGCGGAGAAGTGTGCTGCCGTCATTCAGGCATGGTATCCGGGTGAGGAGGGTGGCAATGCTGTCGCCGACATCCTCTATGGCAAGGTGTCGCCATCAGCCAAGCTCGCCATCAGCTATCCCAACAAAGAGCTTCACGAGCCGCTCTGCTATAATAACCCATCGCCCGTGGCTGTCGATCCGTCTTTCAAAACCCCTGGTCCCATCTATGCCACGCCCAACATCCAATGGCCCTTCGGTTATGGTTTGAGCTACACGACATTCGAGTATTCGAACCTGAAAGTGAACAAGGAAGCAGCCACCACCGATGAAGCCATCACCCTGACTTTCGATGTGAAGAATACAGGGAAGGTGAAAGGCGACGAGATAGCGCAGATCTATCTGTCTCCCGCAGATGACAACCCCAATATCCGTCTGATTCAGCTGCAAGGATTTGCTCGTCTAACGCTTGCTCCAGGCGAGACCAAACAGGTAACGGTGAAACTGTACATGGAACAATTCGGCTATTATAGCCACGAGGCTCAGCGGCAATGGAACATCGCCCCAGGAAACTTTGTTATCAAGGTGGGCGCATCCTCAGCAGACATCAAGCTGAGCGAGGCAATCACTGTGAAGGGCGAGAAGGTTGTCAAGCCGCTGAGGGAGTATTATTTCTCTGAAAGTAGTGTCAATTGAAAGATAACAAAAGTTCTTTACTCCAATAAAAAGCGTCGCGGAAACTCTCCACGACGCTCTTTATTATATATATAATGTGTATTAGTCTGCCAGTTTTGCCTTGATGAACTCGCGGTTCAGACGGGCGATGTTGGCGATGGTTTCGCACTTAGGACATACGGCTTCGCAGGCACGGGTGTTGGTGCAGTTGCCGAATCCGAGTTCGTCCATCTTGGCTACCATAGCCTTGGCACGACGTGCTGCCTCTACGCGACCTTGTGGAAGGAGAGCGAGCTGGCTGACCTTCGAGCTGACGAAGAGCATAGCAGAACCGTTCTTGCAAGCTGCCACGCAGGCACCACATCCGATGCATGATGCGCAGTCCATTGCCTCGTCAGCATCCTCCTTAGGGATGAGGATGGCGTTGGCATCCTGTGGAGCACCCGTGCGGACAGTGGTGTAGCCACCTGCCTGGATGATCTTGTCGAAGGCTGTACGGTCAACCATGCAGTCCTTGATGACAGGGAAACCTGCCGAGCGCCAAGGCTCGATGGTGATGGTGTCGCCCTCGTTGAACTTGCGCATGTAGAGCTGGCAAGTGGTGGCTCCACGCTCGGTCTTGCCGTGAGGCGTACCGTTGATGTAGAGCGAGCACATGCCGCAGATGCCCTCGCGGCAGTCGTGGTCAAACACGAATGGCTCCTTGCCTTCCTCAATCAACTGCTCGTTGAGGATGTCGAGCATCTCGAGGAACGAAGTATCACCAGGGATGTCCTTCATTACCTTCTCTTCAAAATGACCCGCATCTTTCGGACCATTCTGCTTCCAGTATTTTACTGTGAATGATTTTAATACTTTT
>CACXLY010000147.1 GCA_902768605.1 uncultured Bacteroidales bacterium
CTACTACGCCGCCCTTGAGAACCGCGAGTTCGACAAGCTCGTGCTCAAGTCGTCGGACGACGTGAAGGACCTCACCGAAGGCGAGGCTTTGCTGCGGAAGCTCCTGGAACCCTACAAGGGAAAGTTCGTGCTGCTCGACGTCTGGGGCACTTGGTGCGGACCCTGCAAGGAGGCACTCTCCCATAGTCAGGAGGAATATGAACGGCTGAAAGATTTCGACATAGCGTTCCTCTACCTCGCCAACCGCAGCCCTCAGGAGTCGTGGGAGAACGTCATCAAGGAGTACAACGTCAGCGGAGAGAACGTGGCACACTACAATCTGCCGTCCGAGCAGCAGAGCGCCATCGAGCGTCACCTCGATGTCCACGGCTTCCCGACCTACAAGCTCTTCGACCGCGACGGCAACATGCTCGACCTGGACATCGATGCCCGCGACCTGGACGACCTCGTCAAACTGCTGCAGCAAATGCAGTAATCCAGTCCCCTAAGGCTGCCATGTCACCCGATGTGGCAGCTTTTTTTGTGCCATTCGACTGCCCTGGTTCGTTGCATATACATGTACGTGCAATTGCACATACATGTAGTTGCAATTGCACGTACATGTATATGCAATCAACTTGACTGCAATTCTCGAGTAAAACTTTTGGTGAAATGGAGGTTTTTCATTACCTTTGTGGGGCGAGATGTGCTGACACGTATAGCGGCTAATCATAAGAAAATTTGCATTTTAGCGACATATTTCTGTCAAACATGTGTATATAAGGGTGGCAAGAATAACTATGGCAGACCAGGAAAAGCAGATGATACTCGCTGCCCAGCGCGGGCAGGCCGACGGATATAAGTACCTGATGGACAGGTACGGACGTCAGGTACAGCTGCTTGTGGCACAGATGGTTGGCGATGTTCGCGACGTGGAGGAGCTGACGCAGGACGCTTTCGTGCGTGCTTTCCGACATCTCTCCGACTTCGACCCCGAGCGAGCCTCGTTCCCGACATGGCTCAGCCGCATCGCCTACAACACGGCCCTGAACCATCTTCGCAGTCGAGGACTCGCATCCATGCCGCTCGACGAGGAGCGCTACAGACCGCCAGACGGGGCACTCTGGGCGCAGGATGAGGAGGAGACGGCTGCAAGAAACGAACGGCTCATGCTCCTCGACAAAAGCCATCGAAAGCCTGCGCCCAGAGGAGCGGACACTTCTGCATCTGCATTATTACGAGGAGCGTTCGCTCGCAGAAATAGCCGAAGTGATGGATGTAAAAGCAGGTCCGCTCGCCAACAGGCTGCAAAGAATCAGGCAGAAACTAAAGAAACTGTTATCATTGACCATTGAACATTGACCATTATGAATCAGGAAAAGGAACTGGATAAACTACTAAAGGCAGCACTTGAGCGCCGGGCAGCAGACGTGCCGCCGCTCTCGGAGGACTTCGCCGAAAGGGTGCTGCAGAAGGTAGAACTCCGTCGACGAAACAAGCCGCTTACAATAGCTCTCTGGGTGAGCGGCATCGCAGCAGCCTTGCTCGTGGGCTTCTTCCTCTGGCCTCAGGAGCAGGCGCAGCAGCCTGGGCCAGCCGCTCCAACAGTCGTCGCAGAGCTTCCAAAGCAGGAAGCCGACACGCCCATCGAGCCAAAGGAGCCCGCTCCTCAGAATACTCCGAGTTCTCCGATTACTCCGAATACTCCGATTATTCAGAAAGCTCCGAATACTCTGAATCCTCAGAAACCTCAGAAGACACTTGGCAATCAGCCAAATCCCAGCAAGCCAGCCGTCCCCGAAGAGCCACAGCCCGAGCCTTTGCTTGCAGAGGCAGAGCCCGTTCTCCCCTCCTCCTCGGCGGAGGAAAAGGAGGAATTGCCTGTCATCTCGCCCGAAAAGCAGGCGCTCGTCGATATCTTCCTTGCCGAGGAAGTCTTGCAAGTAGCCTACGAGATGCATGAGCAGACCGAACCTCTGCGGGCATACATCGCCACGCTTGAGGGCAGAGAACTCGAGACATCACATCAAATCATTTCATTCTAAACACTTAATACCTTATATAATATGAAGAACTTAATCCTCGCGAGCTTGATGCTCGTCAGTTTAAACGCTTCGGCACAAAAGGTCGTAGCGCAAGACATAGAGTCTTGGATGAGTAGTCTCATCTCCCAAGCCATTGATAATAAGGTGGAAGTCAGCAAGAGTCTTGGTCAGGAACGTGACATAACGAAAGAAGGAACG
Source organism: uncultured Bacteroidales bacterium (assembly GCA_902768605.1). Next base: position 2,223 of record CACXLY010000147.1, read on the forward strand.
CCCTTGAAGTGGCGCTGCGACATCATGACCTTCACGCTTCCGAAGAAACATCGTTCCATGCTCGACGAAATGATTAAAGCTTTTGAGGCAAACGGAACCTACAATCCGAACTGTTACGGCGTCAACACTTTAACGACGGGAAACCCACAGAATGAAGGCAAGCGCAACCTGATGATAGGTGATGACCCGAGTCGCTACGTCACTATTGGTGAACAATATGGCAACTACATCAACATCAACATACTTGATGCCACCGACACCACCAAGACGCATCGCTACGCATACGCCCTCGAATGGAAGGAAGACCACAAGGGAAATGTCTTCGCCCGATACATCGTGACGTACGCCAAGATACCTTCGGCACAGAAGACCACCGTTATTGGCATGGGCATCCCTTCCAACCAAATAGGCTACATCAATGAAAAGGCGAATGACGACGCTTTCATCACCAACTTTAACAACTTGAAGGATTATTACTTC
>CACXLY010000148.1 GCA_902768605.1 uncultured Bacteroidales bacterium
GGCAGACCTGTTGCACAGTTGCGACAAGATAACGGCGGTGGAGATACACCGCAAGCAGACGGAGCGTGCCAAGGCGGTGCGCATACTGCACCAGTTGCAACGCTACCGTCGCGGCAATATCGGCTTCAACGACATGGGTTACACCACCAAGCAGATAGGCACGGCCATCGACACAGCCATCCGCGAACTGCGCAGCCACTTCCGCGACATCAATGCGAAACCTACCGAAATAGGTGGGTTTTAATGCGAACACGAATGGAACGAATTGACACGAATTATGATTGAACTCGACAAGATATACAATGAGGACTGCCTGCAGGGAATGAAGCGCATTGACACGGCATCGGTGGACTGCATCATCTGTGACCCGCCTTATCTGTTGGAGAATCAGGGCGGCGGCTTTTGGTCGAAGAACGAAGACCCGACGGTGAACCACTACAATGCCCGTGGCACTCGCAAGGGTATGGACCGACTGGGCAGTATCAAGGACGGCTTCGATGATGAAGTGCTCGAAGAGATGTGCCGCGTGATGAAGCGAGTGAACATCTACCTCTTCTGCTCGCAAAAGCAGATACAGCGATACCTCGACTACTTTGTAAGCGGCAAGGGCTGCAACTGGAACCTGCTGACGTGGCACAAGACAAACCCGATACCCGCCTGCGGCAACAAGTATCTGAACGATACGGAGTACATCATGTTCTTCCGTGAAAAAGGAGTGAAGATTTACGGCTCGTATGAGACCAAGCGGACGTTCTACACCACGCTGCGCAATCAGGAGGATAACCTGCGCTACAAGCATCCGACGGTGAAGCCGCTCCAGATAGTGCGCAATCTTGTGGTGAACAGCACCGAACTGGGGGGGGTGGTTCTTGACCCCTTCATCGGCAGCGGCACAACGGCTGTCGCCTGCGCCAAGGAACATCGCCACTACATCGGCTTCGAGACCGACGAAGGGCACTATCAGACGGCTATCGGTCGCATCCGTGACGAAATGGCTCAGCCCACGCTCTTCTAAATTCGTGAAATTCATGGTCGTAAAATAGGGATTGCAACTGGAACTTTTTATGTGAAATAAGATACAAAGGCGATATGACAATAGGACTGATAGACGTTGACGGGCATAACTTCCCGAACATTGCGCTGATGCGACTGGCTTCTTGGCACAGGCAGCAGGGCGACGAGGTGGAGTGGGCGATGCCGATGTTCGGGCGGTACGACCGCATCTACGCATCGAAGATTTTCACGTTCACGCCCGACTTCAACCCGACGGAATACACCGCCAAGGAGATAGTGCGAGGCGGCACGGGCTACGATATCAAGAGCCGACTGCCCGAAGAGGTGGAGCGGCACACGGGGCTGGCCTACGACCTCTATCCGCAATACCCGTTCTCGGTGCAGTTCTACTCTCGCGGCTGCATCCGCCATTGTCCCTTCTGTCTGGTTCACGACAAGGAGGGCGGCATTCACCCCGTAGAGCCGATGCAGTGGAACCCACGGGCGCAGTGGATTGAAGTGCTCGACAACAATTTCTTCGCCAACCCCGAATGGCGCACGGCGGTCGAAGATTTGAAAGCGCAGCGACTGCCCGTCAAGTTCCACGGTGTTGACATCCGCATCATGGACGAGGAACAGGCCGAGGCGCTCAACTCGCTCCGCATGAAGGGCTACATACACATCGCATGGGACTTGCCGCAGATAGACCTCACGGAGCGGCTGGAGGCCATAACGCGCCATATCCGCCCGTCGAAGATAGCCTGCTACGTGCTGGTAGGCTTCAATTCGACCAAGGAGCAAGACCTCTATCGGCTGCGGACGCTGAAACGGCTCGGCATACTGCCATTCGTACAACCATACCGCGACTATGCAAATCCTGCCCCCCCCAGTCAGTACGAAAAAGACTTGGCACGTTGGGCAAACCGAGCGTGGCTGTTCAAGGCGATGGACTTCCCCGACTACGAGCCTCGCAAGGGCTTCCGATGCAGGGAATACTTTAATTCGTGAAAGCAACCCCTCTCTAATCCCCCGAGGGGGAAGAAAAACCTCCCCACGGGGAGGTCGGGAGGGGGTCACAATATATAAAAAAGATAAAGACTATGGCAAAGAAACGTAAGAACAAGAATCAGGACTGGGACGACTGGGAGGACGCGCCGGACGACACGATGGTGGCCGAGGGCAACGGCGACCAGTTTCAGGTGCATCTGGAGGACTATGTTATCAAGGAGAAGGTGTCGGCCTTTGTGCGCTGCTATGCGCCGTGCGGCGAGTGGAAGATGGCGGGCTTCTCGCTGGAGGTCAGCGAGGCCACAGGACAACTGGCCATGTTTGTGAGGAAGAGGTTTTGACGATGGCTGATGTAAGATGTAAGATGTAAGAGGTAAGATGTCAGACGCAAGAGATGTTTACTTAAACCGAGTGCAACAGCGCATTTTCTTTGCTGCAGCCAAGGACGTGAGGCTGTTGGCGGCGCGTCGTTTCGGTAAGACTGACGGCGGCATAGGTCCGCGAGTGTGGGCTGTGAACGACTCGATGCCGCAGGGTACGGGTGTGTTTCTTGGTGCCAGCAGAAAACAGCTTTACTCCAGAACCATTCCCGGTGTCATCGCTGCGCTCGAAAGATTTTATGGGTTCAAGGAATCAGTACATTTTGGCTGGGGCAAGCCGCCGAAGGGTACGCCGCCGGCCATCATCCGCCCGAAGTCGTATGAGAACTATATGTGGTTTGCTAACGGAAGTATCATGGCGGCGGCTTCGATGAGCGTCTTCGGCAGTGTTAATGGCATGACTTTGAACTACATCATTGCCGACGAGTGCAAGTTCCTGCCCAAGAAGAAAATCGACGAGGAGGTGATGCCTGCGCTGTCGGGTATCGTTCACCCGATGGGGCTGCGGTCGTTCTCCGAGGAAAACCCGTTCTATAAATCGACGTTCTACTGCTCAGACGCCTCGCTGACCAACCGTGGCAACTGGCTGTCGAAGGAGGAGGACGTGCTGGAGCAGGTGATAGACCACGGCGAGATGCAGGGCAAGACGTATCGTGAGGTGCAGGCGGAACTGGACGAGTATGCCGACCGCGTGATGTACTTCAACGAGATGTTGCGCTCGGCGAAGAAAGGCGGTCACAGGGTGCAGGTGGTCAGCGCCGACACCCGTGAGCGCATCCGTGCCATTGCCGCTGCCGTGGAAGCACGGGAGGGCGGGTTCAGGATTGTGCCGCGCCAGTATCAAGTAGATAACAAGCACACCGTGGAGATGCTGCTGGCCTATAAGCTCATCGACGAGCAGGACGCGGAACTGCTGTTCGACTACGTAGATAACAAGCACACCGTGGAGATGCTGCTGGCCTATAAGCTCATCGACGAGCAGGACGCGGAACTGCTGTTCGACTACAAGTATCTGATTACGCAGGACGAGCACTTCGAGATGATGGCCATTCGCGGCTCGAAGAAATACCAAGCACACATCGACGCCCTGCGCCGCAACTGCTTCTACTTCGTCCGTGCATCGTCATTAGACAACATCGACATCCTGGGCGAGGACTATATTCGCCGCATGAAGCGCGACCTGCCGCCGCTCGTGTTCGCCATCTCAATCCTCAATATCCGTCCGAAGAAGAGCGGCGAGGGCTTCTATTGCAACTTCGACCCCGACCGACATACCTACATCGACGACGACTGCCCCGCCATCGACAAGAGCTACGCCATCAAGCAGGGCAAGCAGATGGTGGGCGGCACGATGTACGGCACGGAATACGAAAGCCCCGACTTCGACTACCTGTCGAACGTGAAGGACTGTACGCTGGACGGCGACCTGAACACCAACCTGCCATTAGAGATTGCACTCGACTACAACAACCTCATTAACTGGATAGTGGTCGGGCAGCTCTACAAGCGCATTGGCGTAGATACGCTCAACGTGCTCAACTCGATGTTCGTCAAAAACGGCGGCATGATACAGGACCTGATACGCGACTTCGACCGCTACTACACCCCGTTCAAGAAGAAGAACAAGAACATCAACTACTACTACTCGCACACCGCCAAGTTCAAGTTGCACGGCATCTCGATGGACGACATCAAAGATACCGTCATCAAGGAACTGCGCAAGTACGGGTGGAACGTGAATCCAGTGGATATCCAGCAGGCGCCGAGTCACATGCAAAAATACAAGGATATCAATGAAGCCTTTGCGGGTTTTGGCTATCCGGCTATCGCTCTTAACGCGCAAAACAATGAAGCATTGGTAGCCGCCATCGAGCAGTGCGACGTGAAGCTCAGCTACGGTCACAACGGCACCACGTTCAAGAAGGACAAGGGCGGTGAGAAGCTGTCTGTGGATTCTCAGGATGCCACACCCGAAGAGCTCCGTACCGACGGAACCGATGCCTTCGACGAGCTGTATATGGGCGTGAAGCACTTCCGCAACGGCATGGGCTTCGTGGTGATGCCGGGTGGGTGATGTCCGCCTATAATATATAAAGGATAGTACCTTTGTCACTGTCAAATCAACACAAAAGACGACAAATGACAAAGAAGAACTTGCAGCAGCATCGCAACCTCGTTAAGGTACAGAGCGCCGACGCGCTCCGCTCTGCCACCGACGAGTTGAAGAGCCAGGGCTATTTCCCTGCGCCGATGCCCAACGACTTCGGACACCGCAGCAACAGCAGCGGCAGTGAGTTTGGCTTGTGGGAAGACTACATCCACGCCAAACTGACGTGTCAGGAGCCTGGTCAACCGAAGAGCGCCAGTTATCAATATCCTACGCTGCACCTCAGCAGTGGTGTGGAGCAGCCGACGCCCGACAATATCGGTACGCCAGGACTGGGCTACATGGAGTGGGGCGCAGGCAACCGCAACCCGAACGTGGTGTCGCTGTTGCGCGAGGCAAGTCCTTACACTGCCAGCGCCCACCGCTTCAACACCGACCTGTGTGCCGGCAAGGGTCCGCGCTTCGTCTATTCCTATGTGCAGTACGTCGGTGGCAACATCACCGAGAAGCGCATCGCCTTCAAGGATGCCGGTGTGCTGATCAAAGGCTGGATAAGAGACCTGAAACGCGAGCTGTCACAACTGGAAGCCACCGTTCCCGGCGATTCCGTCGCCGGTAATACATCAGCCCTCATCCCTCAGCCCTCAGACATCACCTCCCTCGCCGCCGACATTCGAGAACAGATTTCAGTTCTCGAACAGGAGCACGAAAAGTGGCAAACCACCAACGATTTCCTGACCAACTTTGCCGCCCGCAACAACCTCGCACTGACCTACCTCTCTTTGACCGAGGATATGCAGGAGCAGAACCTCTGCTTCCCCGAAATCACACTGAACAAGCGCACACTCGACGCTGACGGCAAGAACATGCCTACCTCGATGTGGGTGCCACAGGTGACGGGCATCCGCTACCGCTCGGCACACATCTGTCGCCTGGAGCGCAAGGACAAGAACGGGCGCATCAACTACGTCTATGTATCTAACCGCTTTCTCGACTCCCGCGTGTTCGCCGCTTCTGCCAGCGACAAGGCTGAGGACGGCTTCGAGATGATAGCCATCCCCGCCCTCGATCCGCAGTCGCCACTGACCGACCTGGAGCGTATCGTTCGTGAGACGCGCCGTGCCAACGGCAGCATCCGCAAGCGCCCCACACGCTTCATCCTCCCGATTGCCTATCCCTCGGCTGGCCGTCCGTACTATCCCGTACCGGCATGGCAGAGTATCTTCAGCGGCGACATCTACGAGTACCTGATGACGATGATCAGCGACCGCAACAAGCGCCGCAAGAACTCGAACGTCATTGGGCGCATCCTGTATCTGAATAATGAATACATGGAGCGTCTGTACTTCCAGCGCAAGGCTGACACGCCAGAAGACAAGCTGAAGGTGTTCAACGAACTGCGCAACCAAATCAACTCGTTCCTCATGGACCGCGACAACACGGGCAAGCCGCTGGTGGCATACACCTTCACTGGTACC
>CACXLY010000149.1 GCA_902768605.1 uncultured Bacteroidales bacterium
TGCGCTTCGACAATGTCCGCGTCAACACCGCCGACAAGCAGCTGCAGGTCGCTGCCCGCGGCACCATCACCGGTCTGAAGGAGAAGACGCAGCTGCGCGTCCATTTCGATATTGAACGCATGGAAGCCAAGGGCGGCAGCAAAGAACGCATCATCAAGCAGTTCCCCGTCAAGCGCCTCATGATGAAACAGCTCCACGCCCTCGGCACGCTCCACTATGCCGGTTCCTTCAATGTGCTCTATAAGAAGGAGGAGTTCCAGGGCCGCCTGTCCACCGCCGCCGGCGCACTCAATTTCTATTTCGCCCTCGACGAAAACAACAAATACCTTTCCGGCCGTGCCTCCACCGACTCCCTCGAAATCGGGCGAGTCATGGATATGAAGGACATCGGTCCCGTCGCCGCCTCGGCTACCTTCAAAATCGACATCTCGAAGCCCCGTACAGCCGTCATGCGTAAGCGCCTCGGCGGCAAGCTGCCCATCGGCGAAGTCCACGCGCATGTCTCGCGCGCATCCTATAAATTTGTTCGCACGCGCGACCTCACCGTCAATATCGTCAGCAATGGCGCCGTCGCCGAAGGCAACCTCGACGCCCCCGGCAAGTGGATGGACCTCAGCTGCACCTTCTCGTTCACCAATACCAACGAGATGCAGAAGACGAAGATCAAGCCCAAGATGAAGCTCCACCTCTTCGGCAAGAGCGACCTCACCGACGAGGAGAAAGCCCAGCTGAAGGCTGAGAAGGAAGCCCGCAAGGCGCAGAAGCGTGCCGACAAGGAAGCCCGCAAGGCCCAGAAGCGTGAGGACCGTGCCGCCCTTGATGCCGAAAAACAGCTGCGCAAAGCAGAGAAGCAACAGCAGAAAGCCGCCGAAAAAGCCGCCAAGGCCGAGGCCAAAGCCGCCAAAGATGCAGCCAAGGCTGCCGAAAAACAGGCCAAAGCCGAAGCCAAAGCCCAGCGCAAAGCTGAAAAAGCCGCCGCCAAAGCCGCTAAAAAAGCCGCCAAAGAACAGTCTAACGACTGATTTAGTCGGTTTATCGCGCAAAACATTGCAAGCAGCAAGAGATTCCTGAAAATGATGATGAAAGGATCATGGTTCTCCAACCTTCTATGTTGCAAACCAAATAATTGGTTCATCTTTTAGTATTGTTTAATCGTTTAGTATCTATTTTTACTTTAATTTACACATCTACAGTCAAGAAATCCCCGTCCAGACACGTTTCTTTTGCGTCTGGCAAATTGCATAAGCAACAGGAAGCCGGATCAAACTTCTATTAGATGTAGCAAGCCTTAGCTGCTCATCAGGTTACTTCTTCAGATCTTGGAATATAATGCCACAGCCTAAAGGCAGATGTAGTCTAAAGACTCATCAAGGTCAGATAGTGGTCATTTTGCAAATTGAGAAGTCTGTCCGACTTAAGTTCCTGTCGTTATGCATATTGTTTTCCCTTTCGCTATTGAAGCACATATGCCTTCTTTGTCTTCATGACAGCGTATGCCCTACAAGCAAGACGCCTTGCAACCTTTATGATAGCCTTTTGCGGTTTCATGCTTTGGCAGCAATTTGTGTAGTATGCTCCAAGTCCGTAGTCTCTATGGATAGCCACCCAGCTTGCTTCTATAATAAGCGGGCCAAGATGTTTGTTGCCCCTAAAAGACTTTTCGCCATTGACTTTCTTCTCGCCAGAGTCATGACAAGTGGGAATAAGACCGAGGATAGCAACGAATTTACGTTCGTTAGGGAAACGTGTCGGATTATTGTCCAGTTCTGCCAACATTGACATTGAAGTTATCAAGCCGAAGCCGGGAACTGTTGAAAGCAGGTTGTAGTTTTCCTTGTATTTACCATCCTTACTCATCCGTCTGATTTCACGGGTAACTCTCAGAACAGCCTGCCTCACGCTATCCACCTGATCACAGAGCAGCGTGAGTGTTAGTTTCTCTTCAGACAAAAGCACCACCTCCTCACGAAGCCACTTCATGAAGTTGCGTGACCAGTGTGTACCACTCTTGGCAAAGCGTTCCGGATAGGTAACGCCCTGAGTGTAGAGCAACTGTTTCACTCTGCTCTTATGCCGTGAGAGATCCTTGATAAAACGCTGTCTTAGACGTATCAGATTAGTATCGTCCATGAATGACTTATCCTTGACGTAGATGCCTGTCAGTTCTCCGCGTTTCAGTCCCCAGGCAATCTTTTCCGAGTCTACGGCATCTGTCTTCATTACCTTCTCCTTGACAGTCGTAGGGATGTCTGCTGCATTGACCACGATATTCTCAAACCCCTGTTCCGCCAAAGCGTAGTGGGCAGAGAAACCACAGAATCCAGCCTCGTAGGCCGACATGAAGTGCGCCTCAGGGAATTTCTTGTTCAGTCTGTCAAAGAGCTCCTTTGCATCTGCATGCTGAGAGAATGAATACTTGCAGCCGCTCTCAGTGAGCGTTGTCACATGCCACGTCTTCAAATGTACGTCAATTCCGACGTAAATGTTTTGTCCTTTGAAGGAAAATTTGTACTTTTGCATACTGGTACGAGTTTTAATTGTGAATGTATATTGTTTTTTAGCACTTACAAAGATACAAACCAATTATTATCGTACCAACTTTTTCCTCTATAAACTATGAAAAACACACCGAGGGGTTGCCCAACGGCAGGGGGAACCAATTATTATCGTACCAACTTTTTCCTCTATAAACTATGAAAAACACACCGAGGGGTTGCCCAACGGCAGGGGGCTCGCAGCCCCCGAGAGTGAATTCAATAGTCGGACATATCCGTTAGCGACTGCAAACATAGTAACTAAAGGCTAATGGTATTCGTAATGGTGTGAAGCAACAACAGGCTGTAATGTACTCAATGGAACATTTGGACGAGCCTTATTTGAATGCCAAAGGTTATTACAAGACGGAGGAAGGTAAGGAGCATTGTGTCTATTTTATGATTGGTCCTAAGTTTGGAACGGTTAGCAAATATGCCGTCAATGAAGCTATTCGAGCCTTCCGTCAGCATCTGAGTGAATCGAACTGGCTCGTGATTCTTGGTTTCTCTTTCGAGGACAGCATTGAGAGTGGCGAGAACAAAGACTATAACTTCGGTACGTTCCAAGTGTCGAAGGTTCGCATGAGCGACGATCTGCTGCAAGACGGACTGCTGAAAAAAGACAAGAAAGCGGGCTCATTTATCATCATCGGTGAGCCAGACATCAGTTTGGTGAACGACGGCAACGGCAAATGCCATGTAGAGATTAACGGTATGGATATGTACGACCCCATCCAAGATGAGGTGAAAGCCCGCAACGTGAACGACATCGCCTATTGGGAGA
>CACXLY010000150.1 GCA_902768605.1 uncultured Bacteroidales bacterium
AGGGGGAGGTTGGGAGGGGGCTTCTCTTTATATGGGACACCTGCGCTACAGCACGACAGGCAAGAGCGGCTTGCAGTACGTTCATCCTTTCCTGCGCCGCAACAACTGGCGGGCAAAGAACCTCTGTCTTTGCGGCAACTTCAACATGACGAACATCGACGAGATATTCACGAAGATGGTCAGGCAGGGACAGTCGCCGCGCATCTACAGCGACTCCTACATCACACTCGAACTGATGGGACATCGCCTGGACCGAGAAGTGGAACGCCTCTTTGTCGAAGCTAAAACAAAAGGACTGGAAGGCACAGACATTACCCATTACATCGAAGCAGGCGTTCAGATGGCAAATGTATTGCGCACCACGATGGCCGACTACGACGGAGGCTACGTGATGTGCGGCATGACAGGCAGCGGCGAGATGTTTGCCATGCGCGACCCTTGGGGCATACGGCCTGCCTTCTTCTATAGGGACGATGAGGTTGTGGCCGTTGCCAGTGAGCGTGCCGTATTGCAGACGACCTTCGACCTCGCCTGCGATGACGTTCAGGAGTTGCCGGCAGGCCAGGCGCTCATCGTACACAAGAACGGCGCCTCTGCTTTGGAAACAATCCTGGAGTCCAAGAAGCAGACGAGATGTTCGTTCGAGCGCATCTACTTCAGCCGAGGTTCCGACCGCGACATTTACCACGAGCGCAAGCAACTTGGCCAGCAGCTCACAGCACCCATCCTCAAAGCCATCGACGGTGACACCGAGCATACTGTCTTTTCCTTCATTCCTAACACAGCCGAGGTTGCATTTTATGGAATGATGGAGGGTCTGCGAAGCCAGGGACTAAACGTACGGAGCGAAAAGGTGGCATGGAAGGACATCAAACTGCGAACCTTCATCACGGAAGCAGGCTCACGCAACGACCTCGCCTCGCACGTCTATGACATCACCTACGGCTCCCTGCGGCCATACGAAGACAACCTCGTCATCATCGATGATTCCATTGTACGAGGCACCACATTGAAGGAGAGCATCTTCAAGATCCTCGACCGCCTGCACCCCAAGAAGATAGTGATGGTCAGCAGTTCGCCGCAGATTCGCTATCCCGACTACTACGGCATCGACATGGCGCGCCTGGAGGAGTTCTGTGCTTTTCGTGCTACTATCGCCCTCATCGAGGATCGTGGCATGTGGCAGTTAATCACAGACACATACGAGGCTTGTCTTGCAGAGCTCCGCAAGCCTGCAGCAGAGCAAGGCAATTGCGTCAGCGCCATCTACAAGCCTTTCAGTATAGAAGAAATCAACCAGAAGATGGCCGAGATGCTTCGTCCCGCAGGAATGCAAGCGCCTGTCGAGTTCGTCTTTCAGACCATCGAAGGCCTGCACGCCGCCTGCCCCAACCACGGGGGCGACTGGTACTTCACAGGGCATTATCCCACTCCAGGCGGCAACCGCCTCGTGAACCAAGCGTTTGTTAAATATAGAGAAAACAACGACAGACCCCCTCTAACTCCAAGCCCCCCTCTAACTCCCCCTATAGGGGGAAAACTATTAAATGGTAAATGGTAAATGATTAAATAGTAAATAACATTATGTGTGGAATTGTAGGTTACATAGGCTCGAAGAAAGCCTATCCCATTTTGATTAAAGGGCTGAAGCGCCTGGAGTATCGTGGATACGACAGCGCGGGCGTGGCGATGATTAGCGACAGCGGCGACCTCAACGTGTATAAGGCTAAGGGTAAGGTTGACAACCTGACCGAGTACTGCAGCGACAAGGATGTGTCGGGCTGCGTGGGCATCGCTCATACACGCTGGGCAACGCATGGCGAACCGTCGGCCCGCAACGCTCATCCCCACTATTCGAGCACTCGCAATCTTGCCATCATCCATAACGGCATCATAGAGAATTATGCCGACATCAAGACACAGCTTCAGGCGAAAGGCGTGGAGTTCAAGAGCGACACCGATACGGAGGTGCTCGTGCAACTCGTGGAGTACATCATGGTGAAGAAGAACCTGACGCTGCTCGAAGCCGTGCAGGTGGCGCTCCATCAGGTGATTGGAGCCTACGCCATTGCCATCATCGACAAGCGCGACCCTCGGCAGATTATCGCGGCACGCAAGCAGAGCCCGCTGGTGGTAGGCATCGGCGAGGATGAGTTCTTCTTAGGCTCTGACGCCAGTCCTATCATCGACTACACCGACAAAGTAGTCTATCTGGAGGACGGCAACATCGCCGTGATTCGTCTGGGCGAGGAACTCAGGGTGATAAGCATTCTCGGCAAGGAGCAGGAACTGAAGGTAAAGACGGTTGATATCGACCTCGGCCAGATAGAGAAAGGTGGCTACGAACACTTCATGCTGAAGGAAATCTTCGAACAACCTGAGTGCTTGGTGAACTGTATGCGAGGCCGCATCAATGTCGAGGGCAACCATGTGACGCTTTCAGCCATGATCGACTACCGCCAGCAACTGCTCGGTGCAAAGCGCATCGTCATTGTGGCTTGCGGCACGTCGTGGCACGCGGGTCTCATCGGCAAGCAGCTCTTCGAGAGCCTGTGCCGCATCCCCTGCGAAGTGGAGTATGCCTCGGAGTTCCGCTATCGCAATCCTGTGGTGACGAAG
>CACXLY010000151.1 GCA_902768605.1 uncultured Bacteroidales bacterium
ATGTGCTTCAGGTTCTTCGCCAGGGCGTTGATCTCGTGGCACACACTCCAGTACATCGCCTCGATCTCGGCGCGTGTCTTCAGGTCGACGATGCCGTGAGAGAATAAGTCGAGCACTTCCTCGCGAATCTGCTCGGCATCGTGCCAGTCCTCGAGCACGTTGCGTGCCGAGAGGTTGTCCCAGATGTCGTAGAGGTCTTTCACCAGCTGGTGGGAGTTCTCGTCGGGCTCGAATTCCTCGGGCATCTCGGGCAGCGACGCCGTTTCCAGCACATCGATGACGAGCACCGAGTGATGAGCGGCCAGCGAGCGTCCACTCTCGGTGATGATGTTCGGGTGGGGCAGGTCGTTTTTGTTGGCTGCCTCTACGAAGGTGTAGATGCAGTCGTTGACGTATTCCTGTATGCTGTAGTTCACCGAGCTCTCACTCGAGGGCGATCGTGTGCCGTCGTAGTCGACGCCGAGTCCACCACCGCAGTCGACAAAGTCGACGTTGTATCCCATCTTGTGCAGCTGGATATAGAACTGCGAGGCCTCGCGCAGGGCGGTCTGTATGCGGCGAATCTTCGTGATCTGCGAGCCGATGTGGAAGTGGATGAGGCGCAGACAGTCGCGCATGCCCTTCTTGTCGAGCAACTCGAGGGCTTCGAGCAGCTCGGCACTGGTCAGTCCGAACTTCGAGGCATCGCCGCCGCTCTCTTCCCACTTGCCGCTACCGCTCGATGCCAGCTTGATGCGTATGCCGATGTTCGGGCGTACACCCAGCTTCTTTGCTTCGCGAGCGATGAGCTCAAGCTCGTTCATCTTCTCCACGACGATGAAAATCTGCTTGCCCATCTTCTGAGCGAGCAGCGCCAGCTCGATGTACGACTGGTCCTTGTAGCCGTTGCAGACGATGATGGAGTCGCTCTGGCACTGCATGGCGATGACGGCATGCAGCTCAGGCTTCGAGCCGGCTTCCAGTCCGAGGTTGAACTTCCGGCCGTGCGAGATGATCTCCTCGACGACCGGCTGCATCTGGTTCACCTTGATGGGATACACCACATAGTTCTCGCCCTTGTAGTCGTACTCCTTCGAAGCCTTCTTGAAGCAGCTCCACGTTTTCTCGATGCGGTTGTCGAGGATGTCGGGAAAGCGCAACAGCACAGGTGGTGTGACATCGCGCAGGGCGAGTTCATCCATCACTTCGCGCAGGTCAATCTGCGTCTGGTCCTTACAGGGCGTCACGTAGACGTTGCCCTTCTCGTTTACTCCGAAATACGAAGTGCCCCAACCATTCAGGTTGTAGAGTTCCTTCGCGTCTTCAATCGTCCATTTCTTCATTTCGTCAGTGCGTTGTATGGTGATTAGGTAATAGTTGATTGCTTGAAAGTCAGACGCCGAGCATCTCACGGATGTCGGCAACGGTGCTTGCTATTTTTGAAAAGTTGTCCATGAGGTTTACGTCGGCGATGTGGCGGGCCTGCGAGTAGAAGTGCTCGCGGGAGGCCAGCTGCTCGCGAATGAACTGCTGCACCTCATCGGGAGTTTTGTTAAGTAGCAGAGGACGCACGCCCTTGCCCATCTGCAGGTGAGCATAGAGCACCTCGGGCGATGCCTTTAGATAGACGGTGTCGGCCTGCTGATTCATATATTCCATGTTGTCGAAGAAGCAGGGAGTGCCGCCACCACATGAGATGACGACGTTCTCGAACTCTGCCACCTCGTGCAGCATGTTGTGCTCGATGCGGCGGAAGCCCTCCTCGCCCCGCTCGTCGAAGATTTCCTTCACCGTGCGACGCATGCGCGTGGTGATGTACCAGTCGAGGTCGTAGAACGTCAGGCCCAGCGCCTTAGCGAGTTCCTTGCCGACGGTCGTCTTGCCGGCACCCATGTAGCCGATGAGGATGATTCGAATAAAAGACTCTCCCCCCTGCACAAGAGACTCTCCCCCCTGCACAAGAGACTCTCCCCCCTGCCCCTCTCTTTGAGAGAGGGGAGTAGATGGCTTTTCTAATTGCGTCGATCTTTTGTTATTTGAATCTATATTACTCATGCTAATAAGGCATTTTACTCCCCTCCATTTAGGGAGGGGCAGGGGGTGGGTCTGTTATGGGTGGGTCTGCTGTGGGTGGGTCTTCTACTTCTTTACCAACTTCATGGCCTCCTCATACGACAGCTCGGCAGCACGGGCGTGCATAGCCTTCGGCATGCGATAGTTCTTGCCGTCGTAGGCGATGTAGGGACCATAGCGGCCGTTGAGGATTTCGAGCTTCGGGTCCTCGTCGAAGGCCTTCAGGTGGCGCTGCTGGTCTTGCTGGCGTTTCTCCTCGATGAGAGCCACGGCCTCGTCGAGGGTGATGGCCAGTGGGTCGGCGTCCTTCGGCAGCGACACATACTTCTTGTCGTGCAGGACATACGGACCGAAGCGGCCAGCACCAATCGAAACGTCGCTGCCTTCGAACTGTCCTACCGTGCGCGGCAGACGGAAGAGTTCCATTGCCTCCTCGAGTGTCAGCGAGTCCATCGACTTATCGGAGGGCAGCTGTGCGAAGCGCGGTTTCTCTTTGTCG
>CACXLY010000152.1 GCA_902768605.1 uncultured Bacteroidales bacterium
GGGCCTATCGCGATACGTTCCTCCAGCCTGCTCGAGGACTCGCACTACCAGCCCTTTGCAGGCGTTTACAGTACCTATATGATTCCTGCGGCTCACGACCGCTACGAGCGCCTCTCGATGCTCTCGGAAGCCATCAAGGCCGTTTATGCAAGCGTCTTCTACCAAAACAGCAAGGACTACATGACGGCCACGAGCAACGTCATTGACCAGGAGAAGATGGCCGTCATCATCCAAGAGGTGGTGGGCGAGGAGCACAACGGCCGCTTCTATCCCGTCATCAGCGGTGTGGCGCGCAGCATCAACTACTACCCTATCGGCGACGAGAAGGCCGAGGAGGGCACCGTCTCGCTGGCGATGGGCCTCGGCAAATACATCGTGGACGGCGGCACAAGCCTTCGCGTCTGCCCTGCCCACCCGCATCAGGTCTTGCAGATGAGCGAGATGGAGATTGCACTGCGCGACACGCAGACCTACTTCCTCGCCCTTCGCGCACAAAGCTCGAAGGAGGCTGGCGAGATGTGCACGAACGATGGCTTCAACCTCATCAAGGTGCCTGTTCGGGAAGCTGAGAAGGACGGCACGCTGCAATGGATTTGCTCGACCTACGACCCGATGGACCAGTGCATCTACGACGGCTTCTACGAGGGACGCAACCGCAAGATTATCTCCTTCGCGGGCGTCCTGCAGAGCGATGTCTTCCCTTTGGCCGAGCTGATGCGGAAGGTGCTTAAGTATGGGCAGGACGAGATGAAGCGTCCCGTCGAGATAGAGTTTGCGGTCAATCTGCACGCCGACCGCACAGGCGATTTCTGCCTCCTGCAGATTCGTCCGATGGTGGACAACCGCATGGAGCTCGACGAAGACCTCACCCTCGTTCGCGACGAAGACTGCCTCTTGCGCTCGCACAGCGCCATCGGTCACGGCATCTACAGCGACATACAGGACATCGTTTACGTCAAGACCGAGGGTTACACGCCCTCCAACAATCCCGCCATCGCCGAGGAGATCGAGAAGATAAACAGAGGGTTCCTAAACCAGCCCGCAGCCCCTGCCAGCCCCCTCCCCGCTCCCCCTTTAGGGGAGGGCCTCAGAAGCGAAGAGGCTCACAGCTTGGACACTCCCCAAAGGGGGGAGCAGGAGGGGGCAGGCGGAGCTTCCTACCTCCTCATCGGCCCGGGCCGTTGGGGAAGCAGCGACCCGTGGCTCGGCATTCCCGTCAAGTGGAGCCACATCAGTGCCGCGCAGGTCATCGTCGAGGCTGGACTGGACAGCTTCCAAGTTGACCCGAGCCAAGGCACGCATTTCTTCCAGAACCTTACCTCGCTTGGCGTCTGCTACCTCACCGTCAACGCTTTCCGAGGCGACGGCATCTACCGGCAGGAAGTCCTCGACCAGCTGCCCGCCGTACAAGAGACGGAGCACGTCCGCCACGTCCGCCTGCCCCAACCCCTCACCATCAAAGTCGATGGCTGCAAGAAGGAGGCGGTGGTGATGAGCTCTTAGTTCATAGTTCATAGTGCATAGTTCATAGTTATTGACATGGAATATTTCTTGAACCTCGAGTTTATAAAGTTTGACATCATCGCTGCGATAAGCGATGCGTTGTGGACCTACATCGTTATCACGATGCTGGTGGGTTGCGCGCTTTACTTCACCTGGAACCTTCGTGGCGTGCAGTTCACGATGTTGCCGACGATGTTGCGCAACCTCTTCAAGCCAAGCGACCAGCCTGTCGAGAGCATCGGCAAGCGTAAGATTTCCTCCTTCCAAGCCTTTGCCATCAGTCTTTCCTCGAGGGTCGGCACGGGCAACCTGGCGGGCGTGGCAAGTGCCATCTTCGTGGGCGGACCGGGAGCGGTGTTCTGGATGTGGGTGATGGCGCTGCTGGGCGCAAGCACGGCTTTCATGGAGGCCACGCTGGCGCAGCTCTTCAAGCGGCAAGGCAAAGATAGTTTCTACGGCGGACCGGCCTACTACATGAAGTACGGCTTGCGTCAGCCCTGGATGGGCGTGCTCTTTGCCTGCCTCATCATCTACGGCTTCGGACTCTCGAACCAAATCGTGCAGAGCAACACGCTATGCGATGCGCTGAGCAATTCTTTCCACGTCCCCATGCAGTACGTGGCTGGCGGACTGGCTTTGCTGACGCTTGCCATCATCTTCGGAGGCATCCACCGCATAGCCCGCTTCTGCGCGATGATTGTGCCCTTCATGGCCCTCGAATACATCGTGCTGGCGCTCTACATCCTTGTTGCTAACATCACTGAGATTCCTGCCATGCTGAGCCTCATCGTGCGGAGTGCCTTCGGATGGGAGCAGGCGGCAGGCGGCGCGGTGGGCATCGCCGTGATGCAGGGCGTGAAGCGCGGCCTCTTCTCGAACGAGGCTGGCGAGGGCAGCGCGCCCAATGCCGCAGCCACAGCCGCCATACCGCATCCCGTCTATCAGGGGCTGCTGCAGAGCCTCGGCGTCTTTGCCGACACACTCGTCATCTGCACCTGCACCGCCTTCATCATCCTGCTGAGCGGCCTCTATGCGGATGGCAGCGAC
>CACXLY010000153.1 GCA_902768605.1 uncultured Bacteroidales bacterium
AAGTTCAGCCGCCAGTTCTCTGACGAGGTGAGTTGGCAGAAGGTTGACCCGCAGGCAGCTGCCGCTGCATCTGGCGAAGAGGACATCACCGAGGGTGGCGACAACCAGGGCGGCGGCGGCAACAACAACACTCCGGGCGGGGAGCTGGAGGGATGACGATAAGCGAGAGCAGAGACACAAGCTCGCTTGATGTCTATGCCGAGCGGAGTCAGGCTCGACGCGAAAGCGTCAAGGGTAGAACGAAGGGCAGATTTATCTGGCAGATTCGCAGGAGTAATCATCCGACATAAAACCGCCTTGCAAGGTGCTCCGAAGGCTGTGACACTGCCCCATCAACGAGGGACATCCCAAATCGAGGATGCTCCCTCTTTCTTTTATCAAGAATTTGAGAATTGGAGAATTAATAAAAGGAACTATGACAGAAGAAGTAAGAACCAATGAGGAATGTTTGAAACTCCTCGCAGATTATGAACAAGCCTACGAAAAGGACTTGAAGGAGGCAAAGCAAAGGCGAGACAACCGCAAAAGCATTGCTCTCAATAAGTGGGCTAATGTAAATGCCCGCTTCAACGTTGGCGACATCATCGAAAGCCAAGGCACTATTATTCAGATTGACCAACGATACGGCAGGCACAGCCCATACTACGGTACTAAAGGATTGTATGTCGAATTTCGTGGCCCTCAGCTGACGAAGAAACTACAGCCCCGTAAAGATGGCCAAAGGAGTTCCATCTACGACGACGGGCGAGAGATTAAGAAGATTAACATCACAAAAGAGGAACTATGAAAGCAGACGAACTAATGGTAGGCGACATCGTACTACGCAAGGGAAAGCCCGTTGAGATAGTCAGCACAAGCGGCATCGAGTATTCATTCGGGCAGCAAGACATCACCATCTATCAAGGCAAGGGCAACGGACTTGAATCGCATACCATGCGAGGCATTGCACCCATGAGGATAACGGAAAGGTTGCTGGTGGCTCTCGGATTCGCTTCGAGCGTATCGCCTAACGAATGGGTGTATGAGGACAGCGAGAAGCGCATTGACATCTGCGTTGACCACACGGAACTTGACCACTGGTGGGTGTGTGTACGTCACGGTCACAGCAAGCAGACCGACAATTTCCAATACTTCGAGGGCTTTGCCGACTACTTGCACCTGTTCCAGCATATACTCCGATGCTGCTGCATAGACATCGGCATCTGCTATGACAAGGTGAAAGACCTCTAAAGTAAACCCCATAACAACGAAAAATTATTGTCTAACAAATCAAGTTTTTCATTAACATTATAACATCTGTAAAATTATGATTCAGTATGAAGTAAATCTTAACAACGGAGTCGAGGCATTCGGTACCGGCAAGACGATCCAGTATGAAGTAAATCTTAACAACGGAGTCGAGGCATTCGGTACCGGCAAGACGATCACCGCCAACGAGGTGCTGCTGACCTGCGACGTTTGAGCGTTCCCGCCAAACGGGAAGCGGCGTAAGCCTAAGGGCAAAATATTCCCCCTGCATTATAGCCGTCCCCCGATGGGCGGGGGACTCTAAACGGCAAGGCCGCTGCTCAGCTCATGGCAATGGGCTTCGCCATCCAGTTCAAGAACGGGCAGGACGTGCTGATGCGCATCTACCCCGACGTACACCTGAAGGGCGGCAACATCAACCTGGAGCGAGCCAAGCAGCTGAACCCCGAGGTGACCGACCTGACGCTGGAGAACGCGGGCGAACTGGCCACACAGGTGGGCGTGAAGGTGCGCGTGCGCACGGGCGCGGGCGGTGGCGGCAACACTCCGGGCGGGGAGCTTGAGGGATGACCTTCGGGATGTATGATGTAAGATGTAAGAGGGCTGACGGGTGTCGGCTCTCTTATTTTTGTGCTAATACTTGCACGAAAAAGGCTTAAAATGTGTAATAAAGTACACGTTTTATCTTAACAAAGTATAAATAATAGCACTTTTTGAAAGAAAAACGTGTAAATACTTGCACATATCAAATATAATGCTTAACTTTGCAACAAGAAATTTAAATAGTAACACTTAACACTGGGAGCAACAGTATAAACAACGCAACAAAGTTATGAAGACTACAAACAACAACAACGAGATGATGACGAAGGCAATCAACCACGCCGAGAAGATGGTTAGCGTATGCAACAAGCAGATTGAGTACCTTACTCATCCCGAGACTTACGGTTGCTGCCTGAGCAAGTGCAACAGCATCGTCATCAACAAAGAGCGCATGATGACCGTCACCACCGACGAGACACATCACACCACCTACGAGTTCTCACCTCTCTATCCCACTTATTTCTCACCCGAGACAGCCCGCGAGATTGTGGAGAATGACATCTACAAGGACATCAACGGTCAACCCCTCAAAATGGAAATCGTCGGCAAACTGGAATACTACCAGCTGCTGAAGGTTTGGGCAGAAGATCACCTGAGAATAATGAAAAGTGTAATATGCTAAACCAACCACGGGGAGGGGCAACCCTCCCCATAATACCACAAACGTTATGGCACAGGCAAAGAATAACATGAGCAAGCTCGACAGGCTCACGACGCTGCGTGACTCGCTGCTGGATTGTTGCAAGGAAAGCGTGAAGAACGATGACGAGTGGCAGACTTTCCACGACTGGCTGGAGAAGGTCAAGGACATGATAAGCGACGAGCACCGCAGGATCGGTTACATGGCCGTCTATCCGATAGTGAACGGCTCGGCACAGGAAGCACTCTTTGAAGGCACCCGCGACCAGTGCAAGATATACACGGACATCCTACTGGAGAACCAACCCGAAATGAAAGGTAATATAATAGTATTGGAACTATGACAGAAGAACAGAAACAACAGACCCGCGACCGCATTGGGCAGCGCATCGCCACCCTGCGGAAGCTGGCGGGCATGAGCCAAGAACAACTCAGTGAGCGGGCAGGACTACAGCGTACCCACGTCAGCCGTATCGAGGCTGGCAAGTATGCCGTGACGCTCGAAACCATCCAAGCCATCGCCGAGGCCCTCGGCATGACGGTTGACATCATCGACCCAGGCTTGCAAGACCTCGCACCGCTGAAACGTCTGACATAAGACATCATCCATCAGACATCACGAAAAGAGAGACATTCCGCACAATCGGGATGCCTCTCTTTTCGTAAAGTTAAACCCATAAAACGACAAAATCATGTTTGAGAAAGTGAATCCTGGCCATCCCGATAAGATGGCCGACCGACTGGCGGGTGCCGTCGTGGACTTAGTGTATGAACGTGCGGGAGGGCTGACGTTTGAGCGTTCCCGTTAATCGGGAAGCGGCGTAAGCCTAAGGGCAAATTAAGTTAAACCATTTAATAAAAAAGGAACTATGGCAAAGAAGACAACAGACCGCGCCTTTGAGGTCTTAAAAGAAATCAAGGCAGAAGTAAACAGCGACGTAATCAAAGACCACGAAATGCCGACGCTGTGCAACATGGAAACGTGCAAGGAGACTGGATTTGCGGTCATCCTGACGCTGAGTACTAAGTACGACTACACGAGTGCCGTGCTTGATGATTGGAGAAAGCGATTGGAGGCTGACGATTACATGATCAGCGTCAGACGTAATCAGTTGCGAGTGAGATTTAACGTAATGTATTAGCCCCCTGCATTCTTGCGTCCCTTCGGTAGCAAGCGGCAAAGCCGAGCGATAGCCGTCCCCCGATTGGCGGGGGACTCTAAAGGTGACGGCCTGCTGCTCGATAGGCGACGAGGAGGTGACGTTCGTGTACCACGCACCCTCGGCTGCGCTCGGCGATGCCGGGGCGAGCTTGGCACCGCACTCGCTGGCACGAGGCTTCACCTATCCCGACGGCTACAGGGAGACGGAACGCTTCGCCGACATCGTGGAACAGGCAAGGCTGTACATCTTGACGGATTGCGGCGGCAGCTTTGAGACGTTCGCGGAGTGGGGCTTAATCAGACCGAAAGACGAATAGGAACACGAATTGAACGAATTGACACGAATTTTATGAAAACAGCAGCTTACATCATCATGCTTGCGCTTTGCGCTGGCATCGTAGTAATGAACTACAAATTGAACGGACAGCCCCGAAAGGAGCAAGTGTATAACTA
>CACXLY010000154.1 GCA_902768605.1 uncultured Bacteroidales bacterium
TCTTTGTCGAGCAGGTTGATGGCGTAGCCCTTGATGCGGTCCGCACCAGGCTTGCCTGCTATGTTCTCCTGCATCATCTTTATCTGCTGAGGCAGGTCGAGGATAGTCACTTCAACCTCCTCATCGTAAGCCACACATTGCAATGCCCACTTGCCTGTGTTGCCGCCTACATCGTAGAGCGAGCGGACAAAATGCTCGGCAAAGACAATCTTGAGCGCCTCGGGGAAAGAGGAGTCACTGTAGAAATGGTCGAAGTTGAGCCAACTTTCCTTTGCTTGCGGAGGAAAGCTTGACAGGCCTTCATACAATGTCGGCCAGTCGCCAAGGTGCTTCAATCCTACGGGGCGACCTTCCATGAGTGCCTCTTCGAGGTTGAACATGCCGAGGTAGTTGACGTCGTGGTTGAAGTCGATGTTCACCTTTGTTGCTGGGTCGTTCAGCAGGAACCAACCCGTCTTGGAGATTGAGTAGCGGTCGGTGTCTGGGTTAATGAGCACGGTACCGATGCTGAGCGAAGCCTCAAGCAGGCACTTGCAGGCATAGAGGGAGAGTCCGCTGCGTTCAGCCACCTCTGCTGTAGTGAGTCCTTTCTCGCTGTCTCTCAGCATCTCAAGGATGCCAAACTTCAGCATCAGCCTGCTTGCCTGAAACACTATCGGTCCCCACGCAATGAACTCAGCCTGCCTTTGTGCCTCACGGGCAGAGAGCTGCTCGGAAGTGTATCTTTTTAATGAAGACGGCAAATTCATGTCAGAGTGGAACGTTTATTTCAGTTTGGCAACCTTCGTTCCCAAAATCATGAAAGTCTTTCCAAAGGCCTCGCGTCGAACATAATCGGTACCGTCTTCTGCCTCGTCAATTTCTATCTCAGCAACGGTTCCGCCTTTAGCGTCAACAATTTTCAGGTTGCCCCACATCTTAGCTTCAGTACGAGGGCCCCAACCCATCACATTAACGAAAGAGTCCAAATTAGTCACAGTAATTACAAACTTGTAGTCAGCACCTTTCTTCCCTTGTTCCAGCTTGATGCCTTTCGATTTAGCGTTGAAGCCTTCGATGAACTTTTCAGCACAGTCTTTCTTTATGAAAGCATAGTCTTCACCAAACTCAGCAGCGGCTGTTTTCTTGTTGTCGTACTGTGTCTTGCTCCAGTCGAGAACCAAGCTGGCAGTGGCAGCTTCTTTCATGAATTTCTTCAATTCTACCTTACTGCTTTTTACAGATAGAGGATTACCGGCAAACATTGTGACGCTTGCAAACATTGCCATCAGGGCTAATACCAGTTTTCTCATAGTGGTTTAAGGTTTGAGGTTATACATTATTTTATATAGTTGCAATTATCAACGCGCTGTTTGTGCCGCCGAAGCCAAAGGAGTTGGAGAGGACGACTTTGATGTCAGCCTCTGTCGTGGTGCGGGCAATGTTGAGTTTCTCGGAGTGCTCGTCGGGATTGTCGAAGTTGAGGTTCGGCGCCACGAAATGGTTTTGCATCATGATGAGGGAGTAGACAATTTCGCTTGCCCCTGCCATCCAGCACTCGTGCCCTGTCATGCCTTTCGTGCTGCTGATGAGGGCGTGCTGACCGTGGAACAGGCGGTCGAGCGCAATGGCTTCGTACATGTCTCCCTGACGCGTTGAGGTGGCATGAGCATTGATGTAGTCGATATCTGACGGTTCAAGCGCGGCATCCTTTAAGGCTCGCGACATTGCAATGACGCAGCCTTCGTCGCTCGGCTGACTGATGATGGCTGTGCCGTTTGACGAAAAGCCGTAACCTTTGACTTCTGCCAGGATGTATGCTCCGCGAGCCAAGGCGTGCTCATATTCTTCGAGGACAAGCGCCGCGCCACCGCCGCTGGGCACCAGTCCGTCGCGGTCGCGGTCAAAGGGACGACTGGCTTTCGTAGGCTCATCCATGCGTCTGGAGAAAGCTCCGATGGCATCGAACGAGGCCATGCTGTAGTAGTTCGTCTCTTGAGCACCGCCGCAGAGCACCATCTCCTGCAGTCCTTGTTTCACAAGCATGTAGGCGATGCCAATTGAGTGGCTTCCGCTTGCACAAGCCGCACTGATGGTGAAGTTCACACCCTTCAGGTGGAACGCGGTGCTGAGGTTCATGTTGACGGTGGAGTTCATGGACTGGAAGATGTAGTTCTGCCCGAGCAGTTCCGAATCTCGCTTTTCCTCCATAATTCTTGCAGCCTCGATGACGGGCTTGGCCGACGAGTCGTTGCCGAAGATGCAGCCCACCTCGTTTTCCATGAGATAGTTTTCGTCAACCTGCGCCATTTGGAAAGCCTCGCGGCTCGCCATGTAGGCATATTCAGCTTCCTCAGAGAA
>CACXLY010000155.1 GCA_902768605.1 uncultured Bacteroidales bacterium
TGGGGAGACAAGGACCTGGCACGTCTGCGCTTCTACATCACCTGCCGTACCTCGCACACGCTCAGAGAGTTTGTGGAGATGATGAACATGTTCGACGGCCTCCGCATCACGCAGGACCTCGACATCCTCTATGTGGAATCGGACGAGAAGAAGGAGGGCAAGCGATGAAACGACTCGTCTTATACATTATTATATATATAGGTTTCGGGCTGAGCCTCTCGGCGCGCGACCTGACCTTCCGCGGCGAATCGCTCGCCTATGCACTTGCCACCCTGCGCGACATGCAGACGGAGTACACCATCAACTTCATCGCGAACGACCTCGAGACCCTGCCCGTCCACGCCAGCCTCAATGGCCTCTCGATGCAGAACGCCATCAAGCGGCTCTGTCAGGGACAGCCCGTCAAGGTGAAGATAAGGGATAAGCAGATCTTCGTGCAGTACGACACGCGCTACAAGCCACGCACCATCCGGCTCTCCGGCACGGTCTGCGATGCCCGGACGCGCGAGTACCTGATGGATGCAAAAGTGGAACTCCTGGCCGAGGACAGCACGCTCATCGACTCGGTGCGTGCCCGACAGTCCGCCTTCTACTACGACGATAGCGGCCGGCAAGTGGACTTCGACACGCCGCGCTACAACATAGAGGTGCCCGCTCTGCCCCGCCACTACATCTTCCGCATTTCGATGGACGACTATCGGACCGTTTGCTTCGACTACGTCGTGGACCGTGTGGGCCGTCGGGAAACGTGGCGCAACGTCGCGCCCTTCTATCTGCACAAGGTTTCGAAGACCCTGCAGGAGGTGACTGTCAAGGCATCTCGCGTCCGATTCTACTTCAGGGGCGACACCATCGTGTACGATGCCAGCCAGTTCCAGCTGGCGGAAGGCTCGATGCTCGATGCCTTGCTCCGTCAGTTGCCGGGCGTCGAGCTCAAAAGCGACGGGCGAATCTACCACAATGGCAAGTTCGTGGACGACCTCTTGCTGAACGGCAAGGACCTCTTCAAAGGCAGTCGGAAGCTCATGCTCGAGAACCTGCCGGCCTACACGGTAAAGGACGTGGCCGTCTATGACAAGCAGACCGAGGAGAACGAATGGCTCGGGCGGACCGACGAGAGCAGTCAGCACCACGTCATCGACGTGCGGCTGAAGCGCGAATACATGGTCGGCTGGATAGCAAACATCGAGGCCGGAGCAG
Organism: uncultured Bacteroidales bacterium; assembly: GCA_902768605.1. Next base: position 1,201 of record CACXLY010000155.1, read on the forward strand.
GACTTCGGCAGGACGAGACGCCCTACCTGGCACGCCTCTTCGCCATGCGGAGCGACGAGCGGTCGAACATACGCTTCTTTGCCAAAGCCAACAACCTGAACGACGAAGACGTGGGCGACTTGATCTGGGGCGACGGATGGCAGCCCGACAGGTCCGGCAAACTGAGCCGCAACGAGATGGCCCGCGTGGATGTCAATCTGATGTCGGACGACAAGAAGCGCGATTACTTTGTCTATGTCGAGGCGCATCACGCGAAGGAATGGCAGGACACGCGCACCACGACGCAGACCTTCCTGCCCGACGGCGACACCTACGACTACGGGTTCGGCAACATGAAGAACGAAGCGTGGGACGTCTCGACGTGGCACCGCTTCATCTATAAAGGCAATCGACTGCGGACACAGGCAACGGCCGATGCCCGCTACCGCTACTTCCGCAACTCTTCCGGCAGCACGTCGGCCCTCTTCTCTGCGCCCGTCGAGGTCAGCCACCAGTTGCTCGACGACCTCTTCTCCCCGACATCTTCACGCCCGAACCTGCGCGACACGCTCATCAACCGACAGCTCCGCGAGAGCAAAGGCACGGGGCACGACATCGAGGCAAACGCCGGCCTGTTCGAGACAAAGAAGATAAAGGGCACGGGCGACTTCCTGAACTTCGGCATAAACGCCAGCTACAAGGAGAACGCACGGCAGGAGTTCAGCCGACAGCAGACCCTCTCTAACTCCAAGACCCTCTCTAACTCCCCCTTAAAGGGGGAGGACTCCTCCCTCCCTTTAAGGGAGGGTTGGGGAGGGTCTCCTGCTTCCCTGTTCCGCCACCAGTTTGTCGACGCCCCGCCTCGCAGCAAGTTCGAACTCAATCCCTTCGTTCAATATACATTCTCCCTTGGCGAACACTACCGCCAATTGCTGCTTGGCTACAGCTTTAACCACAGCAATCGGCGCGAGCAGGAGAGCATCTACCGGCTCGACCGCCTGCCGAATGCCGACTCAAGCTTCTCTAA
>CACXLY010000156.1 GCA_902768605.1 uncultured Bacteroidales bacterium
CGGCGACCAGTTTCAGGTGCATCTGGAGGACTATGTTATCAAGGAGAAGGTGTCGGCCTTTGTGCGCTGCTATGCGCCGTGCGGCGAGTGGGACGAGGGTTGCAAGGCTTTCGACGAGGGGCAGCTGCGCGACTTCTTCAAGGCGACGGTGTGCGGTCTGGGCGACCCCCTGCGCCTGTATATCGAAGACCTGAAGATGGCGGGCTTCTCGCTGGAGGTCAGCGAGGCCACAGGACAACTGGCCATGTTTGTGAGGAAGAGGTTTTAACGATGGCTGATGTATGATGGCTGATGTAAGATGTAAGAACATAGAGTTTTGAACAAATTATGATTGAACTTGACAAAATATACAACGAGGACTGCCTCGAAGGCATGAAGCGCATCGCTGACGGAGCGGTGGACTGCATCATCACCGATTTGCCTTACGAGGTATTACATAAGGACAATCCAAATGCACAGTGGGATAGAATGCTTCCGCTCGATAAGATGTGGGAGCAATTCAATCGCATCATCAAGAACAATGGGGCGATACTGCTTTTCTCGCAAGGAATGTTCACAGCCGAACTGATGATGTCGAACCGCAAGATGTGGCGTTATAACCTCGTATGGTATAAAGGCAGAGTGACAGGATTCCTCAATGCCAATCGTATGCCTTTGCGCTGTCACGAAGACATTGCTGTATTCTACAAGTCGCTGCCAGTTTACAATCCGCAAATGGAGGTCGGAGTACCAAGCCATCCGCAGGGCAAAGGCATTCATAAGGAAACGAATAACTGCTATGGCAAGTATAAGACGGGGCGCACTTACGACTATGACAAGCAGATACGCAAGGTTGAGCCGACACGTCCGAACGAGAAGTTCCCGATGTCAATTATCAGCATAGACAAAGAGCATGAGACGACGGTGTTTCACCCCACCCAGAAGCCCGTTGACCTGCTGCGCTACCTGATACTGACCTACACCAATGTGGGGGGGGGTAGTTCTGGACGCGACGATTGGCAGCGGCACGACGGCTGTGGCGGCTCTGATGGAAAAGCGCCACTTTATAGGCTTCGAGACCAACAAGGAGTTTTTCGACATCGCGCAAGGTCGCATCGACGAGGTGCTGCGCAATCCCACGCTCTTCTAATTCTCAATTCTCCGCTCGGCTTTGCCGCTTTTACAAAGGCGACAGCCGATTAAAAGAATTTTCAATTATCAATTTGAAACAATGTCAGACGCAAGAGATGTTTACTTAAACCGAGTGCAACAGCGCATTTTCTTTGCTGGAGCGAGGGACCTGCGCGTGGTTGCTGCCAGGCGCTTCGGTAAGACGGACGGTGTGCTGGGGCCGCGCCGGTGGGCTGTGGCCTACACGCTGCCGCAGGGTGCGGGCGGCTTTCTGGGTGCATCGAGAAAGCAGCTCTTCTCGCGCACCATCCCCGGTGTGATAGCCGCTATGGAGCGCTTCTACGGCTTCAAGGAGGGCACGCATTTCGGTTGGGGCAAGCCGCCGAAGGGTACGCCGCCGTGCATCATCCGTCCGAAGTCGTATGAGAACGCCATGTGGTTTGCTAACGGCCACCTGACTCACGCCCTGTCGCTGGCCACGCTCGGTTCGGCCAACGGCATGACGCTGTGCTATGTGGATGCCGACGAGTGTAAGTTCCTGCCCAAACAGAAGATTGACGAGGAGGTGATGCCCGCCAACTCGGGTATCGTGCATCCGCTGGGCGACAAGCGGTTCTCTGAGGATAACCCGTACTATAAGAGCACGTGCTTTGTGAGCGACGCCTCGCTGACCAACCGTGGCAACTGGCTGTCGAAGGAGGAGGACGTGCTGGAGCAGGTGATAGACCACGGCGAGATGCAGGGTAAGACGTATCGTGAGGTGCAGGCGGAACTGGACGAGTATGCCGACCGCGTGATGTACTTCAACGAGATGCTACGCTCGGCGAAGAAAGGCGGTCACAGGGTGCAGGTGGTCAGCGCCGACACCCGTGAGCGCATCCGAGCCATTGCCGCCGCCGTGGAAGCACGGGAGGGCGGGTTCAGGATAGTGCCGCGCCAGTATCAAGTAGATAACAAGCACACCGTGGAGATGCTGCTGGCCTATAAGCTCATCGACGAGCAGGACGCGGAACTGCTGTTCGACTAC
>CACXLY010000157.1 GCA_902768605.1 uncultured Bacteroidales bacterium
GCCATCGATTTCGACAGTCTTGTTCTTGTAGTTCACGTTGATAGCGCCTGCACCGCTGACGCAGCACTTACCCATACCGCGAGCCACAACGGCTGCGTGGCTGGTCATACCGCCGCGAGCTGTCAGGATGCCTTCAGCTGCGGACATGCCTGCGAGGTCCTCGGGGCTGGTCTCGATGCGGACCATGATAACCTTATGTCCGTCCTCGTGCCAAGCTTCTGCATCGTCAGCGTGGAAGACAATCTGACCGCAAGCTGCGCCGGGAGATGCGGGCAGACCTTGTGTAATGACTTTTGCCTTGCTGAGAGCGAGCTTGTCGAATACGGGGTGCAGCAGTTCGTCGAGTTTCTGCGGTTCGCAACGCAGTATGGCTGTCTTCTCGTCGATCATGCCTTCGTGGAGGAGGTCCATGGCAATCTTGACCATAGCGGTACCTGTACGCTTGCCGTTACGTGTCTGGAGGAACCAAAGCTTGCCTTCCTGAACGGTAAACTCCATGTCCTGCATGTCACGATAGTGCTTCTCGAGCTTGTCCTGCAGAGCATCCAGCTCCTTGTAGAGTTCGGGCATTGCCTCTTCCATAGAAGGATACTTGGCAACGCGCTCTTCCTCGCTGATGCCGGCACGTTGTGCCCAGCGCTGAGAGCCAATCTTCGTAATCTGCTGAGGTGTGCGGATACCTGCCACAACGTCCTCGCCCTGAGCGTTAATCAGGTACTCACCGTTGAAGAGGTTCTCGCCATTACCTGCGTCGCGGCTGAAGCAAACGCCTGTTGCAGAGGTGTCGCCCATGTTGCCGAACACCATGGCCATCACGCTGACGGCTGTTCCCCATTCGTCGGGAATGCCTTCCATCTTACGGTAGAGTATGGCGCGTTCGTTCATCCAGCTGCGGAAGACAGCGCAGATAGCGCCCCAAAGCTGTTCCTTCGGGTCGGTGGGGAAATCCTTGCCAGTCTGGTCTTTGATGGCTTTCTTGAAGAGCTCGACGAGTTTCTTGAGGGATTCGACGGAGAGGTCCTTGTCGAGGACAACGCCCTGCTCTTGCTTCACCTTTTCGATGATGGCTTCGAAGGGGTCGATGTCTTCCTTGTTCTCAGGCTTCATGCCGAGCACAACGTCGCCATACATCTGTACGAAGCGGCGGCTGTCATATACGAAGTGAGGATTGCCAGTCTTTGCCACCATGCCTTCTGCCACCTCATCGTTAAGACCGAGGTTCAAGATGGTATCCATCATGCCAGGCATTGAGGCACGTGCACCAGAACGAACGCTGACGAGCAGTGGGTTCTTCGGGTCGCCGAATTTGCAGCGCATCAGGTTCTCTGTGTGAGCTACGGCTGCATCAACGTCATTCTGCAGGATTTCAACAATTTTCTCCTGGCCGACCTTGTAGTACTCGTTGCAAGTGTCGGTTGTAATGGTGAAGCCGGGAGGAACGGGAACACCAATGTGGTTCATCTCTGCTAGATTGGCACCCTTGCCACCCAGCAGTTCGCGCATCTGCGCATTGCCTTCAGCCTGTCCGTTACCGAAGGTGTAAACACGTTTTTGACTCATAATAGTTACCGAAGGTGTAAACACGTTTTTGACTCATAATAAGAATATATTAGTTATGTTTTGTTTTTATTCAATCGGCAAAGATAATGGAAATAATCCATAAATCATAATTCATAATGAATAATTTTGCCGTTTGAGCGAAAATTCGTACATTTGCACATCGAAACACGCTTTAATATGTCAAGAAAGAAGAAAGAACTGCCCGTTTACAGGGAAGTGGAGATACAAGATGTTGCAGCCGAGGGTAAGGCACTTGTCCGCATTGATGACCTGGTCGTTTTCGTGCCCTATGTTGTGCCTGGTGATGTGGTTGACCTTCGCGTCACGCGCAAGAAGCATCACTATGCCGAAGCCCTTTGCACTTACATTCATAAGAAGAGCGACCGCCGCGCGGAGCCCTTCTGCCCGCATTACGGCGTTTGCGGGGGATGCAAGTGGCAGATACTTCCCTACGAGGACCAACTTCGCTACAAGCAGAAGCAAGTGATGGACAACCTGGAGCGTATCGGCAAGATTCCCTTGCCTGAGTGCAATCCCATTCTCGGTTCGGAGAAAACAAGGTGCTACCGAAACAAGCTTGAATTCGGTTTTGCCGACAAGATTTGGCTGACGGAAGAAGAAATCCGTTCTGGCAAGAAGTTCGAGCAGCCCGGGGCAGTCGGCTTCCATACCTCAGGCGCGTTCGACAAGATACTGCCTATACGGGACTGCCAGCTTATGGAGGACATCAACAACCGCCTTCGCAACGGAGCCCAGCAGTATGCCTACGAGCACGGACTCACCTTCTTCAATGCCCGCGAGCATCGTGGCTTGCTGCGAAACATGATGATTCGTCTCTCGAATACTGGCGAGCTGATGGTCTTGATGCAGTTCTGCTTCGTGCCCTTCGACGCGCTTTCTGCCTCAGAATTAAAGGAGCAGGCTCTCGAGATGCTGCAGTGGATGCACGAGAGCTTCCCTGAGGTCTCGAGCCTGCTTTGGGTGAACAACGAGAAGTTCAACGACACCATTGGCGACCTTGATGTGCAGCTCTTCAGCGGCACCGACCACATCTTCCTCGAGATGGAAGGTCTCAAGTTCAAGGTCGGACCGAAAAGCTTCTACCAAACCAACACCGAACAAGCCTATATATTATATAATGTAGCGCGCGAGTTCAGCCTCTCCCCAACCCTCTCCAAAGGCGAGGGAGACACGTCCGCTCGGTTCACCCCTCCTTTGGAGGGGATGGAGGAGGCACCTCTTATCTATGACCTTTATACCGGCACCGGCACCATCGCCAACTTCGTGGCAAGGCAAGCCCGGAAGGTCATCGGCATCGAGTATGTGCCCGAAGCCATCGAGGATGCCAAAGTGAACTCGAAGATAAACGGCATCGAGAACACCGAGTTTTTTGCGGGCGACATGAAGGACATCCTGAATCGCGACTTCATCGAGAAGCACGGCAAGCCCGACATCATCATCACCGACCCGCCTCGTGCCGGCATGCATCAGGACGTCATCGACGCCATCCTCTTTGCCGACCCTCAGCGCATCGTTTATGTCAGCTGCAACCCTGCCACTCAAGCCCGCGACTTGCAGTTGCTTTCCGTTGGTTACGAGGTGAAGCGCATCCAGCCCGTCGATATGTTCCCCCATACCCAACACGTCGAGAATGTTGTACTTTTAGAAAAGAAACCTTTAAACTGATAAACCATGAAACTATTCAAACTTCTAACACTCATTGCCTTGATGTTGTTCTCTGCAAGCATTGCTGCAGACGACTTTACCATTGGCAACAAGACATTCCTTCTGAACGGACAGCCTTTCATCGTGAAGGCGGCCGAAGTGCATTACCCTCGCATCCCTCGCCCTTATTGGGAGCATCGCATACAGATGTGCAAGGCGTTGGGCATGAACTCTGTCTGCATCTACATCTTCTGGAACATCCACGAGGGCCGAGTTCTGCCGCATCGCGCAGAAGAACGGCATGTACGTTATCGTGCGCCCCGGCCCGTATGTCTGTGCCGAATGGGAGATGGGCGGCTTGCCGTGGTGGTTGCTCAAGAAGAAAGACATCAAACTCCGTGAGCGCGACCCCTACTTCATGGAGCGCGTGAAGCTCTTCGAGGAAAAGGTCGGCGAGCAGCTGAAGCCTCTCACCATCCAGAACGGCGGCCCCATCATCATGATGCAGGTGGAGAATGAATATGGCAGCTACGGCGAGGACAAACCGTATGTCAGCGAGATTCGTGACTGTTTGCGTAGTATTTATGGCAAAGAGTTAGCTTTGTTCCAATGCGACTGGGCATCGAACTTCGAGAAGAACGGCCTCGACGACCTCACTTGGACGATGAACTTCGGCACGGGTGCCAACATCGACCAGCAGTTCCGCCGTCTTGGCGAGCTGCGCCCCGATGCGCCCAAGATGTGCTCCGAGTTCTGGAGCGGCTGGTTTGACAAGTGGGGAGCGCAGCACGAGACGCGACCGGCGAAGGACATGGTGGAGGGCATGGACGAGATGCTCTCGAAGGGCATCAGCTTCTCGCTCTACATGACGCACGGCGGCACCTCCTTCGGCCACTGGGCAGGTGCCAACAGCCCTGGCTTTGCTCCAGATGTCACCTCCTACGACTACGATGCACCTATCAACGAATGGGGCTTGCCTACGCCTAAGTTCTGGGAGCTCCGCAAGATGATGGAGAAGCACTCCCCCAAAGGGGGAGCGGGGAGGGGGCTTCCTGCTGTTCCAAAAGCTCCCATGCCTATCATTACCGTTCCTAAGTTCGAGTTGACGGAGTTTGCTCCGCTCTTTAATGGCTTCGACTGGAAATACACTTGGTGGGAACACGAAGAAGAGGCTCACGGAGACCGCCCAAAGACCTTCGAAGAGCTTGACATGGGGTGGGGCGCTGTGCTCTATTGCACTCGTTTGCCTGAGATACCGCAATCGGGAAGCTATTTATCTGCCGCACAATCTACGCTTACCATTGATGCCCACGACTTCGCCCAAGTCTTCATTGACGGCAAGTACATAGGCAAGATTGACCGCGTGAAGAATGAGAAGACGCTCACCTTGCCGCCCCTTAAGCAGGGACAAGAGTTACAGATTCTTGTTGAAGGCATGGGGCGCATCAACTTCGGTCGCGCCATCAAAGACTTCAAGGGATTGGTAAGCAAGCCGACCATCACGACCTCAATCAGTTCGCATCTTGGCGGTGTAGATAAAACGGAAATCACTTATACGCCCAATCAATGGGAGAGCATTCGTATTCCTGACGATTACGAAGTGGCTGTGCAGGCTTTCAAGTTGCAGAATGGGGAGTTGGAAAGAGAAAAGCCGACCACTCGCGAATATCTTAACGAGCCTGTCATCGGTCGCGGTTTCAGGTTCGCCAAGGAAGCAGATGACCTCATCTTCGGACGTGGCTACTATCGTGGTTACTTTAATCTGAAGAAGGTGGGCGACACGTTCCTCAACTTCGAGAAGTGGGGCAAAGGACAGGTTTGGGTGAATGGTCATGCCATGGGACGCATCTGGTCGATTGGTCCGCAGCAGACGCTCTATGTGCCCGGCTGCTGGCTCAAGAAGGGTAGGAACGAGGTGATTGTCCTTGATGTTGTCGGTCCAAGCGAACGTGTCGTGTGGGGACAGGCTGAACCCGAACTGAACAAGCTGCAACTGGAGAAGAACAACAAGCACAACAACCCTGGCGACAAGCCCGACCTCAACTCGAAATCTCCTGCGTTCGAGGGAGAGCTGAAGGCTGGCAACGGCTGGCAGACGGTCAATTTCAAGTGGAATCGTCGCGGACGTTATCTCGCCAT
>CACXLY010000158.1 GCA_902768605.1 uncultured Bacteroidales bacterium
CATTTCGATGCCGACAAGATGTTTGCCGACCTTGCGAAGCCCGAATACAAGAACTGCCTGGTGGCTTGCGAGTTTTGGTTCACCTACAAGCATCGCGAGGCGTTCTCCCGCTTGCAAACGGCTGGCGGATGCACGAATGCAGGTCTCATCTACACGTGGCCCGCGCCGATTAAGTTCTTCAAGGCCTACGGCCATCGTGTCGTGGACAAGCCTATCGTCTGGGTGACGCCGGAGGCCGTCGAGGGCGTGCAGCGCGTCAAGCTCAACGTCGATGCCAAGTTCCTGAAGGATTACGAGTGCTTCAACGTCATTTCGAAGATTGAGGGAGAGCGTCACGACAGTTGCTACGTCTTTACAGCCCATTACGACCACCTCGGCAACCTCGGCAAGAAGATATTCTATGCGGGTGCCAACGACAATGCGTCCGGCTCGGCAGCATCCCACCTTCCCGCTCGAGCGGATTAAGTACCTCTTCAACATCGATATGATAGGCGACAACAACCCCGTAGAGTACTGCGAGGTGAGCGACGAGGGCATGAAGGCCTTCCCGCTCTTCGAGAAGATTAACGCCGAAAAGCGCCACTTCAAGGAACTGCATCGCGGCGACCTCGCAGCAAACAGCGACCATTATGTCTTCGCCGTCCGGCACGTGCCCTGCATCTTCCTCGAGAACGAGAAGGGCGATGCTTTATCTACGACAACTGGGAGCACGTCGTGACCGACAGCTACGAACCTACCTTCCGCCTCGTGCGCGACTTCATTGAACAATATTGATTATAAGAAGTTAAAGAAGTTAGAGGAGTTAAAGTTCCGCCTGCGCCTGAGGCGACAGCCGAAGAAGTTAAAAGACGATACTTGGGGCAGCTTCCAAAACTATTGTCTTTAACTCCCTAAGCGAACGAATGTGAGCTAACTTCCTTTAACTTCTTTAACTCCTAATTAAAACAGATTAATTATATATTATGGAAACAAAGGAATTTGAGTTTAAGGGAATTGTTGTGAACGGTTTCCTGATGCTGTTTGTGAACCTGGCAGTTCTTGTGCTGTCGATTGTAGGTGTTGTGAAGGGTATCATCCAGCTCGACGCTACGAGTGGTGCTCAAGGCGGGTGGCTGCTTGGAGGCAGCGTGTTGATGATTGTCGTGAACATCATCATGTGGTGCGGCCTCATGCAGTTGGAGCCCAACGAGGCGCGTGTGGCAACGTGGTTCGGCAAGTATGCCGGCACGTTTGCAAAGGCGGGCTTCTACTGGATTAATCCCTTCTATGGGACGAAGAAGCTGTCGCTGCGTGCCCGTAACCTCGATGCCGAACCCATCAAGGTGAACGACAAGGTGGGCAATCCCGTGATGATTGGACTGGTGCTCGTGTGGAAGCTGAAGGACACGTACAAGGCGCTCTTCGAGGTCGATACGCAAACGATGGCAACAACGGCTCAAGGCACGACGGGTGCTGACGTGAAGAGCATCATGAATGCGCTGGAGAAGTTCGTGCGGGTGCAGAGCGACGCGGCGTTGCGCCAAGTGGCTGGGCAGTACGCTTACGACGACGAGGATGGCGGTGCAGGCGAACTTACCCTTCGTTCCGGCTCGGAAGACATCAACCAGTTGCTTGAGCAGAAGCTCGACGACCGCTTGGCGCTGGCTGGTATCGAAGTGGTAGAAGCTCGCATCAACTATTTGGCTTACGCTCCCGAGATTGCCGCAGTCATGCTGCGTCGCCAGCAAGCCTCTGCCATCATCACGGCGCGCGAAAAGATTGTGGACGGCGCCGTCTCGATGGTCAAGATGGCGCTCGACAAGCTCTCGAAGGAAGGCGTCGTGGAACTGGATGCTGACAAGAAGGCTGCCATGGTAAGCAACCTGCTCGTCGTGCTTTGCGGCGATGACTCCGCCCAGCCCGTCGTCAACACGGGAACACTATAGTAATTTACGATTTGACGATTTACGATTTCTTTGATTCTTTAGAACAAAGGCGCGATTGTAGTCGCGGACTTCGATTTATTTACGATTTAGTAATTTAACTATTTTTTCTCCCCTCCTTTGGAGGGGTTGGGGGAGGCTATTCCTTTGGAGGGGTTGGGGGAGGCTGTTCCTTAGGAGAGGTTATGACTTCTGCTTTCCTTCAGTTGCTGATTGATTTCGGCTACGCGTTTTGCCCCGAGCGGGTAGAAGTGACAGGCAAGGATGGCAATCAGAGCTACGGCTGCGGGGATGAACGACATCAGGCATCGGAGGCAAAGGAGCGCCGATTCGGGCTGCGCGATGAGAGCCTGACCCGCCATTTGCTCTTCGCTGCGGGGCATGTATCCGCAGGCGGAGAGTAGCCAGAGGACAGCAGCGCCGCCAATGGCACCGCCGAACTTCTGCGCCATCGAACTTGAGGAGAAGATGAGACCCGTGGAAGCCGTCTTGTAGCGCAACTCGGCGTAGTCGCTGACGTCGGCATACATCGACCAAACGAGAGGCGACATCACGCCTGTGAGCATGCTGATGAGGACTTGGAAGAGAAGCATAATCCAGAAGCCGACGGGCGAAACGGGGATGAAGAAGAAGCAGATGCTG
>CACXLY010000159.1 GCA_902768605.1 uncultured Bacteroidales bacterium
AACCTCATCATCTACAACACCTTGGACGGCAAGGTGAGTGTTACGATGATGGCTCGTGATGGCAATGTCTGGATGAACCAGAAACAGATGGCCGAACTTTTTGCCACCTCGGTTCCCAATGTCAATATTCACATATCCAACATACTGAAAGAAAATGAGTTAGATAAAGATTCAGTTATTAAGGATTATTTAATAACTGCCACTGATGGGAAGCATTACAATGTCACTTTCTACTCGTTGGATATGGTATTGGCGGTTGGTTTCCGTGTGAAGGGGAAACGCGGCACGCAATTCCGCATTTGGGCCAACCAACACTTGAAGGAGTTCATCGTGAAAGGCTTCGTACTTGACGATGAGCGCCTCAAGAACCCCGATGGTCGCCCCGACTACTTTGATGAGTTGCTTGAACGCATCCGCGACATTCGAGCCTCGGAGAAACGCTTCTACCAAAAACTGCGTGACCTATTCGCCTTAAGTAGCGACTACGACTCTACCGACAAGGCTACCCAGATGTTCTTTGCCGAAACGCAAAACAAGTTGCTTTACGCTGTCACCCATCAAACCGCTGCCGAAATCATCGTCAGCCGCGCTGATGCCTCGCAACCTAACATGGCACTTACTTCTTGGAAAGGTTCGGTGGTACGCAAGCAAGACATCTATATCGCCAAGAACTATCTTCGTGCTGATGAGATAGACTTGCTTAACCGCTTGACGACACTGTTCCTTGAATCGGCGGAAATCCGCGTGAAAGAACGCCTTGACCTGACCATCAACTATTGGCGGCAGAATGTGGATCATTTGTTGGAGTTCCAAAACAAGGATGTGCTTCGCAATGCTGGAAGCATCTCCAACAAAGAAATGGAAGCCCATGTATTGGCCGTTTACGAGCAGTTTGACCAACGCCGCAAACAAGCCGATGCACAACTTGCCGACCAGATGGATGATGAGGAACTGAGACAATTGGAACAGCAAATAGTGAATAGAAAATGAACGGATGTCATTTCAAAAATATGTTATTATGAAAACAAATATGAAAAGACTTTTATTCTTATTTGCAATTGTATCCATGTTGACGGGGTGCTCCGTTTTTAGGCATTCTGGAACAGCTAAGCCCGAGAACAATACAGGAGAAACAGCAACTTTGAAGGGTAGCGTTTGGGAAGCTGAAACTGGAGAACCGGTAGTATATGCTAATATAATTCTTGTTGATGGAAAAGACAAAATGAGATATGGTACTTATACTAATGAGAAAGGCGAGTATCAGATTGAAGGTGTCGCTTATGGAAAGTATACTGTAAGATTTTTCTCAGTTGGGTATGAAGAGAAAGCAATTCTTATTGACATCAAGAAAAACGAAGAACAATTATCTACTGGTTTGAAAGATAATCACATTAAGTTTGATTGAAATGACCTTCATCGATGACATATTGAAATACGATAGCCTGTCCATCGTCGGGTTGCAGAAGAACACGGGGAAGACCGTCAGTCTGAACTATGTGCTCGACCGCCTGCCCGTCGAGAGGAAGCGCATTGCCGTGACTTCAATAGGCATTGATCAGAAGCCGGAGATCTATCTGCGCCAAGGGATGTATTTCGGCACCTCCGAGATGCACTACCGCCAAAAGCGGATTGTCTCCGAACTCATCGACGTAAGCGACGAAAACACCTCGCTGGGTCGTGTGGTGACGGCCAAAGCCCTGACAGGAGGCAAGATCCTCCTGTCGGGGCCTTCGTCGTCGAGCGGACTGAAGCGCTGGATGAAGGACATGCACCGCGTAGGCATCGAACTCGTCATCATCGACGGAGCCTTGTCGCGCATGAGCCTCGCTTCGCCCGCCGTGAGCCAGAGCATGATACTGGCCACAGGCGCCGCGTATTCAACCAACATGAATACGCTGGTGCAACAGACCGCCTTCGTGGTGGACCTGATCAAGATCCCGCTGACGGAAGAGGCCAACCTGAAACTGCTGATGCCCATCGAGAAAGGCGTGTGGTATATCGATGACGAAGGCGCGTTGCACGAGTTGAGCCACATCTCCTCGCTGTCGCAAGACTTCCGCTTCGAGGGAATGGACCGCTGCAAGATCCTCTATGTGGCGGGTGCCTTGGTGGACGGCTTCCTCGAGAAGGTGAGGAAAAACCCGAAACTGAAGACCTGCGAACTGGTGGTGCGCGACTTCACCAAGATTTTTGTCAGCCCGCAGCAGTACAGACTATTCTTGAAGGCAGGCGGCATGATCCGCGTGCTGCAAAAGAGCAAACTCATCGCCGTGACGGTAAACCCGACATCGCCTTTGGGCGTGACTTTGGACTCCGACACGCTTTGTGGAAGACTTTCGGAAGCGATACAACTTCCGGTGTATGATTTAATGAAAAACAATGTCGATGATTGCGTCCCGCAATCATCCCAAACAAATAGCGTTTGCGAGACGCAAACGCCGACAATGAGATGCAATTGAGAGACCACATAGAATCGCCCTGCGGCCTGCGCTACGTGTTCGAGCAACTCGAACTGCAAGCGGGCTATACGCGCCGTTGGATGCTCGACATGCCGATGATGCGGACAGGGGAGGAGATTGCCCGTTCGTATGAGGTGCTGCGGCAGTTCGTGCGTTTCGTGGAGGAGGTCGAT
>CACXLY010000160.1 GCA_902768605.1 uncultured Bacteroidales bacterium
GGCCTTTATGAAGAAATGCAGCAGGAGCACAAAAATGACACTGCGAAACATTGGCGTCCTTCGTATGAAAGCGAGAAGGAACTAGTAGAGCAAGACTTCTCCGTCAACCGCGACACATACCTTGCGCCAGGCTACGTGAAGAAGTCGGCCATGCTGCAGCGAAGGCTGATGACGGCTGTCATCGTCATGCTGGTGCTGGCTGTGCTCGTCCTCATTCTCCTCTTTAGGAACTGGCGCAATAGGGTTTGGCAACGTCACGAACAAGAACGCGAGAGCCATCAGCGCGAGTCGGAGCAGCTGGCGGAACGCTTGCGACAAAAGGATGCCATGATAGCCATGCTGCGCGGTCACATCATGGACAAGAGCGAAATCCTCGACATGCTGGAGCCTACTGCCGGAAAGCGCACCATCATCAATGCCCGCAACTGGCGCGAGATAGAGATGACGTTGGACACGATGGACGGAGGGTTCGTCAGCCGCCTGCGAGCGCAGCACCCGCAGTTCAGCGAGGATGACATCCGGCTTTGCATGCTCACACGGCTGCGGTTATCAAACACAGCCCTTTCTGCCATCTACGTCATCTCCGTCTCTGCCGTGCAGCATCGCAAACAGAAACTGAAGAAGGAAGGTTTCGGGGTGATTGACCCGAGCATGACTCTCGACCAGTTGATAGCTAACTACTAAACAATAATCTTATGAAAAAGAAATGTTTTCGATGCGGAAGCCTCCGCATCCTGCTACTGCTGTGCCTTATTGTAAGCACGCAAACAGTGGCAATGGCAGACATCGTCAAGGGACGTGTGGTGGATGCCGAGACAAGGGAAGCATTGCCAGATGCTATGGTGAAACACACTCAGCGTTTTGGAGACTACGGTTATTCGATGAAGAGCACAAAGACTGACTCGTTGGGGATGTTCGCCTTCTCAGCCAACGGACGAGGCAGCATCGAGGTATCCATGCTTGGTTATTATACAAAGTCGAAGCCCGTGTTGGCCTTCAGCGACAGCAATAAGGACACGCTCGACATAGGAACGATAGAACTGAAGATGTCGCCGCAAATGATGAAGATGGTGGAGGTGACAGGCCGCGCACGCCGTTTCACCGTCAAGGGCGATACGATAGTATTCCATCCCGAGGCGTTCCATTTACAGGAGGGCGCAAGACTGGACGAACTGATTAAGAAGTTGCCTGGCGTTGAGGTCGATGACGAGGGCAAACTCTCATGGAATGGCAAGCCCATCCGCATCACGATGGATGGCGAGAGTCTCTTTGGCGGCGATGACTTGGTGAAGCAACTGCCCGCAGAAGCCGTGCAAGACATCAAGGCATACAACAAGCAGTCGGAGCTAAGCGAGCGCACGGGCAAGGACGACGGCACACAGGACATGGTGCTCGACCTCAGCATCAAACCCGGCTTCCTCGACCGCTGGTATGGCGACGTGAAGGCTGGTTACCAGACAAAGAAGTACTACGATGGCGACGAAGACTGACCCTGTGATGGTCTTTGCCAATGCCAACAGTATCGACAGGCATTGGCGCCGCAACATGAACGGAAGCTCTGCCTACATGGGCAGCGGCTTTGGCAAAGAGCTCGGCGCATCGGCTGGCTATCAGCACAACTGGCAGCGCAAGGAGGGAACCCACGACCTGAAGAGCAACTACAGTTTTACGGGCGGATTGGCGCACGACGATGACTGGCGCGCCAGCAACCAAGAGACTGAAACCTATCTCCCCAACACTGCCGCCACACGTTCCTCGTCGGAGAGCTATCAACGCAATCACAAACTGGAACCGCGACTAAATGCCAGCCTGAAGTGGGTGCGTGATTCGCTGAACACATTTACAATGAGTGCCAGCGCAGAACATAATAGCAGTCGCTCGCAAAGCCATCAGGCCACAGAACAGGAGGAGGCGTTTGGCTCAGAGTATGCACCGACGATATCGCAGCTTACGGAAACTCACACCGATGGTCGCGAAACGAAACTCAACACGAAAGCGGAGTGGGAACATTATATCAAGGCTGGTGCACTCGGAGCCAGCGTCACGTTAAACTATCAAGACGGAAAGACAGACGGAACGACAGACCGAAGCATCACGGCACACAACCTAACCCATTCCTCGTCGCAGCTCATCCAGACCTACACTTCACCGTCAAAGCAGTTCTCCACCTATGCTGAGGCTCATCACGCCCGCTGGCTCACAAAGACATGGATGATTCAAGCGCAATATGCTCTGAACTACAATCGCAACCTGGGCGACCGCGATTTCCTGACCGACGGCGTGGCCGACGCTACCAACAGCTATCACAACCTGTACACACGCAATGAGCATTGCCTGCGACTCGCACAGACCTTCAATCTTACCCCCTTTCAGTTGATGCCAGACATCTCGGCCCGTTGGCAAGGAGAGAGCCAGGATTACAGGCGCGGTCAGCTTGATACAGCCGCCGTGCGCCGCCATTTCTTCATCGACCCCTCGCTTCGTGCCACATGGAAACTGAGCAAGACAGTAGGCTTTGAGCTAAGCTACAGCTTCAAGACGTCACTGCCAGACATTATCCAGACCATCGGCTATCGCGACCTCACCGACCCGCTCTTCATTACCGAAGGAAATCCCAATCTGCGGAGCACCCACACCCACGACGTGAAGCTGACGTACAATATGGTG
>CACXLY010000161.1 GCA_902768605.1 uncultured Bacteroidales bacterium
GAGAACATGTTGTACATGAGCAGTACGGCCACCAACGCAGGTTCTGCCACCATTAACGTCATCTTCAAGCAAGGCACAGACCCCGACATGGCAGCGGTCAACGTGCAGAACCGCGTCTCGAGGGCGCAAGGCTTGCTGCCATCCGACGTGACGAGGGTTGGCGTGCAGACCATGAAGCGCCAGACGTCTTTCCTGCAGATTGACGCGCTGTGCAGCGAGGACGGCAAGTACGACGAGGACTTCATCTCGAACTACCTCGACATCAACGTCATTCCGCAAATCAAGCGCGTAGAGGGCGTGGGCGACGTGATGCTGCTGGGCGGCACATACTCGCTGCGTATCTGGATGAAGCCAGAACTGATGGCGCAGTACGACGTCATTCCTACCGACATCACGAATGCTTTGGCAGAGCAGAACCTGGAGTCGCCTGCCGGACAACTGGGCGAGAAGCCCGTGAACGGCACGCATGGCGACGGCATCGAGAACTACTATCAATACACCCTGAAGTACAAAGGACGTCTGAAGGAAATCTCTGAGTTCGAGGACATCGTGATACGTGCCAATCAGGACGGCACGCTGCTTCGGCTCAAGGACATTGCCGACGTGGAGCTTGGTGCTGTCAGCTACGCCTTCCACGGCGAAGCAAACGGACATCCGGGCGTCACGTTCCTCTGCTTCCAGCTGGCTGGTGCAAACGCAAAGGAGACCAACGACCGCGTCAGCGCCAAGCTGGAAGAGTTGAGCAAAGACCTGCCCAAAGGCATGAAGTTCGTCAAGATGATGTCGAGCAACGACTTCCTCCTGGCATCCATCGCGAACGTAGAAGAGACCCTGCTTGTTGCCATCCTCTTGGTGGTGCTCGTGGTATACTTCTTCCTGCAAGACTTCAAGGCGACCCTCATCCCCTCCATATCTATTATAGTATCGCTGGTAGGCACGTTCGCCTGCCTTTCCATGGCTGGCTTTACGCTTAACTTGCTGACGCTCTTTGCCCTCGTGCTTGCCATCGGTACGGTGGTGGACGACGCCATTGTCGTCGTGGAAGCCGTGCACATTGTCGTCGTGGAAGCCGTGCAGGCGAAATTCGATGCGGGCTACACAAGTCCGTACGAAGCGACCAAGGACGCTATGAGCGACGTGACGATGGCCGTCATTTCCTGTACCTTCGTCTTCATGGCGGTGTTCATTCCCGTCAGCTTCACTGGCGGCACAGCTGGCATCTTCTATACGCAATTCGGCTTAACGCTGGCCACGGCCGTTGGTCTGTCCTGCGTCAGCGCCCTTGTGCTCTGCCCCGCGCTCTGTGCCATGATGATGCGCCCGGCAAGCGAGGAGCGTCGCAAAGGCTTCTTCGGAGCCATCAACTATCGCACCCGCCTTGCCTACGAAGCGACCTATACAGCCATGATGGAGAAATATGCGAACGTCCTTCGCCGCATGGTTTCGCGTAAAGTAAGGTTCTACGTTTGCTTCGGCGCTCTGGCAGTAGCCGTTGTCGGCATGCTCTTCTTCGCAAGTCACCTGCCTGGCGGACTCGTTCCGAGTGAAGACCAGGGCGTTTGCATGATGAACGTGAGCGCCGTTCCCGGCTCAAATGTGGCCTCGACATACAGCGTGATGAACAAGGCGCAGAAGATTATCGAGGAAGTGCCCGAGGTGAAGGACTACACAAAGGTGGCAGGCTACGGCTTCATGTCGGGCCAAGGCACCAGCTACGGCATGTCGGTTATCCGAATGAAGCCTTGGGGCGAACGCCAATACGGCATCGGTTTCGGCATTGCTACGCTTGCCCTTCTGGCTTTCATCATAGCCTTGATAGTCTTCATCAGAGGCATCATCAAGCGGAAGCACATTGGCAAGAAGGCTTTGGCGCTTGGCATCATTACAGCTTTAGCAGCCCTTGCTCTCCTGAACTACCACCCGCTCGACAACATGATGAGTTCGAGCACGATGGTGGCAAACGCGAAGCTCAACGCCCGTCTGCTGAAGGAGATACCCGAGGCTCAATGCTTCGTCTTCGAGCCTGGCATGATTCCCGGCTACGGCATGGGCTCTATCGAGCTTCAGTTGCAGGACAAGACGGGTATTGCCGACAAGGCGCTCTTCTTCGACTACACGAAGAAGTTCATTGCTGAGCTGGGCGAACATCCCGAGGTAGGACGCTGCATCACCACCTACGAGCGCAACTTCCCGCAGTTCCAGGTGGAGGTCGATGCCGCCCAATGTAAGCGTGCAGGCATCTCGCCAGCCGCTGTGCTGAGCGCCTTGGCAAGCTATTGCGGCGGTTCGTACGTCAGCAACATGAACCAGTTCTCGAAGGTT
>CACXLY010000162.1 GCA_902768605.1 uncultured Bacteroidales bacterium
AAAATTGTAAAGTAACATGAAGACTGAAGACATCGACAAGAGAATCGGCATGCCCGACGTGGACAAGGAGTGGGCACGCTTCGAGCAGGAAGTCATCGGCAAGGAGACAAAGAGGCACTCTGCACTCGCTTGGGCTTTGGGCATCGGCATTGCAGCATCCGTGGCGCTACTCATTATATATAATATAGGAAAGGAACAGACAGAGCAGCCGCTCATGGCACAAGTAGAGCCAACCCAGCCCGAGCATGTGTCCGAACCTGCAAGAGTGCCTGCAAAGGAAGTGGTTGCAGAAGTCTCAAAGCCCGTCGCTACTCCTCGCAAAGAACTGGCTTTAGCGAAAGCTGATGCCCCGGCCACTACGGGACTCGACATTCCTGCCCGTGAATATACAGGTGCTGTTCAGAAGCCCAAGGAAGACGGATTGGGTTCGGGCACCACTATGCGACTTCGGGGGATAGGAGATAGCAAACCAGATTCTTTTCTCGTGGTGGTCAACGGCAAGACTCTGTTTGACTCACGCGGTATGACATCAGAAGAAATCGACAGACGTATTGAAGAGTACCTCAATGAGCAGGGTCTTTTGCAAAACATAAAGATACCTTGGGATAACGGTGCAATCGCCATCTGGGCATCTACTCCAGAGGAAAGAGAAGAGATTGAACGCATGATAGCTAATGCTACTATCGTTCCCACTTCGGCAGATTTGGGTTCAGGTACCTTGCGACTTAGGGGAACAGGCGACGGGCCAAGCGACAAGGACAGAATCGACTCCACGCTTATCCTGGTGAATGGCGAGCCGCTGCCCGATTCATTAAAGTGGCAAGTATTTGGCGAACCCCTCGATGACGTGGACACAAACATGCCTCGGTACTTTTCCCGGCAGGGCCTGCTGATTGACAGCGTGTATGTCCACAAAGACAGTGAGTTTACCGAGAAGTACGGCGGACTCGCGAAGTATGGTGTGATAGAAATAAAGACCGTGCCCGACACCTATTGCGACGCCTATGTCCGTAAGCATCCGAAGCTGATGAAGAAGTACACCAAAGTTGAGGGCTACGTGTTTGATAACAACGGCAAACCTTTGACGGAAGCCTACGTGCATGTCGAACGGGATTTTATAGGTGCTGCGACCGACTCCACAGGCCATTTCGTCTTCTGGGTTCCGAAAAAGGATGTCACGCTTCGTGCCGAGCAACCCGGCTACAAGTCTTTCGAGTTCTCGCCCTCCGACAAAAACCTTGTCATGCATCTCGAGAAGAGCTACAACGGCTACAACATGCGGCTGCGAGGAAACTCACAAGAGCAAATCGCCGGTTTGCCTAAATGGTGGTTCACATGACAGCCCGCCCAATGACTCCATCCTCTACCTCGTCAACGGAGTGCCTCAACCAAAGGAAAACAACAAATGGTTAGGCGGGATTTCTTGTCGCGACTACTTAAAAGGGCAACACTTGCGTTTGGACAGAGAAATGAGACACATGAATGAGAAAGCCAAGCAACGCTACATCGAGAAGTATGGCGAGGCAGCGAAGCACGGCGTCATAGAGTACATCTGCGTGGAGGACACACTATGCGACTACTATATGGACCAACACGAGGAACTGAAAGCAAGCCGCCGCCGTGTGTCGGGCATAGTGTACGACGAAAACGACGAGCCTTTAGCCCATACCATGATTTATATATGGCATGATAAAAGGGTATGGGGATTCGAAACGACAGACTCTTTAGGAAACTTTACCTTTTGGGTTCCCCGCACAGACGTCAAGATGGAGTTCACATACGTTGGCTTTTACAAGGCTGTCGTCGTCGAGCCAAGCGATACGTTCCAAACAATCTATCTTCTACCTAATGACAACTTTAAAAGCTTGAAGGAAAGCCTAAAATTTTGAATATGAAAAAGCGAATTATTACATTAATGACGTTGCTGATGGCGGCAGCCATTGGCGCACAGGCCCAGAGCAGACTGGAACCGATGACACAAACCCAGCAGAAGTTGTGGGGAGAAAAGTATTTCGGGACTTGGCTGTCCGAGAGAGCAATTCAGCAGATGCTCATATTCCCATCATTCAGCTTCCCCTCGGCCCTGTATGTGTATTACGGTTATGGGGAAAGCGAACGGTTACAGGTGAAGTGGTGCGAGGTGAAGGAGGCAAGGCCGGATGAGCCGAGACTGAAGTTGGACGAACATGCTGTCCGGGCATGTATGTTCAATGACGAACGAAGGGGACTCGACGGAACCCGTTACTTCTTTGGGAACCATATTCGTGTCGCCACAATATGGTCGCCAGGCGCTGGCAACTGCAAGAGGCTGACAGATGTGTTGGAAAAAGCCATGACGGCCGTCAGGAATCAGGACGAGGAGGAGCTGAAGGCATTGCTGCCCGAGGTGGAGTCCCTGACAGAAGTCTTCAAGAAGCTTTACCCTAAAGACTGATATCAGGAAAGACTTGTTAGTTAGTTTTAGAATTAATATCGACACCACGTGGCTCCTGCGTTGTGAAACGTGGGAGCTTTTTGTTTGCTTCTGCTTTATTCTCGTTTGTTGCCGACCTTGAACTGCGTTCGAGCTCGGCTATCGCTCGGTAATGCAGATGCATGCATCCGCATTACTCTCGCTTATTACCGACCTTCATCAATGCGATGCCGATGATGATCCAGATGATTTCACGGACACGGCAGATGATGCTGACGAAGAAGCCTTGCTCGATGGTCAAGCCCATTGCTTTCGTGGAGATGGCAAAGCCGCCTTCCTGTACGCCGAGCTGCATCGGCAAGAAGCCTATCAGGTTGGAAAGCAGCGTGGTAAGCGAGACGATGAGGATGCTGTGCAAGAAGGTGAGCGTGATGCCCTCGAACCCTCCGCCGCCATCTATGCCGAAAAGCAGGAGCATGAAG
>CACXLY010000163.1 GCA_902768605.1 uncultured Bacteroidales bacterium
TGGTGGTTGTATGCCCATCAGCAGACGCGTAGGCAGACCATCCAGACAGTTACGGGCATTAATCTTCTTCTGCAAGGCATCGGGCGTACCCGTCACCACGAAGTTGAAGAAAGCATTCACCAAACCATTGGTGGTCATGGTCGAACGGCTTTCGGAACCCGTCATCTCGCAATCAAAACTCTTCTTGTCGAAGTCCTGAGAAGAGTTCCACGAATTCTTCTCGTAGTTGATTTTGCTCGATAACTCGGTTTCGAAGTTGTAGCAAGCAACCTGCCTTTGCTCGGCTCCGAATTGTGCCAGCGCATAACGGCAACGCTCCAGTTTCTGCTTCAAGGTGGTGTCCGTAGGCAGATAGCGAACTGCAAAATGCTTTTCTTCGGGAACATCATCTTTCTTGGCTTTCGAGACAGCCAACTGCTTCATCTTCTCCTGATAGGCTTCCTCTGCCTTACGCCCACGTTCATCAGCTTGTCGCAGAGGCTCCATAATCAGGCGGTCTATCTCCCGATAGTCGCCCTTGCCGCTGGCGGCTTCGCCGATGATGTAGGTCATAAAGGTTAAATAGAGATCGCTTCCGTCGTACCAGTTCCTCAAATGGCAACCACTGAGCAATGTTCCCCACATGCTTCCAGCTGCCAATAGGCCATTGATACGGGCAGACTCGGGGAGGTAAGCGCAGACAGGCTTCCAGACGGGGTTGTCAAACCAGCGACCAAAGGTCTTGCACCAACGGGAAAAATCCCATTGAGCAGCGTCCACAGTTCCGGCAGCTGCGTCTGCATCTCCATCGAACCTGCAACCAAGGCCTTCAAGGAAGGTGCGGAGCTTTTTTGGCATGGATGAAAGTCGCCTCTGACTGATAGCCGAGCGAGCACACGCCCGTCGTTCCTGTTCCGAAAGTCCGTAATCAGGAGCGACCCCGACCACGAAGTCTTCGTTGAAATCGCAGATATACCTGAGACATTGACTAACCAGCGCGAAATAAGCATTGTTGCGCTCTCCGACAGCAGGTAAGCTTCTTCTGAAGGTGCGCATCCAACCTGTGCAGATATCCAAGTACGAAACGCCTCTATACGAGGACGGAAACGTTGCAACAGCTCCCACGCCAGTGGAGTCTGCTGGCTCTGTTGTTGGGGCAGTCCTGCCTTTCCGGTAGTCTTCCCCGAATTTTTTCTCAAATTCTTCATCATTGTAATTCAATAAATTTTCAAGTTCCAGATAAATAATGTCCTCGCGTGTGCAGCAGAAGGAATTGCGAACGGAGTCCTTGCAGAGTTTCACGCCCAACTGCCTTGCCATCCATGCCTGATTGTCGGCGATGTTGCCACGCTCAGCATTGCCCTTGAATATGATTCTCAGGCCATAACCCGAAGATGTGACATGAACGAAGAGAATGCCGAAGTGTTTGCAAAAAGCACCGCACCAAGAGTTTTCGTCTTCGTTTTCGTTATGACTTTCGTTATACCCTTCCACCATCTTCTTGAAAAGCCCTTGCGGGTCTTTCTCGTGGTCTATGTCGAGCATAACCAGTCCATTCAACTTTGCATATTCGCTTTTGCGCCATTCTGCACGGCATGGGCGCTTGTCGCCTTTCAGCGTCTTCTCGCTCTTGGCTATGAAGCCAGCAGAGAACACCCATGCTGGAAGCTCAGCCTTCAGCTTTCCTTTCTGATTATGCAGTTTTGCCTTCACCTTTTCGTCCGTGGCCGCCTCCATTTTGGCGGAGACGGCACGGATTTTCTTGATGTCATTGGCGAGGAAGGGATTGTCTATCGTTTGGTAGAAGTTTTCCCTTGTTGCTGGAACGCAGTAAGAATGCAATCATAGTATAAGCCCAGTCCGCAGGGGCATAGGCCGTCTTTTCCGTATCAAGGAGAATTTCACAGAACACCCTTAACTTGTGCTCCTTCTTGTCGAGATAGACAGACAAACCGTCCTGTTTCATCAGGGGTTTTGTCCGTGGTTCATCAGGCAGCTGCGGCTGCAGCTCCTTCGTCAAAGTACCGAAGTCTTTCAGCATGTCCCCCACCGGGTCGATGCTCTCCTTCGAAGTCATCAGGTGCGCCACGTAAGACGATTCCTTTTCACCGTTCGTTTCATAGAACTTTGAAGAGCCTGACCTCTTCACGTTTTTCTGCGAGGGCTCTCCCTTCGCACAAGGACGGAACTCTATCGAATCGTCCTCATAGATCGTGGCCGTACCACGACCATGCCATTTTTCTTTTACTTTCATAATAGAGACCCCCTCCAGCTCCCCCTGTTAGGGGGAGAGTACCGAGGAGGATTTGTTTAAAGGTTAACTGTTCGGATTAATGAATTAAGTGAGGACGAGAGGACGTGGGAGCGTGGGAACGAGATTACCATCGGCCTCAGGAGTATTCTCGTCCCCTCGCCCCCTCGTTCTCTCGTCCCTCGGACTCCCCTCCCTCACAGGGAGGGGCCGGGGGAGAGTCTTCTCATACAAT
>CACXLY010000164.1 GCA_902768605.1 uncultured Bacteroidales bacterium
GAATGCCTGCTGCCAAAGCGTGTTGCCCCGGCGATATTGCCTGTAGCGATTGGAGAGCGAGGGATGTTCCTCGAATAGACGCTCCTGCTTTGCGAACTGCGTCTGAAGCAGGCTGTCGGTCGAAGCGATGTATCTGTCGAAGTCTTTATCCTCGCGTTCCATCCTTACTGTCTGCCAGTCAACGGGGAACTTGAAAAGCTCGTTCTGTAGGCGGCAGTCGTCGCCCATGAAGTAGCGGCGTCCCTCCTTGAAGTCATAGAGCAGGAAGTAGGTCTTGCCCGGCTCGAGCATCGTCCGCATGAAGCAGCGCGACCAGTCGCAGAAGAACCCCGTACTGTTCAGTAGCGGAAAGCTGACCTTGAAGCGTCCCTGCTCGTCGAGGTCGGCATAGACTGATTCCTGGTCGTCCGTACTGTTCAGGAGCGGGAAGCTGACCTTGAAGCGTCCCTGTTCGTCGAGGTCAGCATAGACTGATTCCTCGTCGCCCGTAAAGAGGTTGTTATAGCCGAACTCGAAGGTCTTTTCGCCCTTGTACTTGTCCGGCATGTCCTTTATCCACCCGACAACCGTCACCGTGTCGGCTTTGTAATCGGTATCTACGAAGTCCGTACGCGTGTCCTTTTGCGGGTAGTCGGGCATGAAGCGGCTGGTTATCATGGTGTACGAAGCCTTCTGGTCGCCTATCTGTATGGTGCGCTTGCCCTTCTTGTCCTTGCCCACAATGACACGAAGCTCGCGGCCCCCCTCTAACTCCCCCTTAAAGGGGGAGGACAAAGACTCTCTCCCTTTAAGGGAGGGCAGGGATGGGTCTGCCTCTAGCAGCATTTCTGCCTCGCCCGTCTTCTGGTTGATGTCGAGCTTCTTGTAACGCCAGAACCGGCAATCATATATGGCTTGGTCCTCGAGGAAGGCAATCTTCCAGTCGCCCTTCTCGTCGCGCCAATAGGAAGGCAGCAGTTGCCGCCAGCGTTCTTCTACAGGCTTGATGCCCGTGATGGACCATGCGCCGCTGAAGTCTCCCTCGGTAAAGTCGAACGACTTGGTCGATAGGGGCAGCGGCTCGAAGTGGAGCACGACCTGGCTTGTGCCGTCGGGACCCGTCTGCTGGTGCGTGTCGAGCTGTATGCCGTCGGCAGACGTGATGGCGTACTGCTTGCCGTCAGCCTTCAGATAAGAGCCGCTGGCGAACTGGAACCAATAGTCATCGTAGTCCGACCGCTGGCTGACTGTCATATAGACGAGCGTCTCGTTCTCCTTCAGCTCGACCTTCGTGATGTCGAGAGCCAAATTGAAGAAGCCGTCTTCCCTGTGCCACCCCAGCTGCTGTAACAAGAGCAAGCAGGGCGATAATGATTGTTCTGTTCATCTTATGTTTCCGTTTTATCTATTTCGCTTTCTTTACCTCTTCACCATGTGTCCGAAGCGGCTGTGGAGCCATTGGAAGGGCATGTAGAGCACGGGCACGACGAAGAGCAGCGCAATGGTGCCGACGAACATACCGCCTGCGCAACCTACGCCGAGCGAGATGTTGCCGTTGGCTCCCACGCCGTGGGAGAAGACGAGGGGCAGCATGCCGAATATCATGGTGAGCGACGTCATCAGGATTGGGCGCAGACGAACCCTGGCGGCACTCATCGCGGCCATCGTGATGCTCATTCCCTTGCGGTGTCGCTCCGTGGCGTACTCGGTCAGCAGGATGGCTGTCTTGGCCAAAAGGCCGATGAGCATGATGAGTCCCGTCTGCATGTAAATGTTGTTCTCCAAGCCCCACATCCTCGAGAAAAGGAAGCTGCCGAGCAGTCCGAACGGCACGCTCAGGATGACGGCAAGGGGGATGAAGAGGCTCTCGTAGAGCGCACACAGTATAAGGTATATGAAGAGGACGCAGATGATGAAGATGATGGCGGTGGTGTTGCCGAGCGATGCTTCCTCGCGCGACATGCCGCCGAACTCGTAGCCATAGCCCTCGGGAAGCACTTTGGCAGCTGTGCGGCGGATGGCTTCGAGCGTCTGTCCGCTGCTGTAACCGTCGGCGGTCTGTCCCATGACGGCAATGCTGCTGAAGAGATTGAAGCGGTTCAGGCCCTCGCTGCCATAGACGCGCTCCATCGAAATGTACTGCGTGATGGGAATCATCTGCCCGCTCTCGCTGCGGACACGCATGTTGGAGAGCGATTTCTCGTCGAGGCGGAACTCGGGCGACGCCTGCACG